>NZ_WVUH01000210.1 GCF_017614955.1 Micromonospora echinofusca
CCGCCCGGCTGCCCGCCCGGGCCGCCGACTGGGCGCAGGTCCGGCCGGAGTGGGCCCTCGCCGGCAACGCCGCCTTCATCGCCGCGCCACGTGACCTCACCCTCGGTCTCGACCTGGCGGGCCGTACCTTCCTGCACTCCTACGACTGGACCGGCGACCCGGACGCCGCCGTCCTGGAAACGATCATGACCGGGCCGCTGGTGGTCGCCGCCTGGATCAACCTCCAGTACTACTTCTCGACCGTCTACCCGGACCGCCTGAGCGCCGGCACCAAGACGGTGCACACCGTCCTCGGTGACGGCCTGGGCGTACTGTCCGGCTCGGGCGGTGACCTGCGCACCGGGCTGCCCTGGCAGTCCGTCAGCGACGGCGGACGACTGGTGCACGAGCCGCTGCGACTGCTCGCGGTGGTGTGTGCACCGCAGCACTTGGTGGACGCCGTGCTGCACCGCAATCCCGCGCTACGCCAACTGGTCGAGGGCGGCTGGATGGCCCTGACGGTCCTCGACCCCCGTACCGGTGGATGGTCGGAACCCGACCCGGGCGGAGGCTGGCGGACCGTCGTCGCCGCACCCCTGAGCACCGATGCCCGTCCGGACCGGGCCGACCGGGTACGGATCCCCGTGCCGGCGCCCGTCCGACCGGTCCCCCGTACCACCGACAAGGAGCCCACGACATGAACGAACTCGGACTGACCCGGATGATCAAAGTCGAGGTGGTCACCCGCGCCGACGACGCGGACGCCGTCCGTACCCTGCTGCACACCTCCGAGGTGAGTGGCTGGACGAGCCTCAGCGGCGTCTCCGGCTTCGGCCACCACGGCTCCCACGAGGGTCGACTGCTCTTCAACGACCGGGCCGGACTGGTCATGGTCATCGCCGTCCTGCCGTACGACCGGGCCGCCCCGGTGGTCGCCGGTCTCCGTGACATCCTCGGCGACCGTCCGGGTGTCATGTTCGTCAGCGACGCCTGGGTCAGCCGGCCCGAGTACTTCGACGCCGGTCAGCCGCCCCGCGCGCACCGTTGACCGTGGGGGTGCGGGCCGCCACCCGTGGCGGCCCGCACCCCGTCCCGCGTCGTCGCGGTCAGCGTTGCAGCGTCAACAGACCCGGCCGGTACGGCAGCAGGCCGTAGTCGCCGCCGGAGTTGGGGGACCGTCCCTGGTAGAGCAACTGGAGGTTGCAGGGGTCGACGGTCATGGTCTGGTCGGCGTTGCTGCGGATCAGCTCGCCGTGACTGATGTCGTTGGTCCAGGTGGCACCGCTGTTGGCCTTGCCGGCGAACGGGTTGCTCTCGGTTGCCGCCTGCGGCGTCCACGTACCGCCCAGACTGCTGGACGTGAACGAGCGGAAGTAGCGGCCCTGCGCGCCGATCGCCTCGACGAGCATGAGGTACTGGTTCTGGCCCTGGAGCTTGTAGACCTGAACCGCTTCGAACAGGTTGTTGGTGGTGTCGCTCATGATCACCGTGGACGACGTGCCGAAGTTGCCCGGGAAGTTCCCGATGGGCATGCTGGCCCGGTAGATCCTGCCGTTGTCCCCGGCGAAGAACAGGTACATGTTCGTGTCGTCACCGATGAGCGCCTGGTCGATGGGGCCGGTGGGGGAGTTGGCGATGCTGCCCGTGAAGAGCGCCTGCTGCGACGACCAGCTGTTCACGTTGGTGGGGTCGGTCGACGTCCGGTAGGAGAAGGCGGTCCCACCCCACTGGTAGGCGAGCACCCAGATGTTCTTCGGGGCGAAGTAGAAGAGCGTGGGCGCGACGGCACTGAACGGCATCGTGTTCTGGCTGGCCGAGGCCATCTCGGACCAGTTCGTGAAGAGGCCGAAGTTCATCGATCCCCACGACGTACCCGTGTCGTGCGTGGTGGCGTAGACGAGCTGCCGGCCGTTGTAGGGGGCGTGGGTGAAGTCCTTCAGCGAGACCCATCCCGGCTTCGGGTTCGCCAGCGAGCCCGTCGAGGACCAGCGGTACGTCGACGGAAGGGTGCACGTGCCGGGCGGCGGTGTGGTGGGGTTTCCCCCGCCGTCGACGCGGACGAGCTGCCACTGCTGGTTGTTGCCGTTCCAGTCGTCGTACTGCACGATGTTCGCTCCGTCGGCGGTGGAGGCGCCCTGCACCTCCAGGACCTTGTTGCTGTTGCGGTTGATGAACCGCACGTAGCCACCGGCCGAGTCGGCCAGCCGGAACTGCTGGTTGGCGCCGTTGTGGTCGGTCCACTGGTTGATCGCCGCGCCGTTGGCCGTCGACCAGTTGTAGACGTCCAGCACCTTGCCGGAGTGCCGCGACTTGATCCGGTAGTAGCCGCCACCGGAGTCGACGAACTGCCACTGCTGCTGGTTGCCGTTGTTGCGGGTCCACTGGGTGATCCGCGCCCCGTCGTTCGTCGCCAGGTTGTACACGTCCAGAGCCTTACCGCTGTTGCGGTTGAGCAGGACGTACCACGCGCTCGTGTCGACCGTCGCCGCGGCGGCGGGTGTCGACAGCACCGCTGCGGCGACCCCACCGGCCAGTACCGCCGTCACGCCGGCGGCGACGACCCGCCGCACCCACCCACGCCGCCGGGACGGCGGCGTGACCGATGGAGACCTACCAAAGGCAGACATGATCCTCCTCCAATGACCAAGAGCCGAGCGGTCCACCCGGGAGACGGGCCTACCGCGACGCTTTGACCGGGCGCAGATGCCGAGAGAATGTCAGCGCTCACGCGTCGCCCCTGTGCCCCGAGAGCGCGCCCGATCCAAGGTCCGACGAAGCAGGCTCGCCCGGTAAGCCAGAGCGTCGATGTCCTCGACCATCGACTGTGAGCGATAACATGGCGTTCGTCAAGTCGTAACGTTCCGGCTCTGTTGGCCGACGGCGCGGGGCCGGAGCCCAGGAGGCGCGTTGTGTTGGCGCTAACAAACGTCCCTGTGTGGGACCCGGCCGAGCCGGCCCGATCGGGGGCGCACCGTCGGTGCCGGTCACCACCACCCCTGCGGCGGGGACCGGCATTCCCGACGGTGGTCGCTCAGTCCAGGATCTCGACGTACCCGTCGGTGCCGTGGACGCGGATCCGCTGCCCGTCCCGGATCAGCCGGGTCGCCCGCTCCACGCCCACGACGGCCGGCAGGCCGTACTCCCGGGCGATGACCGCGCCATGGGTCATCAGGCCGCCCACCTCCGTCACCAGACCCGTGACAGCGACGAACAGCGGCGTCCAACTGGGGTCGGTGTACGCCGTGACCAGGATGTCGCCCGGCGCAAGATCGGCCTCTGCCAGGTCCAGGACGACCCGGGCCCGGCCCTCGACGGTCCCGGCGGAGACCGGCAGACCGAGCAGGGCACCGGCCGGCACGTCGTCACGGCGGTACGACCCGGTGACGACCTCGCCGTCCGACGTGAGCACCCGGGGCGGCGTGAGCGCCTGGTACGACCGGAACGCCTCCCGGCGCTGCCGGATGAGCCGGTCGTCCACCCGGTTCGTGCGCACGACGTCGTGGAACTCCTGGAACGTGAGGAAGAAGGCGTCCTCCCGATCGGCGAGCACACGGTCCCGCACCAGGCGGTCGGCCTCTGTCAACAGGGCCTGCTTGTAGACGAAGTAGCGGCTCACGATGTCGTACTTCGGGTACTCCCGGTACCCGATGAAGGTCCGGACCCGGTCGATCATCCGCCGGGCCTCGGTGGCCTTCTGCTCCCCGTCCGGTAGGGCCCGCAGGCGCATCAGCACCTCCTGCGCCTTCCGCTCCGCCTTCTGTCGTCCCTGCTCGAAGCGCCGCCTCGCAGCGCCCGGCGCGAAATTCCGGACGTTGTCCAGGATCACGGGCACGAGGGTGTCGGGGCGCTCCCGCCACCGCGGCCGGGTGATGTCGATCTCGCCGACGCAGCGCATGCCGTACCGGTCCAGGTACGCCTCGATGGCGTCGCGCGCCTCGGCCCCGCCGGCGAACTTCGGCAACTCGTCCAGAAAGTTCCCGTCCCTGACGTCGTGCAGGAACGCCACCACCTCCCGGTGCGGACGGATCACGTCGGCGACGTCGAGGAGCGCCAGCCCCATCTCCGACGTGACGTTGCCGGGGGCGGACAGCGTGAGCGTGTCGGCCGCGTTCTTCTCGCCCAGCCACTCCCGCAGCCTGTCGTTGAGCCACCAGGTGGCCTCCATCCCCGCCATGATCACCTGCACGCTCAGGGGATCGGAGAGGATCCGCCGGTGCTCCTCGAAAGCCTCCAACAGGAAATCGAACAGCGCCGGCCCCTGCTTCGTCCGGATCTCACGGCGCAGCGCGACGACGGATGCCCGGGTACGGTCGACCAGGGTCGTGACGACGGCCGGATCGGTCTCGATCGGGGCGGGTGCGCCGCCGGCCGGCGGCCCGCCGGGACCGTCGTCCGGGACCGACGGGACGAAATCGCCCCGCTCGACGATGGTCTCCAGCGCGTCCCTGAGCAGCGGATCGGACCTGCCCAGCAGCTCCAGGAGGCCGGCGCGGGTGGCCGGCGAGGCCAGCCGCCGGGTGACGTCGACGAACAGCCGCCCACCGGCCTCGTGCATCGGCGCCATGGCCGTCAGCCGCCACATCGACAGCCCCAGGGGCTTCATCGCGTCGGTCATCATCTGCTGGTGACCGACCGAGACGTAGACGTGGTTCTGCTGGTCGTCGGCGACCGGAACGGGGAACAGCGTCGTGATCGGCCGGCTCTGGACGATCTGGAAGTCGTCGTCGACCAGGCACCATTCGATGTCCTGGGGGCAGCCGAAATGCGCCTCGATCCGCCGACCGAGCCGCGCGAGCCGTACGAGCTGCGCATCGGTCAGCGCCGGCTGCGCCTGCCGCGCCGGCTCGACCGCCCGTACCCGCGTCCCACCCGACGGCAGGGCGTGCACGGCCAGCTGCTTGGTGCCGACCATGCGGGCGACGATCCCGCCGTCACGTACCTTGAACACGTCCGGGTTCACCAGGCCGGAGACCAGGGCCTCGCCGAGGCCGAAACCGGCGTCCACGGAGACGACCTTCCGGTCACCGGTGACCGGGTCGGCCGTGAAGAGGACGCCGGCCGCATCCGGGAAGACCATCCGCTGCACGACCACGGCCATCCGGACCCGGCGATGGTCGATCCCGTGCCGCTGCCGGTAGGTCACGGCCCGCTCGGTGAACAGTGCGGCCCAGCACCGACTGACGTGCGCAAGGATCGCGGCCGGGCCGACGACGTTCAGGTACGTGTCCTGCTGGCCCGCGAAGGAGGCCGTCGGCAGGTCCTCCGCCGTCGCGCTGGACCGGACAGCGTAGGCAGCCTGCTCGTCGAGCCGGGCGAGAGCGCGGGTGATCGCCGCCGCGAGATCGTCAGGAATGGCGACGGCTTCGACAACCCGGCGGATCTCCGCGCTGAGCGTCCGGACCGCCTCCCGGTCGGTCGCGGTCAGGCGCGAAAGTTCATCGAGCCGATCGTCGATCGACGGTGCCTCCGCCACGATCCGCTGGAACGCGTCCGTCGTCACGCAGAAGCCCGCCGGTACGCGGACACCGTCGATCCGCGACAGCGCCCCGAGACGCGCGCCCTTGCCGCCGACGATCGCGCTCTGCGTCCCGTCGATCTCGTGCAGGCCCACCGTGTACCGCCCGATCATCGTGCCACCTCCGAGGCGGCCGTGCACCGTACCGCAGCACCGCCCCGTCGAATCGCCGATCTGTCGGCCGTTGCCGATTCTCCGGTGGGGCACATTCCCACGGCAGCGCGTCCCCCGCACTTCGACAACAACATGTGCACGTCGCGCTCCCATTTTTTCGCCGGTACCCGGTCAGGCCGACGATTCTGCGGGACGCCCCGGGCCTTGCCGCAAGCCCCCCGGTGTGCTATATGTTAAAAGTGGCAGGGAGGATGTTCTCCTTGCCTTTTTTGTGCGCTCGGGAAAAACGCGATGAGCGGATCGTGAAAAGGCTGCTGATTCGATGGTGGGTCGGAGCCTGGAAACCGAAACCCGCGCTGGTCCGCCACTCTGGTATGCACCGGATCCACCAGCCCGGCACCGGCGCTGTCGAGCTTTCGTAGCGACCCGCGTACGCGCTTCCCGGGTGACGGGCGCTTCCCCCCCGTTGCGTGACCCCTGCCAGGTTGCCGCGCGCCCGATCACCGACCCGGCGCAGCAGACCGTCGACGGCAGATCCGCATCGGTGGCGCCGACGTCACTGCTCGGGTACGTCGACCCGCTCACCGCGCATGACGCTGCGCTTCCTGGCCTCGAACTCCGCCGTACTCAGTGCTCCGGAGGCCCGCCGGTCAGCCAACTGTCGGATCAGGGCGACCCGGTCGGTCGCCGACCTCCGTCCCGGGCCGTCCGCCCCGGAGCCGGCCAGGTCGGCTTTGAGTACGTCGAACTCCCCGCGGGTGAGCGCACCGATGCTCCGCAGATCGTTCAGGGCCTTCAGCCGCGTCCAGGCATCGCCTGCGGCACCCGTCGGAACGCCCCGACGGTGCCGGTCGCCGGTCCCGGCACCGCCCTTCGTTCGCCGTGACCCGTTGCCGCGTCCACCCCGCTGCCGGACGAGTTGTACGACCCCGACGACCCCGACGACCAGACCCATCGGGATGAACACCCCGGCCACAATGGACGCGCCGAGCCTCGCGTCCGGTGGCATCGAGGGCTGGGTGAGCACCTTGACCAGCAGCGCGGCGCCCCCTCCGGCGAAGCCGGCCGTCCACAGGACCAGCCCGGCGCCCGGTTCGGTGAAGACCCGCCTGCTGACGACAATGCCCAGAATCCACATGATCGCACCGGCCATCGTCAGCCAGAACAAGGCCGTCGTACCCTCCGGGCAGGGACGTGCGATCACATACGAGCCACCCGACGCGCAACTGCCGATGTCGAGCACCTGGTTCAGCCCGATGCCCAGCAGCACGATGCCGGTCAAGCCGATCACCAGGCTCGCGATGTCACGTGCGGCGGTCTTCATCCACGCTCCCAGAGACGATCGAGGCCGCGACGGTAGCAGGCGCCACCAAGGGCGGCACTCCCCGTGAACAGCACCCCTTCCGGAAACCGACGCGTGATCTCGACATGCGCGACCAGCCGTCTACGCCAGCCGTCGACGCCGGACGTCCCGGCGGGCGGGCTCGACGGCCTGGGAACCGGCCTGCTCCCACGTTGAGGCGCGTCAGCTCGGGCACCGGACGGTTCAGATCATCCTTGCGGTTCGGCCGACGCGGTGTTCATCTGGGTTCTCGGAGCGTGACGCGGCGTCGTCAAGGTGAAGAGCCAGAGCCGTCACTCGTAGCCCATGGCCGGGACGACGTCGCCGAGGGCTTCCTCGACGAACCTGCGGGTCTCGTCGTCGAACTGGTCGTCGCGGCTCGTCAACCGGTGCGACTGGAACGTCGAACGGGTGGCGAAGTCGTCGACGCCGAGCCGTTCGAACAGGGCGCGGCGCTGCCCGGGCCAGTCGGCTGCGAGATCTTCTGCCTTCACCTCGATGTAGCGCCGGCCCGTCAGGTCGACCGAGTTCTTCCAGGTGAGCCAACGGTGGTAGACCGGCTTGAGGTAGGCGAGCATGCCGTCGACCGTGGACGGTGCCCATGGTTGGGCCAGGTGGGATGCGAGCACTGAGACCGGATGACGCTTGATGTGCACAATGGTCGCTTCGGGGACCAGTTCCCAGAGAAACTCCATGTACAGCAGGTTGAACGGTGTCTTCTCGCACCAGGTCGGCTTGCCCGCGTCGGCGGCTGCTCCGCCGAAGATGGTGTCGATCAGGCCCCGCAGAATTCCGAGCAGTTCGCCCCGGTCGCGGAAATACCGGGGAAGTACCCGCCGTCGGCTCAGCGGCTCGAACGGCCCGGCAGGCCGGTCGGCGTCCCCGAAGCCTTCCGGCGGCGCAGGCTCGTCGAACGTGTACGCGATCAACTGCGGCCAGAGCTGTTGCACCGCGTCCCGGTAGCGCCGCTCACCGACCAGTTCGGGAACGGTCCTGCCGCGATCGTCACGCCGGCCGGGCACTCGTACGGTGAGGAAGTCGCTCAGCCGGTGCAGGGCGTCCTCACCGACGGTGGGATCGTATCGATCGGTGAGCGCGTCGGCCAGGTCCCGCAGGCCACCGGGGTCGACGAGAAACCTGGTCTCCATGGGAATCCGATGGACCAGCGGATGTTCCCCGATGATGTCCGCGATCCGTGACGTTCCCGAACGACCCGTACCGGCAACGAAGATCGGCGAGGGGGCAGGCATGGCGAGCAGTCCAACTCTCAGCCCGGCGCCTCTGCAAGCCATTTGTTTCCCTTGCCCGTCGCTACGGGTCGGACCCGCGCTCGCACCGAGTGCGTGCCGGGCGTGTCGGCTGCTTGATTTCCGCAACATCAACTGCGGTATCGACTAGATTCTGCGGCATGGGGTTGCTGGACGACGCGGTGGCGGTGCTGGACGAGCGGGGCGTGCTGGAGCCGCTGGGCGGGTTGATCCGGCAGGTGTACCGGCGAGCTGCGGACCGGCACGAGCCGGAGCTCGGCGACGACGCGATGAGTTTCGGCACCACGGTGTGGCGGAACCTGACAAACCTGGGTAAGGCGGCCTTCGAAGGGGTCGACGGGGTGCGGGTGTGGGTGCAGGACAACTCCCTGGAGATCATCTGCGCCGGGTACGTGGTGCGGCTGTACTCGTTGCAGGGTGGGATCGAGTCGATCCGGTGGGAGGGCAGCGAGGCCCGCCTCGGCGGGGCGGTGGAGAACAGCCGCCGTGGGCAGTTGGCCTTCGACGACGCCGAGCAGTTCCCGGAGGTCTTCGCCGGTGTGGTGCCCCCGAAACGGCACCTGCGGGTCGCGCACACCGGTGACCTCACCACAGGTGAGGCGACGGCGTACCTCGGGTTGCCCCGCGACAACCGGGAGGGCGGGTCGCCGTGGTTCGAGGTGACGCTCTGGTTCGGTGATGCCGTTACGGCAGGGACGCCGCTGCCGATCGTCGGCGGACCGGTCGGGATGCCGGGGCAGCGGCACGACGAGTTGCCCGTTTCCGAGCTGCCGATCGAGACGCTGCGGCCCGCTGGCGGCGCCGGCCGTACCCTCGGTGCTGTCGCCGGCCGACGGGCGTGACGGGCGCGGTTCGTCCGCCGGTGCCGGTCACTGTCGCGGTGGCGGGGTTCGAGCCCCACGCGCTGGGGTTGGCGCGGCGGTGGCGGCGGATGCGGAAGAACGAGTTGGCCCGGCAGGTCGGGGTGACGGCGGCGGCGGTCAGCCAGTACGAGCTGGGGCAGGCCCGCCCGTCGGCGGCGGTGCTGGCGCGGTTGGCGTTGGTGTTGGCGATGCCGGTGGAGTTCTTCGCCGCCGGGGTCCCGGCTCCGGCGTCGCCGGGGCGGGCGCACTTCCGCAGCCTGCGGGCCACCAGCCAGGCGGAGCGGGACCAGGCGGAGGCGTTCGGTGAGGTCGCCTGGCGGGTGGTCGAGGTCGTGGGCCGGCAGTTGCGGCTGCCGGAGCTGCGGCTGCCGCAGCTCGACTGGCCGGAACCGGCGGGGGCCGAGGACATCCGCGCGGTCGCGGCGGCGGCACGCGGGGAGTTGGGCCTCGACGACGGACCGGTGCCGCACATGGTGCGGCTGCTGGAGGCACACGGGGTGATCGTGTTGTCCCTGCCGGACGCCTCCGAACGGGTTGACGCGTTCTCACACTGGTACGGCCAACGGCCGTTCGTCTTCCTGAGCCCGGCCAAGAACGACAAGGCCCGCTCCCGGATGGACGCCGCCCACGAACTCGGCCACCTGCTGCTGCACCACGACGCCGAGCCGGGCAGCCAGATCCTGGAACGGGAAGCCACCGCCTTCGCCTCCGAGTTCCTCGCCCCCAGCACGACCCTGGCTGGCGAGCTTCCCGCCCGGCTGGACTTCGACCGGCTGCACGAGCTGAAACGCCGCTGGGGCATCAGCCTGAAAGCCCTCGTGTACCGGGGACACGACCTCGGCATCTACCGGGACCACACCTACCGACGCGGAATGAGCCTCATCGCCCAGTGGGGCCACCCCGAACCCGGCGACCTCGGCCCCCGCGAACAACCCTCCCTCCTCGGCAGGGCCGTCGACCTCCTCGACAAACAACACACCACCATCGAGGACCTCGCCGCGCAGGCCGGCCTACCGGCAACCCTCGCCCGCACCGTGATCGACGCCGCCACCGAACACCTCCCCGAACTACGACTCACCCCAGTCGGCCCCTGACCGGAGCCGGCGCCCTGCCGGCGTCCTACGGCCCCTCAACCGGCGGGACTCCCGCAGCCCGCCGAGGGCGCCTGGGTGTCCGCCTGGGAGTCGGGCCCGGCCACGGTGGACGACGTGCGCCGCCGCATCCGCCCGTTCCCGCCCGGGGACCGACCCGGGCAGGGGCAAGCGGGACGGCTCATGGCCGCGCACAGGAGGGATCCGGCCGCCGCCGCGACGATCGTCAACGGCAGCGCGCTGTTGAGCATCGTCGCCGGAATCTCTCCCGAACCGTACTGGCCCCGCAGCGCCAGCGCCGCGCCATAGGCCACCGCGGTGACGGTTCCGCACGCGATCACCAAGGCCGGAAGCATCGCCCAGGCCGAGACTGCGAGTGTGGTGCGACGGCTCTCGGCAGCCGCATCGACGGAGCGCCGGTGCCGGGTGAAGCTGACGGCGGCGTCGAGCGCACCCGCCACCAGAACGATGACGATGCCGATCATGGCCAGTAGACGCACCCAGCCGGCATCATCGTGGGACTTCCGGACAGCGCCGAGCCATTCCTGACCCGGCAGGCTGACTTCCGGCAGCGCCACGAGCGCGAACGCGGCTCGAGCGATCGCTCGGTAGCCGGACGCGCCGTCGGGGTTCAGGACGAGCAGGGCCCGCAGGCCGTCCGGCTCACCGGCCGGCACCGGTGTTTCGGCGGAGCGGGCCGTGACTATTCCCAGCGTCACGAGCGCGCGACCGAATTCGCTGGGCCGGCTGGTGATCCGATTGATCGGCGTGGGCGCGGACGGGCAGGTGGCAGCGGACCCGAGCTGCGCCAGCGCGGCGCAGGCGCCGGTCAGCACCACCCTGCGGTCGCGGGTCGTCACCCCGAGCACCCGCTCGGCACCTAACCGCTCAACGAGCCGGGCTCGGCCGGCGGCCAGATCACTGCTGGTGATCTGGATGATCCGATCGCCGACGGTGGCGCGCAGGTGGAGGGCCCGGGCCTCCTCAGCGCCGGTACGCGTGACAGTGCACAGGACGACCGTGGAGCCGACGAGAACCAGGCCGAGCAGGGCGGCGAAGCCGGCGACCGGCGCGGACCCGGTGCGGAGCCATCGCGCGGCGGCAGCCAGGTGCTCGTGGCCTCCGGCGGACGCGCCGAGCCGCCGACCGAACGCGACAGCGCCGCGTCGCGCCACGAACGGCGCCGTCACCAGGAGGACGAGACCAGCGGCACCAAGCACCCAGCCACCGAGCGGCATGCCCGTTGCGGCCAGGACCGCGACGATGACGGCGACCGTGGCCAGGCGGCGCGGCCAGGCGCTCTCAGCCGACGGGCCGTCGGCGCGGAGCGGCCGGCCGGCCGAGCGCCGGTGAGCAGTGAGGTCAGATATCGACGCGGCAACGGCGACACCGACAGCCGCGCCGACGACGAGCGCGACGAAACGCTCGAGCCCTCCGCCGACATCGCCGGCCGTGAGCCGGAAACCGGTGATCGGCAGCGTGACGCCGAGCTCGAGAGCCCACCTCCCGAGCGCACAGGCCGTCGCGGCTCCCACGGTGGCGGCGACCAGCGTCTCGATCAAAGAGCGGGCGAGTCCCACTGACGTCCGTTCCTGAGGGCGACGACTTCGCCGGGTCCGCCCGGCGACATGGGCCAGGAGAACGGCGGGTGGACCGGCCAGGCACACCACGAACCCGGCGAACACCTCCGGAGGACGGTCGCGGGCGCTGCTCACCCAGGCGAAGGGGTGGGACTGGCCCCAAGCGGAGATCGAACGCCAACTCTCCGCCGTAGTGGCAGGTGGGTCGACCGGCCGGTAATAAACGAAGAACTCGTTGAGATCGGCCAGGCCGGCGGCCCCGATCGCGCCGGCGAATCTGCCGTACCGGCTTCGCAGGTCCCCCGTCTCGTCGGCGGCCAGCAGGGCCGGAGACAACCACGCCTCACCCGGTTCCGGCCAGCGGGGCAGCCCCGGTGGCGGGGGGCCATCGGCCAGCGGCACCAGGCCGACCACGGAGAACTGACGTCCGTCGAGGACATCACCACTCTCCCCGTAGCGGGCAAGGGCCGGCGCGGCGCCGCTGACCATGACCGGCGACCGTTGGGACAGACGCTCCTGCCGGGCCGCGTCGATGTCATAGCCGCCCACCACGAGCCAACCAACCAACGCCGCCACCGCACCGGTCAGCGCCACGGCGGCGGAACGCACGATGAGGGACACCTCAGTCCAATCGATTGCGCAACGGGTCGGCGGCCGCCGGAGCGACCGCCGACACCTCGGTGGCCCTAGTAACCGGTCCGCACGGTGTTGCCGCAGCTCCAGCCGTACCATTCGCCACGGCAGGCCGCGATGCGGTTGATGAGGGACGACTCGTACGCCGAGTCCGCGCACGTCCCGTTGCCGCCGTAGTTCTCGACGGCGGTTTGGCCGCCGTTGTTCATGTAGTACTCGGCCCTGACCGGCTTGCTGTCGCCCGCGCTGTCGCAGGACGTGACCTTGTGTCCGTAGCTCCAGTCGAAGGCGTACGAGCCGGTGATGCTGGCCGTCACCGCCTGGGCCGGCACCGGCGTCGCCAGGGCCCACGCACCGGCCAGCATCGCAGCCGCAACCCAGGTCTTTGTCACATTCTTTATCAGGCTCTACTGACGTTGTCGTGGGTAGGGGTTTCATGATCGTCCGGGTAGTGGTGGGCACAGGCCGCCGCGTCGGAGCATGGCCATGGTGATCAGGGCGTTGGCGGAGTGGTATCCGTAGCCCTGGCG
>NZ_WVUH01000211.1 GCF_017614955.1 Micromonospora echinofusca
CAGCAGGGTGGGGCGGGGGAGCGAACTGTGCGTCATGACGCACCACTGTCGGCGTCACGCTGCCTGTGCGTCAGTCGTTATCCACAGAACGTCATCCGCTGGGCCTGGGCTATCCACAGGAATCGGCCGGATATCCACAACCAGTGGGTAACTTCTGTCGTTCTTTTGACACTGACGGCGGGAGGGAGTGGCCGATCGGCCACCCCCTCCCGCTGATCGGTCCTGCTACGTCAGACCTTCGCCTTGCCCAGGATGCGGTTCACTGTTGTACCGCATACCGGACACTTGCCCTTGGCCATGTTCATGCCGGTCTTCGACACCTCGACGTTGCCCTCGAAGTCCCGCTTCTCCTTGCACTTGACGCAGTACCCGTTGTAGGTCTGGGCCTTGTCGGCCACGGTGCCCTCCTCGTTTCGTCCGCCGGTTGTCACCGGGCGGGGTGCCCTGCGACGGGGCCCACGGGGCGCCGGCGCGGGGGATGTCCGCGATCACCCGTGTGATCGCTGGTCCGCGGACCCTACCCAGGTGCGGGCGGTTCCATGTCAGCAATGCATCGACACTGTGAGTAAGTCGACGTCGAGAGTGTGCATGCCGGAATAGGTCGGATAAGTCAGTTTCGCAGGGACACGCCGGGTAAAGTCCCCCAGATCACCGAAGAGGTGGGGGTGGGTGGCTCCCGCAGCGGTGATCGCCTACGGTGGTGATCACGATTCCGGATCGCGTCCAGAGATCGACAGTGCCGCAACCGACGGTGATCAGAGTCGATACGGTGCGAAGTCACAAAGAATTTTTACGGACGCCCCGCCACGAACCGGGTTATTCCCGGCGCGTGTCGTGCGGTTGACTCTTGCGGAGCCCTGGTCAGAACGCATTAGCTTTCCCTCGTGAACGGAATCCGAGGCGGCGCGGGCCGCTGATGGCAGGCGCGCGCAAGCCGGTCGTCGAGGTACGGCGCAGTGAGCGCCGGCGCCGGACGGTGTCCGCCTACCGGGACGGCGAGCGCGTGGTCGTCCTGATCCCGGACCAGTTCTCCCGCGCCGAGGAGAGCGAGTGGGTCGACCGGATGCTGGCCCGGCTCGCCGCCCGCGAGGGCCGCGCCGACCGCTCCGACGAGGAGTTGCAGATCCGGGCCCGCCGGCTCGTCGGGCTCTACCTCAGCGAACACCGCCGGACCGCGGTACCGGCGAGCATCCGGTGGGTGACCAACCAGAACGGCCGCTGGGGATCCTGCACACCGGCCGACGGCACCATCCGGATCTCCCACCGGCTCCGCGACATGCCCGACTGGGTGATCGACTACGTGCTGCTGCACGAGCTGGCCCACCTGGTCGTGCCGAGCCACAACGAACGCTTCTGGGCGCTGGTCGGACGGTACCCGAGGGCCGAACGGGCCCGGGGCTACCTGGAGGGCGTGGCCGCCGCCGGAGCGGTCCTGACCGACTGACCGTGCCGGTCCGTCCCGGGCGGGATCTGGTACTCCCCACGTCAAGTGATCTCCCGGTCGCTGACGATGCCGCCTGGCGGACCAGCAGCTCGACAGCGTCCGTTCGTCCTCCGGCCCGGATGACCTCCGGGGCGGTGACGGGCAGTTGGGCGGTGAGGACGGCCAGGGTGAGCACGGCCGGGGCAACCGTCCGCACACCCACGCCACCGGCGACGCCGAAGCCGAGTGACGTCGGAGTACTAGGCTCTGCTGGTGGCTCGACGTGTGGTGGTGGTACTCCTGGCGCCGGTACGGTGGGCGCCACCCGGCACCGATCCCGACCGGTGGCGTGCGGCGCTGGCCGAGGACATGGTGGACCTGGTCGCCGCGCTCAACGAGGTCGAACCGGCGATCGCCGTCACCCCGGCCGACCGGCCTCTCGCCGAGGCGGTGCGCTGGCCGGGGACGGCTGTCCACGAGGTCTCCGAGCCGACCGTCACCGCCGTGCTCGACCAGCTGACCGGGTACGACCAGGCGGCGGTGCTCGCCCCCGACGCCCCCGACCTGCCCGGCCTGGTGGTCGGCAAGCTGCTCCGGCCACTGACCAGCCGGTCGGTCGCGCTGGCCCCGGCGGACGGCGGCCCCGGGCTGCTCGGCGTGGCGACCCGGCTGCCCGTACCGTCCTGGCTCCCCGCCGTCGACCTGGACGGCACGGACCCGGCCACGGTGCGTGCGGCGGCACCCCGACCCGGGGAGGTGACCGTCACCCCGTCCTGGCGCCGGTTGCGCGGCCCCGCCGACCTCGCCGCCCTGGACCCCGCACTGGAGGGCTGGGAGACGACCCGGGCCCTGCTCACCGGGGCGTAACCGGCCGGGCCCGCCCGGCGGGTGCCGTTCTCATCCAACTCACATCCGACCGTGCTGTGATGACCCCACCATGAGCGCTGGGGTACGGGTGCTGGTCGTCGACGACCAGCCGAACATCGTCGACATGCTCGCCACGGTGCTGCGGTTCCACGGATTCGCGGTGACCACTGCGGGCACCGCCGCCGAGGCGCTGCGGCTGGCCCGGGCGGAGTCGCCGCACCTGGTGGTACTGGACGTGCTCCTGCCCGACGGTGACGGGTTCACCCTCTGCCGGGAACTGCGGGCCGCCGGACACCAGGTGGGCATCGTGTTCCTGACCGCCCGGGACGCACCCCGCGACAAGATCGCCGGGCTGACCTACGGCGGGGACGACTACGTGACCAAACCCTTCTCGGTCGACGAACTGGTCGCCCGGGTCCGTGCCGTCCTACGCCGGATCCGGCCCGGCAGTCACCCCGACACCGGTGCGGTGCTGCGCTACGCCGACCTGGAACTGGACGAGGAGACCTGCCAGGCCCGGCGGGGCGGCCGGTTGCTCACCCTGTCGCCGACCGAGTTCAAACTGCTGCGGTACCTGATGCTCAACCCCGGCCGGGTGCTCTCCCGGACCCAGATCCGGGAGGCGGTGTGGAGCTACGACTTCGGCGGCGCCTCGAACGTCGTCGACACCTACATCGGCTACCTCCGGCGCAAGCTCGACCCGGGACCGCCGTTGATCGTCACCCAGCGGGGCTTCGGCTACGCCCTGCGGGCCGGCGGGTGAACCGGCTGCCGCTGCGTCGCAGCCTGCTCTGGGGGATGGTGCTGCTGACCGCCGCCGCGCTGCTGGTCGCCGGGGTGACCGCCGCGCTCGGGCTGCGGGACTACCTGCTCGACCGGACCGACGACCAGTTGCGCTCCGCCGCCGTACTGGTCCGGCAACGGACCGGACCGGTCTTCACCGACCCGGCCCAGACGTTGCGTACCGTGGTCGCCCCGTCCGAGTACGTCGTCGAGATCCGCCGGGACGACGGCCGGTCCGTCCGGCTGGGCGGGCCGGCCGGGTCGCTGCTGGACCAGGCCCCGGTACCACCGCCGGACGGCCGGACCTCACCGGTCGTCACCGTCGGTGACGGCGCCTACCGGGCGGTGACCCTGCGGTCCCGGGACACCACCGTGCTCATCGCGCTCCCGTTGGCACCGGTCCGGCAGACCGTGCAGCGCCTGATCCTCGTCGAACTGGTCACCGGGACGGTGGTCCTGCTGCTGCTCGGCCTGTTCGCCCGGTTGCTGCTGGTCCGGGGCCTGCGCCCGTTGGACCGGATCACCGGCACCGCGACCGCCATCGCCGCCGGTGACCTGGACCGGCGGGTACCGGTCGACCACGACCGGGCACCGGACGTCCGTACCGAGGTCGGCCGGTTGACCCTGGCGGTCAACGGGATGCTGGCCCGGCTCCAGACCGCCATGGCCGCCCGGGCCCGCTCCGAGCAGCAGCTGCGCGACTTCGTCGCGGACGCCTCGCACGAGCTGCGTACCCCGCTGACCTCCATCCGGGGCTACCTGCACCTGCTCCGGCAGGGCATGGTCGACGCCGACCGGCGACCCGACGTGCTGCGGCGGACCGACGAGGAGGCGACCCGGATGAGCGCGCTCGTGGACGACCTGCTCTACCTGGCCCGGCTCGACGCCGAACCGGCACTGCGGCACGGGCCGGTCGACCTGGCCGTGGTGGTCCGCGAGTCGCTGGCCGACGCGCTCGCGGTGCAGCCCGGCCGCCCGGCCACCCTCACCGCACCGGACACCTGCCCGGTGACCGGGGACGGGGACGCGCTGCGCCAGGTGATGGCGAACCTGCTCGGCAACGTCCGCGCGCACACCCCGCCGGACAGCCCGGTCACGGTGACCGTCAGCACCGCCGACGGCAGGGTGCAGGTGAGCGTCGCCGACCGGGGGCCGGGGATGGCACCGGAACTCGCCGAGCGGGCCTTCGACCGGTTCACCCGGGCCGACCCGGGACGCAGCGGCGGGGGCAGCGGGCTCGGACTGGCCATCGTCGCCGGGATCGTCGCCGCCCACGACGGGCAGGTCCGGCTCCGGACGGCTCCCGGTGCGGGTACGACCGTCACGTTCACCCTGCCCACCGCAGATTCCTAACGATCTCTCATCGAGCTGTGGTCCGGCTCCCATCCCCGGTTGGTGTGCTCGACGGGTGCCCAACCTCTCCCGTCTGCCGCGTCGGCTGCCCCGCAACCGGTGGGCCCGGCTCGGCGCGCTGCTGCTCGTCGTCGTACTCGGTCTGCTGCTGGTGGGTGACCGGATCGCGGCCCGGCTGGCCGGCGACCGGTTGGCCGAGCGGCTCGCCTGCGCCGCCGGCCTGGACCGCCGGCCGGAGGTGCGGATCGGCGGTTTCCCGTTCGCCACCCAGCTGCTCACCGGCCGGTTCACCGAGGTACACGCCGAGGCGACCGACCTGCACCTCGGTGAACTGCGGGTCCGGCAGGTCGACGCGGTGCTGCGCGACCTGACCCTCCCCGCCGCCGGCCAGCCGGTACGCGTCGGCCGGCTCACCATCGGCCTGGTGCTGGACTACGCCGCGCTGCCCGACCGGCTCGGCGGACGCGAGGTGCGTTACGCCGAGCGCGACGGGCAGTTGGTCGTCAGTACCGAGACGCAACTGCTCGGCCGGCAGGTACCCGTCACCCTGCTGGCCCGTCCCGAGATCGTCGACGGCCAGCTGCGGATCACGCCCGGCGAGGTGGAGGTGATGGGCTTCCGTCGCCCGGCCGAGCAGGTGCTGAAGCGGATGGGTGGGGCGACGGAGCTGACCCGCCCGTTGCCGCAGCTACCGGCGAACCTGCGCTACCGGTCGGTCCGGGCCACCGGTGACGGGCTGCGGGTCGAGTTGGGCGGCACCGATGTCACGGCGCAGGCGGCGGGTGCCGCCACCGACCGGTCGGGCCGCTCCGACCGGGGCGCCGGTACCTGTGGAGGAGCATGATGCACGGACACCACGGCGGACCGGTCCAGCGCCGGCTGGCCCGGATCGGGCGGTTCTGCGTGGCCCGACCCCGGACGGTGCTCGGCGCCTGGCTGGTCGTCGCCGTCGCCCTGGTCGGCCTGGCCGGCGCCCTGGGGCGGCCCACCGACAACGACGTCACGCTGCCGGGCAGCGACGCCCAGGCCGCCCGGGACCTGATGCCGTCGGGAAGCGGCGGCGACCAGGTCAACGGTCAGCTGGTCGTCCACGTCGACTCGGGTCGCCTCGACGATCCGGACCGACGGGCCGCGCTGGCCGAGGCGGAACGGCGGATCGCCGAGGTGGAGCACGTGACCCGGGTGACCGGGCCGACGGCCGCGCAGGGTTCGCTGAGCGCCGACGGGCGGACCGGGTACCTGACCATCGGGCTGGACCTGCGCCCCCGGGACGTCGACCGGCCGCTCGCCGAGCGGATCGAGGTGGCGGCGCAGCCGGCCCGGGCCGCCGGGATCACGACCGTCGACGGCGGGGTACTGGCCGCAGCCGGCGAACGCGGCGGGGCCCGGACCAGCGAACTGATCGGCCTGGCGGTGGCGGCACTGGTGCTGCTGTTCGCCTTCGGTGGCCTGGTCGCGGCGGCGATGCCGCTGCTCACGGCGATCTTCACGTTGGCCTGTGCGGTGAGCGCGATCGGCCTGGCCGGTCACCTGACCGGTATCCCCTCGGTGGCCACCACGCTGGCCACCATGATCGGGCTGGGCGTCGGCATCGACTACGCCCTGTTCCTGATCACCCGCCACCGGGGACTGCTGGCCGGCGGGCTACCGGTCGCCGACGCGGTGGTACGCAGCGTGGCCGGCTCCGGCAGCGCGGTGGTCTTCGCCGGTGGCACGGTGGTGATCGCGCTCGGCGGTCTGGCGGTGGCCGGCGTGCCGATCCTGGGCACGCTGGGCTGGACCGCCGGCCTGGTGGTGGTCTTCGCGGTGGCCGGGGCGGTGACCCTGCTGCCCGCCCTGCTGGCCCTGCTCGGCCGGCGGGTCGACGCGTTGCGGCTCCGGCCGGCGCGGATCCTCGCCGACGGCGATCGGGCCGCCGGTACGCCGGACGGGGCGGGCTGGGCCCGACTGGCCGACCGGGTGACCCGCCGTCCGGTCCGCTGGCTGCTGCTCTCGACCGTCCTGCTCGGGGTGCTCGCCACGCCGGTCCTGGACCTGCGGCTCGGCCAGACCGACGCCGGGCACAACCCGCCGGGCAGCGCCAGCCGGACCAGTTACGAACTGTTGGCCGGGGGCTTCGGGCCGGGGATCAACGGCCCACTCACCGTGGTCGTCCGGCTCGACCCGCCGGCCGCCGGACCGGCCGACCCGCGCCTCGCCGACCTGACCCGGACGGTGGCCGGTACCCCGGGCGTGGCCGGCACCGGCCCGGTGAACCTGGGTGACGACCGGACGGTGGCCACCCTGAGCGTGCGGCCGACCACCGCGCCGGGTGATCCGGCGACCGCCGAACTGGTGCACGGGCTGCGCCGGGTGGCGGTGGCCGGGCAGAGCGTGCACGTCGGCGGGGTCATCGCCACCCGGGTCGACCTCGCCGACCGGATCCGGGACCGGATGCCGCTGGTGATCGGGGTGGTGGTGCTGCTCTCCGCGCTGCTGCTGCTCGCCGCGTTCCGGGCACCGGTGCTCGCGGCGAAGGCGGCGCTGATGAACCTGGTCTCCGTCGGCGCGGCGTACGGGGCCCTGACCGCCGTCTTCGGCTGGGGCTGGGGGGTGGAACTGACCGGCCTCACCGGGCCCGTACCGATCGAGAGCTACGTGCCGATGATGCTCTTCGCCCTGCTCTTCGGCCTTTCCATGGACTACGAGGTGTTCCTGCTGACCGCCGTGCAGGAAGCCTGGCGGGCCACCGGCGACAACCGGGTCGCGGTCCGCGCGGGGTTGGCCGGTACCGGCCGGGTGATCACGTCGGCGGCGCTCATCATGATCACCGTCTTCGCCAGCTTCGTGCTGCACGCCGACCCGGTGATCAAGATGTTCGGGCTCGGCATGGCGGTGGCCATCGCGGTGGACGCGACGCTGGTCCGGGGCCTGCTGGTGCCCTCGACCATGGCCCTGCTCGGGCGGGCGAACTGGTGGCAACCGCGCCGACGGCGCCGGCCCGCGCCGTCGGTTTCCGACGGGCCGGACCCGGTGTCGACGGTCTCCGACGGGCCGGACCCGGCGCCGTCGGTCCCCGACGGGCCGGACGCGGTGTCGACGGTCTCCGACGGGCCGGACCCGGTGCCGGCGGACGCCGGCACCGGACCGGGGACACCCCGGTAGGGGCGACCCGGGCCACGGGCCCGGTACCGACCGTCCGGCCGGATGGCACAGGGCCGACGCGCCGGTCGACCCGCCCGGTCAGCCCGGCTGCGGGCCCCGACCGGACTCGTCGCCGTCGCCCGGCTCCCCGCCACCCTCGCGGGGGGCCGGACCGGTGCCGAAGTCGAAGTCGCTCAGGTCCCCCAGGTCGAGCTGGGACCGGGCGAACGCCGCCGGGTCGGCGAAGTCGTCACCGGAGGGCAGCAGGTCGGGGTGCCCCCACAGGGCGTCCCGTCCGGCGATGCCCCGGTGTTCGGCCAGCGCGGACCAGAGCGCTGCGGCCTCCCGCAGCCGGCGGGGCCGCAGCTCCAACCCGACCAGGGCGGCGAAGGTCTGTTCGGCCGGACCACCGGCCGCCCGGCGCCGCCGGAACGCCTCGGCCAGGCGTACCCCGTTGGGCAGCCGGCCGGACGCCGCGCTGTCCACCACGTGGCAGACCCAGCCCTCGACCAGGGCGAGGGTGGTCTCCAGCCGGGCCAGGGACGCCTTCTGCGCCGGGGTGTCCTCCGGGGTGAAGATGCCCTCCAGCGCCATCGCCTGGAGCGACTCCGGGTTGGTCGGATCGACCCGGCCCATCGCCTCCTCGACCGCCTCCCGGTTGACCCGGATACCGGCGGCGTACATCTCCACGGCACCGAGCACGTGCCCGCGCAGCCACGGGACGTGCTGGAAGAGCCGCTGGTGCGCGGTCTCCCGCAGGGCCACGTAGAGGCGTACCTCGTCCTCGGGCAGCTCCAGGCCCTCGCCGTACTGACGGATGTTGGCCGGGATCAGCGCGGCCGTGCCGGCCGGACCGAGCGGCAGCCCGATGTCCCCGGCGGAGAGCACCTCCGCGGCGAGCGAACCGAGCGCCTGCCCGAGCTGGCCGCCGAAGAGCGCGCCACCGAGCGTGGCCACCATCGACTGCATCGGGCCGAGCTGGGCGCGGGCCTCCGGCGGCACGAGGTCACCCATCGCGCCGACCATCCGGCTGGCCACCGGGTCGCAGAGCTTCCGCCAGACGTCCAGGGTCCGGTAGATCCACTCGTTGCGGTTCCAGGCCACCGAGGTCTGCACACCGGAGGGGAGCGCCGAGGTCGGCTCCAGCCAGAGGTCGGCCAGGCGCAGCGCCTCCTCGACGGCGTTGCGTTCGTACGGCGAGACCGCCGGGTCACCGGTCGCGGCCAGCTGACTCGCCGCGACCTGACGGGCCAGATCCCAGTTGACCGGGCCGCTGCCCGGCGTGGAGAGCATCTGCTGCAACTGCGCCATGAACTGTTGCAGCTGTGCGGGGTCGTTGGGGTCGGGCGGTTGCCCGCCGGGGAGCGCGAAGCCGAACGGGATATCAGGCACGAGGTCTACGGTACGCGGACCGGACCGCTGATCGCGGGCGCCGACGTTGCGCTGAGGGCGAAGTCGCGTGCTGCCGAGGGTGCCGTGACCCGGTCGGTACGCTCTGCCGCATGAGACGTCGCGGTGTCACGGTTCTCCTCGGCGCGCTGGTCACCACCCTGCTCAGCATCGGTGTGCTCGCGGCGCCCATCCCGTACGTGGTGCTCGGGCCGGGACCGACGGTGGACACCCTGGGCACCTCGGACGGGACCGAGGTCATCCAGGTGACCGGCCGGGAGACCTCCACCTCCGCCGGCCAGCTCCGGTTGACCACCGTCGGCGTGCAGCCGGAGGTGAAGCTGGTGTCGGCGATCGCCGGCTGGTTCTCCGACGACGAGGCGGTGGTACCGCGCGAGCTGATCTACCCGCCCGGCCAGACCGAGCAGCAGATCGAGCAGCGCAACGCCGACGACTTCGCCGCCTCGCAGACCAGCGCGGAGACCGCCGCCCTGCGCGAGCTGGGCTACCCGGTCCAGGTGACGGTGAAGACGGTCGCCGCCGACGGGCCGTCGGCGGCGGTCCTCCAGCCCGGGGACGTGCTGACCTCGGTCGACGGGCAGCCGTTGCAGACCGCCGGCGGCCTGACCGAGGCGATCCGGGGCAAACCGGCGGGCACCGTGTTCACCGTCGGCTACCAGCGCGGCGGTACGCCCGGCACGGCCACGGTGACCAGCCAGGACCGGGACGGCCGGCCGAGGATCGGGGTCGAGATCGAGCAGAAGCAGCCGCACCCGTTCCAGCTCAAGATCGACCTGGAGGACATCGGCGGGCCGAGCGCCGGCCTGATGTTCGCCCTCGGCATCATCGACAAGCTTCAGCCCGAGGACCTGACCGGCGGTCGGATCGTCGCCGGCACCGGCACCATCGACGACGCGGGTCGGGTCGGGCCGATCGGCGGTATCGCCCAGAAGCTGGTGGGCGCCAAGCAGGCCGGGGCCAAGGTGTTCCTGGTACCGGCGGACAACTGCGCCGAGGCGCTGCGCAACCCGCAGCCCGGGCTGCCGCTGCTGAAGGTCGCGACGCTCGACGACGCCCTCGACGCACTGGCCACGCTGCGGGCCGGTGGCGAGCCACCCCGCTGCTGAGCCGAACCTTCACCCGGCGTTCTCAGGAACACCACGTACTCTGGGTGCCCTGATCGCAGCCGGTCACACTCGAACGTGCGGAGCCAACATTGGTCATGCGGAGCACCCCCCTACCGAGGATGAGCCGGCGCGGACGCGTCACGATCGGCGTACTGATCGGGGTCTTCCTGCTCTTCACCCTGCTCGGGTGGGGGGTGCAGGCGTGGACCGACTGGCTCTGGTTCTCCGAGGTCGACTACCGGGAGGTCTTCACCGGGGTGCTCGGCACCCGGCTGCTGCTCTTCCTGGCCTTCGGTCTGGGGATGGCCGCCCTGATCGGCGGCAACCTCTGGCTGGCCTACCGGATGCGCCCCACGCTGCGTCCGCACTCGCCGGAACAGGCCACCCTGGAGCGGTACCGGATGCTGCTCGGCCCCCGGATCGGTACCTGGATCGCGGTGGTCGCGACGGTGGTCGGGCTCTTCGCCGGGCTCTCCGCGCAGAGCCGGTGGAGCCAGTGGCTGCTGTTCCGTAACGGCGGCAACTTCGGCACCAAGGACCCGGAGTTCGGCGTCGACGTCGGCTTCTACGTCTTCCAGTTGCCCTTCTGGCGGTACCTGCTCGGGGTCGGCTTCACCGTCGTGGTGCTCTCGGTGCTCGGCGCGCTCGCCGTGCACTACATCTTCGGCGGGGTCCGGCTCCAGGGCGTCGGCGACCGGATGACCAACGCGGCCCGCGCCCACCTGACCACCCTGGTCGCGGTCTTCGTCCTGCTCAAGGCCGTCGCGTACGTGCTGGACCGGCGGGTCATGCTGCTGGAGTACAACGCCGGGGCGGGCATCTACGGCGCCGGGTACGCCGACGTCAACGCGCTGCTGCCGGCCAAGGAGATCCTGGCGTACATCTCGATCGTGGTGGCCCTCGCGATCATCGTGTTCTCCAACGCGGTGATGCGGAACCTGGTCTGGCCGGGCATCTCGCTGGCCCTGCTCGGCATCTCGGCGGTGGCCATCGGCGGCATCTACCCGTGGGCGGTGCAGACCTTCGAGGTCAAGCCGAGTGCGCGGGACAAGGAGGCGCCGTACATCGAGCGCAGCATCAACGCCACCCGGGCGGCGTTCGGCCTGGAGTCGACGAAGATGACGCCGTACGCCGCGTCCAACCTGACCCCACCGGCGACGCTGGCCACCGACACCTCGGTGGTGCCGAACATCCGGTTGCTCGACCCGCAGCTGGTCTCCGAGACGTACACCCAGCTCCAGCAGGTGCGGGGCTTCTACGACTTCGGCTCGAAGCTGGACATCGACCGGTACACGGTGAACGGCAAGACCCAGGACTACGTCGTCGGGGTGCGGGAGATCAACTACGGTGAGCTGACCGATCAGCAGCGCACCTGGATCAACCGGCACACCATCTACACCCACGGGTACGGGCTGGTGGCCGCGCCGGCCAACCGGGTGTGCAGCGCCCAGCCGTACTTCGTCTCCGGCTTCCTCGGCGAGGCGGGGAAGGGGCAGAACGGGCAGGAGCAGTGCTACTCCCCGACCGACCAGATCCCGGCCCAGCAGCCGCGGATCTACTACGGCGAGCAGATGGACGCGGCGGACTACGCCATCGTCGGGCAGACCGACCCGGGCCGGAACGTCGAGTTCGACCGGCCGACCAGCACCGGTGGTGAGCAGTACTACACCTACACCGGCTCGGGCGGCGTGGAGATCGGCTCGTTCGGCCGTCGGCTGCTCTACTCGATCAAGGAGCAGGAGACCAACTTCCTGCTCTCCGAGGCGATCAACGACAACTCCAAGCTGCTCTACGTGCGTAACCCCCGGGACCGGGTGGAGAAGGTCGCCCCGTTCCTCACCCTCGACGGCGACCCGTACCCGGCCGTGGTCGGCGGGCGGATCCAGTGGATCATCGACGGCTACACCACCAGTGCGACCTACCCGTACGCCGAGCGGGTGAACATCCAGGAGGAGACCGCCGACGAACTCACCGGGCGGGGCACCTTCCGGCTGGCCCGGGAGGACGTCAACTACATCCGCAACTCGGTGAAGGCCACCGTCGACGCGTACGACGGGACGGTCAAGCTCTACGAGTTCGACACCGAGGACCCGGTGCTGAAGGCGTGGAACAAGGCGTTCGGCGGGGACCTGGTGGTGCCGAAGGACAAGACCCCGGCCGAGTTGGCGGAGCACTTCCGCTACCCGGCGGACCTGTTCAAGGTGCAGCGCAACCTGCTCACCCGGTTCCACGTCACCAACCCCGGGGACTTCTACTCGGCGCAGGACTTCTGGGAGGTGCCGAACGTCCCGGACGCCCCGGACACCGGCCAGAAGCAGCCGCCGTACTACCTCTACACCGAGTTCCCCGGCCAGGAGAGCCCCCGGTTCCAGCTGACCTCGACGGTCACCCCGAAGGGCCGGCAGAACCTCGCCGCACTGATCTCCGGCTCCTACGTGAACGGTCGACCCAGCCTGGAGGTGCTGGAGTTGCCGGACCAGACGGCGATCTCCGGTCCGGTGCAGGTGCACCAACGGATGGTGAACACCAACGCCCAGATCCGTCAGGACCTGAACCTGCTCGCCTCCAACCAGTCGCAGGTCCAGTACGGCAACCTCCTCTCCCTGCCGTTCGGCGACGGGATGCTCTACGTCGAACCGGTCTACGTGAAGAGCAACCAGCAGAACGCGTACCCGAACCTCCAGAAGGTGCTGCTCTCCTACGGCGACGGCGGTTCGTACGTGGCGCTGGTCGACGGGGACAAGCTCAACGACGGCATCCGGCAGCTCATCGAACTCGGTAAGCGGCCGGGGGCGACGCCACCACCGGCCGGTACGCCGCCACCGCCGTCCGGCGGACCCACCC
>NZ_WVUH01000212.1 GCF_017614955.1 Micromonospora echinofusca
GGGGTGCCGGGGCGAGCGCCGCCCGCCAGCGTCGCCGCCGGGCCCGGGGCAGGGCCACCGCGACGGTGAGCACCACCAGCACGGTGAGCAGCGCCAGTCCGGTACCGGCCAGGGCCCGGTCCCGGGACCGGGTCAACGCCGACGAGTCCCGCTGGACGGCGGCGGCCATCCCCGGCAGGGGCCGTGGTTCCCGCTGCACCACCTGGTCGTTGACCGCCCCGTACGGGTTGACCACACCGTGGCCGTACGCGCCGCCCCCGGCGGCGGGTACGGCGGTGCCGGCCAGCAGCCGCGCCACCTCGGCCGGCGGCAGTTCGCCCCGCTTGGCCCGGACCAGCGCCGCCGCCGCAGCCACGAACCCGCAGGCGAACCCGGTGCCGCTGACGTTCGGCGTCATACCCCGGGTGCGTTGCAGGGTGGCCACCTCGGCACCCGGTGCGACCAGGTCGACGTGCGGGCCGGGCTGCGACCCGGACCAGGCCTCACCGGTCGGGCCGATGGCACCGACCCCGATCACCCCGTCGTAGCCAGCCGGGTAGGAGACCCGGGCCGGGCCCTGGTCGTCCCGGCGGTCCCCGGCGGCGGCCACCACGACCACGTTCCGGTCCAGGGCGAACCGGACCGCGTCGCGCAGCGCGTCGCTGTCCGTCCAACTGACCGCAGAGACCGCGATCACGTCGGCGCCCCGGGTCGCCGCGACCCGGATGCCCCGGGCCAGTACCGCCGGGTCGGCGACCGAGCCGTCCAGGCCCACCCCGGTCACCACCCGTACCGGCAGGATGGTCGCCTCCCGGGCGGTACCGGCGAATCCGGTCCCGGACAGCACCCGCGCGGCGATCACCCCGGCCACCCCGGTGCCGGTACCCGAGCAGTCGTCGTCGGCCCGACCGGACCGGGCCACCGCGTCGTAGCCCGGCTCCACCCGGCCCCTGAGCTGCGGGTGCCGACCGTCCACCCCAGAGTCCAGCACGGCGACGGTGATCCCGCCGCCCCGGACGAGCGGCCAGACCCGCTCCGGTCCGAGCATCCGCTGCGGCCACGGTACCGGGGCGACCGGCTGGCCGGGCTCCGTGCAGTCACGCCCCGGCGGGGCGGCGACGGCAGCGGCGGGGGCGGGCAGTACCGCCACCGCAGCCAGGCCGCACACCAGGACGGCCCGGGTCCACCGGTTGAGTGCGGACACGGTCACTCCCGGAACCGGTCGGCGAACTCGTCGGCGAACGCCTGCCGCCACCGGGTCACCTGCTCCCGGCGGAACCGCTCCGGGTCGCGGTCCCGGGCAGCCCGCCCGTGCTCGGTCCAGAACGCCGTCTCCGGTACCGCGTCGGCGCCCTCGGGGATGAACTTGACGATCTCGCCGAGGGCGGCCACCGCCATGGCGAAGGACTGCCGGCGCTCGGCCCGCAGCACCGGGTCACCCCGGAACGGGGCGGAGCCGTCCCGGATGCCGAGGTCGGCGACGAGCCGCCACTCCCCCGCGTCGAGCAGTTGCGACGGCTCCGGACCGCCGAAGAAGACCAGGTCGTCGGGGCCGGGCAGGGCGGGTCGGGCCGGCAGCCGGAAGACGTACTCGCGGAACTGCCCGCAACCGCCGCAGGCACCGTGGTAGCGCCGGGCGGGCACCCCGCCGTCGTCGGTCAGTGCGCTCTGCCAGGTCACGTCGACGCTGCCGCAGTGTGGGCAGGGGTGCAGGTCCAGGTAGAGATGGGCCTCGTCCCGGGAACGGACGATCGGCAGAGCCATGGCGCGCCTCCCCGTAAGCCACCCGATGCTCGGGCAAATCTAGCAGCGGCGGGTGCCACCGGGACGGGTGGTCCGTGCGCCACACTGGAGCGATGACCGGGTATCCCGACCGGGCACCCGGCGGTGCCGGTGTCCCGCCGACGGTCCGGGCCGGACGCACCGCCCGCG
This sequence comes from Micromonospora echinofusca, assembly GCF_017614955.1. Lineage (GTDB taxonomy): Bacteria > Actinomycetota > Actinomycetes > Mycobacteriales > Micromonosporaceae > Micromonospora > Micromonospora echinofusca_A. The sequence goes on from NZ_WVUH01000212.1 coordinate 1,912, forward strand.
TCGGCCTGGTGCTCTTCGCCGCCGGGCTGCTGGGCACCGCCGCCAGTTGCGCCGGCATGGCCGCCCTGACCAGGTGGGACATCCCGCTGGCCCGGCTGTTCGGCATCGTGGTCGTCGGGGTGGTCGTGGTCGCGGTGGTCGCGGTGGTACGCGGGCTGCTCGCCCTGGTGCAGGGCCTGACCGGGTACGTCCGGTCCCGTCGCCGGTAGCGCTGCGCGGCCGGACGCCGTCACCGCCGCAGGGCCGCCTCGGCGCGGCGGAGCGCCGCCTCGTCCACCTCGGGGCAGCGGTGGCCCTGTCGGCGCAGGTGGGCCAGGAAGTCGGGTTCCGGTGGCAGGCCGTACCGTTCGGCGAAGTACGCCAGCGACTCCGACCACACCCACACCCCGTCGGTGTGCAGGTGCAACGGCACCACCTCGGCCTGCTCCGGGTCGTACGGGTCGGGGTCGTAGCCGAACCCGGCCAGCACGATCGGCGCGTCCCGCAGGTACCCGGCGACCGCCGCCCGTTCCCCCGGCGGGAGCCGGTGCTCCGGCAGCACCGGTCGGCCCCCGGGGTCACGCCGCACCTCGGCGGTGGACGCGACGCGCACCCCGCCGTCCGCCGTGCCGTCGCCCGCCGTGCCGTCCGCCGTCGCCGCAGCCCGGTCCCGCCACTGCGCGACGAGCCGCCCCGCCGCCGGCTCGTCCAGCGGCACCAGGTCGTCGAGCAGTTCACCCCGCTCGGCGTACTCCACGGTCCGGGTCGGATGCCAGCGGCCGTCCCGACCGAACGCCTCGTCGGTGGTCACCGCGCCGACCCGGGTCCGCCGCAGCAGCCCCGCCGGCCGGTCGACCGGATCGCCGTCGGCCAGCCGCGCCCAGTACTGCGTCCGGACCGGTGCCAGGCCGAGTTCCGGCAGGTCCAGCGGCCCGGCCCCGGCCCGCCAGGCCCGGTAGCCGAGCCCGGCCGGGATGGCCAGGCCGAACGCGTCGCGGATCGTGTCGACCAACCGGTACGCCAGCCGTTGGTAGCCGGCCGCCGGAGCGGGCCAGGCCAGCTCGGCCCACCAGTGCGCCGGGTGGGCCGGTCCGGGTGGCTGCCAACCGATCCCGGCCAGTACCGCCGGGTCCACCGCCGGCAGGCCGCGCGCCGGGTCGGCGGGGGCCGCCGCGCCGACCTCGACCCGGAGGGCCGCCGGGTCCTGCCAGAGCTGGACGTACCGGTCGCCGTCGGGTTCGGCGGCGTCCACGAGTTGCAGCACCGCGCCGGCCGGCAGCCGCCCGAGCACGTCGGTCAGGGCGACGGCGAGCCCGTCGCCGCCGGAGGGCCGGTCCCGGTCGCCGGTCTGGTGGGCGCCGGTCACCGGTCCGCTCCCGGCGCTACGTCGTCGAAGTCGTCCGACTCGGGGTCGGTCAGGTGCCCGGTGGGATAGTCCGGGGAGAGCAGCGTCAACTCCACGAAGGCCCCGTCGTCGGTGAGCCGCAACCGGCCGGCCGGTACCGACCAGGACACCAGCGGCGATCCGCCCGGCTGCCGCTCGTCGGGCGGCCCGAGCAACTCCCGGACCACGGCGACCGCCAGGGCGAAGGCGTCCCGGCGGAACGAGGTCGCCGGGGCGGCCGGCTCCCGGGCCGGATCGGTCACCCGGACCACCACCGCGGTCGCCCCGGACTCGGTGAACCGCAGGTCGGCGAAGCCGTCGTACGGGGCCAGCCCGGTACGCAGCACCGCACCGCCGAAGCTCGGCCCGGCGACCACCGGCCAGCCGAGCTGCCGCACCGCCTCCTCGGCGGCGTACGCGGTCAACGGTGCCGGCAGCGCGGCGAGGTGGGCGGCCAGCCGCGCCACCTCCTCTCGGTCCAGTACCCGCCAACCGGTCAACCCGCTGATCCCCACCCTCCGTGTCCGCTGTCCTGGTGTCCCCGGGCTCCGGGGGTACCGGGTCCGTCCAGCCGGGCCAGCAGCCGGTCGTACCCGTCCCGGGCGGCGAGCAGCCGCACCCGGCGGAACCGGCCCGGTTCGTCGGCGCGTACCTGCCGGCCCAGCGGGGACCAGAACGCCGACTCCGGCACCTCGTCCGCCCCGTCGGGCAGGAACTTGAGCACCTCGTCCAGCGCGGCCCGGGCCGCCGACAGGTCGGCGCGGGCCTGCTCCCGGGCCGGTCCGGAGTACCCGTCGAGATCCACCGGCAGGTCGCCGTACCGGTCGGCCAGCCAGCGCCACTGCCCCGCGTCGATCAGCTCGGACGGCTCGGGGCCGTCCGCCCAGTCACCGTCGGCGGGGACGGTCGGTTCGGCCGGCAGCCGGAACTCGACGGCCCGGTCCCGGCCGCAGGACACGCACCGCCCGGCGTACCGGACCAGCCGGTCGCCGCCGGCCGCGCGGACCGAACTGGTCGCCCCGAACTCCGTCTCGCCGCACGGGCACGGGTGCAACGCCAGGTGGAGGTGTGCCTCGACGGCGTTACGGGCCAGCGGCGGTGCCATGTCACCGACCATATCGGGCGGTGAACTCGTCCAGCACCCGCCACCGGTGGGCACACCACCGGGTCAGCCGGTCCCGGTCGAACAGGTCCCGCTGCCGGGCGTACCGCTCCCGGCCGGGCCCGGTCCAGAAGGCCGCCGCCGGCAGCGCCGGCGCCTGACCGGGGAGGAACTTCAGCACCTCCTCGACCGCGGCGGCGGCGCCGGCGAGCAGCCGGACCATGGCGGCCCGCTCCTGCGGGTCCCGCCAGCGGCCCTCCGCGTCGCCGGAGACGTCCGCCTCCACGGCCGCCAGCAGCGCGTCGGCGAGCGCGCCGTACCCCTCGGCGACCCCCAGCCAGTCCGCCGCGTCGAGCGCCTCGGAGGGACCGTCGGCGGGCCCGCTGAACAGGTACGCCGGTCCGTCCGACCGGTCGGCGGCGGGAGGCAGCTCGAAAACCACGTCCCGGGGGGCGCCGCAGCCGTCGCAGGGCCCGGCGTACCGGACCAGCAGCCGGTCCGGGTCGTCGACGAGGACGGTCATCCGGTCCCTCGGGAACCCGGCCGAACCGCACCCGCACGGGCGCAGGTCGAGATGGACGTGCGCCTCGGCCAGGCTGCGTACCCGCACCGGCACCGGATCCGTCGGGCCCCCGGCCGGGGTCGGGCCGGGGGTGCCGGGACGCTGCGCGCCGGTACCGGCGATCCTGCTCTGCGCCTCGTCGAGCCGGCGCCGGTAGCCGTTGCGGGCGGTGTCCAGCCGGTCCCGGCGGAACGCCTCGGGTCGGGCCGCCCGGACCGACCGGCCGTGTTCGGTCCAGAACGCCTCGGCGGGTACCTCCTCGGCGTCCGGTGGGAGGAACTTGGCGATCTCGTCGGCGGCGGCCCGCGCCGCGTCCCAGGCGGCCACCACCGCCAGGTAGGTCGCCTCGTCCGGTCCGCTGTGCGCCAGCCGGGTCAGCCCGGTACGCGCCATCCCCGCGTAGCCGTCCTCGATCGCGTACCACTGCCCGGCGTCGAGCAGCCGGGACCGGCCGGAGCCGTAGCAGAGCGTCGGCCCGTCCGCCGCCCGGTGCGAGGCCAACGGGACGGTGACCTCGATGTTCCAGTGCCGGTCGCCGTACGGGCCGTCGAACCGGAGCAGGTAGTGCTCGTCGTCGCGCCGGTCCAGGGTGGTGTGCCGGTCGTAGTCGACCGCGTCGTCGCCCACCGGCAGCGTCAGTTCCAGGTAGAGGTACGCCTCGGCGAGGGTACGGGCCTCGATCATCCCGATCCTCCACCTGACCACCGGGACGGGTCCGTCGGCATGGCCGATCGGCGTCCTTCCAGGGCCGCCAGTAGTTCCTCTTCGAGGTTGCCCAGGTCGTCGGCCACGGCGGGCCAGCGGTCGGGGTGCGGGACCTGCGGGGCGAGCCCGGTGGCGGCCAGCCGGCTGTCGAGGTACGCGGTGAGCAGGAGCTGCCGGAACGCGGCCCGGTCGGCCGGGGTGAGCGTGCCGTCGCTGGCGTGCAGCCACAGCCGGGCGGTCTCGTCGCGGGGCGGCAGGTGGCCGTGGACGACCTGACCGGCACCGGTCGTCATCCGGTGCTCGGTCCGGAAGATGTGCTGTTTGACCTGCGCCACGACCCGCTGGTCGAGTACGGCGTGCCGGGCCACCGCCGCCACGTCGTCGGTGTCCCGGATGTACGCGTAGGCGTCGGCCGCCGCCGGGCTCTGCGGTTCGGCCAGGTAGCGGACCGCGTCCCGGGCCGGGTCGGCTGCCGCACCCTCGCCGGCCCAGGAGACCGGGTCGTCCGGGTCCACCAGCGGGCCGCGCCGGAACTCGGCGGGCCGGTCCGCCGGGGGCAGCACCCCGGCGATCCGCTCCAGGTAGAGCAGCCGTTCCACGGCCAGCCAGGTCCGGTCGAGCAGCCGGTCGGCGTCGGCCGCGAAGACGCCGAGCTGTTCCTCGGTGGCGGTACCGAAGTGCCGGCGGGCCAGTTCGGCGCGGGTGGCGTTGGTGACCGCCTGGTTGCCGTCGAAGGAGACGTTGCTGGCCTCCCGGGCGCCCGCACCGACGGCGGTGTTGCCCACGGCGGCACCCTGCCGCTGCACCTCCTGCCCGATCGTCGGCCGGGGCGGGTCACCGGGACGCAGCGGCGGGTCAGGGGTCAGCGCGCCGACCGCCAGGTGGGCCCCGGCGGCGATCACCGCCGCACCGGTCTCCCGGGCGAAGCTCAGCAGCCGGCCCTGCGCGCCGGGCAGCCCGGTCGGCCCGTGGGACACCCGGTCGATCTCGCCGACCAGCCAGGTCCGGATCGCGTCGGCCAGTTCGGCGGCCGGGCGGGTCGGGTCGACCCGCAACGCGTGGGTGACGTCCGAGTCGACCCGGTACGCCCGCACCGCGACGCCGTCGCCCGGCTGCCCGGTACCCACCTCGAAGGTGAACCCCTCGGGCCGGCGGGCCGCGCCGACGAAGGTGACCCGGTAGGTGTCGTCGAGCCCGGCGACCGAGGTGAGTCGGGCGCTGCGCGGCAGGTCGGTCAGCCCGGCCAGGTGCTGCGCCACGTCGGGCAGCAGCACGTCGTCCGGTGCGGGCAGGTCACCGGCCGAGTCGTGCAGGGCGGCCACCTGGTCGGCGGTACGCGGATCGGCGCCGAGCTGCGCGGCGATCGTGGCGGCGAGCCGTTCCAGGTCCTGCACCGGGTCACGCTGCCCGGCCAGCCGCTCGCGCAGGTCCTGCGGAGTGACGTCGTTCTCGTTGGTCCCGTCCAGGGTCCGGTTGAACGCGATGTCGTTGACGCGTACCTGGTGCCAGCGGGCGATCCACCGGCCCACCGCGTGCATCCCGGCACCCACCCCGGCCAGCGCACCGGCTGCCGGGTTGCCGGTGACCAGGGCGACCACCGCAGCCGAACCGGCCCGCAGGCCGACCGGGAGCACGTCCTCCAGCAGCCGGCGGCGGAACGGGAGCCGGAACTCCCGGTCGTACATGACGTTGTCGGCGATGTGTTCGAGGGTCCGGGCGATCCGCGCCGGGTCGGCGTCGGGGTTGACGACCAGGTGGAACCGGCCCCGGCTCACCCGGCTGCGCTCCGGCACGACCGGGCGCCCGTCCGGCACCTCCCCGATGCGCAGGCGCAGCTCGACGTCGTACCGGCCGCCGGGGCGGTGGTACCGGTAGGACACCTCGGTCAGGTTCGACCGCGTGTCGAAGACCTCCCGGCGTACCGCGAAGGCGTCGTCGTGCCGCCGGTTGACCTCGGCCATCGCGTCCCGGATGGCGTCCACCACGGCCCGGTGCCCGGTGGTCGCCGGCACGGGTGCGGCGTTCGGGTCCGGGGTCGCCGGCACGGGCGTGGCGTTCGGGTCCGGGGTCGCCGGCACGGGCGTGGCGTTCGGGTCCGGGGTCGCGGGCGTGGGCGCGGCGTTCGGATCGGGCGTACCGGCGGTGGGCGTCGGCGTACCGGTGGCCCGGTCGTTGATCGCGCGGGCCACCGCCTGGCCACCCTCGGCCAGTTCGACGATCTGCCGGGCGATCTCCCGCCGGCCGGCCCCACCCATCCGGGTGGTGTTCGCGTCGTCGTGCCGGTCCCGCAGGTCGTTGAGGGTGACCCCCCGGTGGCCGAGGGCCCGGTCCACGAGCGCCTGCACGGCCGCCCGGGTGATGCTGGACACCGAAAGCACCCGGCCGAGCTGGTCGCGGATGGTCTCCGCGACCGGCGTCGTGACGATCAGGCCGGCCTCCCCGGCGATCCCCCGTTCCGCGTACGCGCCGAGACCCGGGTCGTCCCGGGTGAACCCGTACTGACGCTTCACCACCGCGTCGACGGCGTCCCGTACCGCCGCGTGGAACTCGTCCCCGGTGCGCTGGAGCAGCTCCGGCGGGACCTGGAGGGTGACGTCCCGGGCGCCGGTGTAGTCGACGGTGATCGCGTCCGGGTCGTCGGTGCGGGTGACCTCGATCCGGATCACCACGTCGTTGCCGGCGCCCTGGACCACCAGCCGGTACCGGTCACCGGAGAGGTCCCAGATCCGCACCAGCCGGTCGATGGGCCGGCTGTCCAGGGTGTTCCGGATCGCTGCGATCTCGGTACGGACCCGGTCCCGGACCGCAGTCGCCTCGCTCTCCGGTACCGGATCCGGGTCGGGGGTGGCCGTCGGGTTGCCGGCCGCCCGGCTGACCAGCGAGCCGTCCCCGACCACGCCCCGGGCCAGGTTGGTCGCGCGCCGGAAACTGTCGTCCAGGGTGCGTTGCAGTCCACCGTTCTCGATGGTGGCCCGGTCCGGCAGGTCGGCCAGGGCCCGGTCGTGCTGCCGGGCCGACCCGTCCAGGGCGATCCACCGGCTGACCCGGTTGCTGGTGATCAGGTCGAACAGGGCGGTCGCCACCGCCTTGGTGCTCATCCCCGGGGCGCCGGCCGCGCTGGCCGCCTGGTAGTTGCTGGCGCCGCCCAGGGCGGTCGGCAGGCTGGCCACGACCCGGTCCCGCAGCCGGGCCGGTACCTCCTCGGGCCGGGCCTCCTGGTGCCGGATCATGTCGTCGACGGCGGTACGCAGTCCGCGCCGGAACCGGAATCCGGCGAAGCCGTCCAGGGCGACCGCTGCCGGGTCCACCACCAGGACGAAGTGCTTCTTCCGTGCGGTCACCTGGAACTCGGCGGCCCGCCCCTCCGGCACCGGGCCGGTGACCAGTTCGAAGGTGAACGACGCGCGTCCACTGCGCTGCCAACCCTCCGGGTCGACCCGGAAGATGGTCCGGTCGCGTACCGGCACCGGTTCGATGACCGCTGCGGTGACCGTCGAGGTGGTCAGCAGGTGCCGGGTACCGGCCAGCGCCGGGTCGGAGTCCCGCGACCAGGCGCGCTCGGCGTCGAGCAGCCGGGCGGCCGGCTCGGAGAGGTACCGGTGGGCCAGGGCGGTCCGTTGCGTCGACCCGGGCAGCCCTTCCCGCAGGCCGTGCCGTTCGATGAAGCGGCCCAGTTCCGCCGCCAGGGCGGCCCGTTCGGCGCCGGTGGCCCGGGCGTGCAGGCCGGCCAGCGCCTCGAACTCGCCCAGGTGGGCCAGGTCGGTGTGGCTGGCGCGCAGCCGGTTGCCGGCCCCGGGGTCGGCGACCAGCGCCTCCCGGCCGCCCAGCCGGCCGCCGTGCAGCCCGACCAGCCGGCCGAACCGGCCGCCCCGGGTCGCCGCCACCTCCCCGGCGACGTGCCCGACGCCCCGGGCCAGCAGCCGGTCCAGGCCGGCGGTGTCCAGGCCGTCCGCGACGGTCCGGGACACCGCCATCCGGTGTACGCCGTCCGCGCCGAGGGTCACCGTGACATCGGCCCGCGCCGCCGGGTCGACGGTCACCTGGATCTGGTACGGCCGGCCGCTGACCGGCTGCACCTCGAACCGGTCCGGGGCGACCGGTCGTACCGCGGCGATGCCGGTCCGGCCGTCGCTGGCGGTGAACGCGCCGGCGATCCGCTGGCCTGCGGCGTGCAGCCGTTCGCCGAGTCGGGGATCGGGGGCGCCGGAGGCCGGGGGCAGCCGGTCGGCCACCCCGGACAGGTCGATTCCGGTCACGTCGAGCTGCCGGGTGGCGACGGTCGGTCGGCCGCCGCCCGGGTCGACCTCGACGCGGAGCACCTCGACGGTCAGCTCGCCCCGGGCCAGCGCCCGGTGCAGCTCGTCGAGCAGGTCGGGTCGGCCGCGCAGGGCGTCGTGCAGCCGGGCACTGGTCCGCAGCACGTCGCGGACGTGTTCCGGGGTACCACGTTCGGTCCGGCTGCCGTTCTCCAGCAGGTGGCTGCTGCCGGCCGGGGCGGTCGTCTCCACCACCACCAGCCGGTGGCCGGTCGGGTCGAACCCGGCCACCGCGAAGTCGCCGGCCCGCCGGGGACCGGCCGTCGGACGGTCGGCGAGCAGGGCGCCGGTGTCGATGCCGTACCGGTCGGCGAGGACCCGCCGGGCGGCGGTGTACGGCAGCTCGGCGGTCGACTCCCGCAGGTCCGCCGCCCGGCGGGCGTACGCCTCGGCGACCGCCTCCAGCTCGTTGATCCGGTGCTGGGCGACCGGGTCACCGGCGTGGGTGGCCCGCAGGTCGGTGAGGGTGCGGGCCAGGTTCGCCCCGGTCACCGCACGCAGGCCGGTGACGCCGAGCCCGTCCATCAGCGGGCGCAGGAACCGGTCCCGCAGGTCGACCAGGCGGGCCTGGTCGTGCTCCAGCCGGGCGGCGGCCCGCCGCACGTCGGTCGGCTCGCTGCGGGGCCGGAACTCCTCCCGGGGCCCCTCGGCGGCGTGGTGGCTGACCGGGAGCGCCCGGGCGGCCAGCGGATCGGACACCGGCCGGCCGGTGTCCGTCGACACCAACCGGAACTGCTGCTCCGTGCGGTACGTGCCGGGCGGGTCCAGGTCGTGGTGCAGCCGGCCGGTCGGCTCGTCCCGCCAGGTGTGCGACCGGTCCCCGTCGCGGTGCAGCCGGCCGTCCTCGCCGCGCCAGGTGCCGGGGGTGTCGCCGACGGCGTGCAGCCGACCGTCCGCGCCCCGGTGCAGGACCGGTGCGGGCTCGGCGGGGCGGGCCGCCGGGTCGGTGACCTCCCGGCCGTCCGGCCCGAAGGTACGCCACCGACCGTCCGGCGGATGGGTGGGACGGTTGCCGTCGTGGCGGTCGGCGCTGGACACCACCTCGGTGCCGTTGCGGTACGTCCAGACCCGGTCGGTGGCGCCGGTGACCTCCCGGCCGAGGACCTGGGCGAGGATGGCGGCCGGCGACCGGTCCCCCTGCCCGGAGTGGCAGGCGACCAGGACCACCCGACGGTCACCGAGGTCCACGACGCCGGCCCGGTGCAGTTCGGCGAGCCCGTGCGCGAAGTCCGTCGCGCTCATCCGGGCACCGCCGACCACCACCTCCCCGTTCGGCAGGCCGTGCAACGCGATCCGGACGGCGTCCGGGTCGACGGTCAACGCCCGGGCGTGGGCGTGCATCCGGGGGTCCCCGGTGAACTCGTGTCCCGCCGGTACGGCACGGGCGGCGGCGGCCAGCGCCGGCAGCACGTCGGGTCCCTGGACCAGGGGCAGCAGCAGCCGGGCCGCCTCGTCGCTCCACTGTCCCGGGCCGGGCTCGGCCGGTTGCCCCGGTCGGACCGGGTTCGGGGTACCCGTCGCCGCCGGGGTCTCCGGGGTGCCGGACGCCTCCGGGAGGCCCGACGCCTCCGGGAGGCCCGACGCCTCCGGGAGGCCCGACGCCTCCGGGGTGCCGGGCAGGTGCAGGGTGTGCACCCCGTCCGGGACGCGCACCCCGGCGATCGCAGCCCGTTGCCGGTCGACGAGTTCCTGCTCCCGGTGCGGGTCGACACCCTCGGCGCGGGCCTGCTGCCAGTCCCGCACCGCCGCATACGCGCCCCGGCTGTCCGCCGTGTCCAGTCGCAGGGTGAAGCGCTGACCGGTACGCGGATCGTGCCATTCGGTCAGCAGCCCGCCGGCCCGGTCGCCGCCCCAGAGGCTGCGCAGCCGCAGCGGCTGGTACCCCTGCCCGGTGAGGTCGGCGAAGATCCGGCGGGCGGCGTCGGCGTACCCGACGTGCGGCAGTTCGGCGGAGTAGCGCAGGGTGGTACGCGGCGGCGGTTCCGGCGTCGCGCCGATGGTCTCCGTCCGCAGCGCGGCGAGCCGCTGGCGCAGCGCGTCGGCGTCCTCCCGGGGTGGGCCGACGTCGGCGGTCCGGGCCGCCCCGGCATCGGTGAGAACGGCGTCCACGGCCAGGGTGATCGCCGGCTCGTGCCGGGCCGCCTCGTGCAGCACGTGGGCCACGCCCAGCTGACCGGTCGCGTCGTCGGGTCGGCCGGCACCCGGCTGACCGGTCGCCACATCGGGACGGCCGGCGTCGGGCTCCGGCCGGTGGAGGGTCTTGACCCCCTCCCAGATCGCGCCGAGCAGGGCCCGCTTGCCGACCCAGGAGGCCGCCGGTCCCTGCCCGCCGGTCCGGCCGGCCTCGCTGATCTCCTGCGGCGTCGGGTAGCCCGCTTCACCGGGCCGGTGCCCGGCGGCCCGGTCGAGGAGGTCGACGGCGGCAGCCCGCTGCCGGGCCAGTTCGGCGGGCAGGTCGGTCGGATCCACCTGGGGGTACCGCTGGCGCACCGGGCCCAGGTCGACGGTCGGGTCACCGGCGAGCCAGCGGCGTACCAGGTCGGCGTCCACGTCGAGGGCACGGGTCTCGTCGCGGAGCCGGTCCACGACCACCTGCGCGTGGTGCGGTGCCTCCGGGATCCAGTCGAACCCGGCCCGCGCCCAGGCGTACCCACCGACCGTCGAGGCGGCCCGCACCTCCACGCGCGACACCCCGGCCCCGGCCGCCCACCCTTCGAGGTGCCGGACGAAGGCACCGGTGAAGCCGGCGCCCTGGAGGTCCGCCGCGACGTGGAAACTGACGTACCGCATGGTGATGCTGCCGTCGTGGTCCCGTCGGAAGCTGACCACCATCTCGCCGACCCCGCCCCGGGTGTCGGTCCGTACCTGCGGCCGGACCGTCACACCGCCCTCGTGGACGGTGACCGCCTTCGGGGCGTCCGGGTCGAGCCGGACGCTCATCC
>NZ_WVUH01000213.1 GCF_017614955.1 Micromonospora echinofusca
GCAGTCGGGTGACGGGGGTGTCGGGGCTGGTGGTGATCGCGGTCAGGAGTTGCTGGTAGTGACCGGCGAGCCGCTCGATGGTCGCCACGTCGAACAACGCCGTCGGGAAGTCCACCCCACCGGAGAACGACCCGTCGGCCTCCTCGGCCACCCCGAGCGTCAGGTCGAACTTCGCTGTCGCCGGGCCGGCCGACAACTCCTCCCCCACCAGGCCGCCCGCCTCGAAGCCGGCTGACCCGCTCTCCTGCCAGAGGAACATGGTCTGGAACAGCGGGTTGCGGGACAGGTCCCGCGCCGGCGACAACGCGTCCACGATCCGCTCGAACGGCACGTCCTGGTGCGACTGCGCGGCCAGCACGGTCTCCCGGGTCCGGGCCAGCAGGTCGGTGAAGCTCGGCTCACCGGACAGGTTGGTCCGGAGCACCAACGTGTTCAGGAAGAGCCCGACGAGGTCGTGCACCTCCAGCCGGTCCCGGCCGGCGGCCGGGGTACCCACCGCGATGTCAGTCTGCCCGGTGTAGCGGGCCAGCAGCACCTGGAACGCGGCCAGCAGCACCATGAACGGGGTGGCGTTCTGCGCCCGGCCCAGCTCCCGGAGCCGACCGGCCACCGTGGCCGGTACGTCGAAGGTGACCAGCCCGCCGTCCGGGTTCCAGACCGGCGGTCGGGGCCGGTCGGTCGGCAGCTCCAACGGCGTCAACCCGGCCAACCGGTCCCGCCAGTAGTCGAGCTGCCCGGCCAGCCGGTCCCCGGTGAGCCGGGTCCGCTGCCACACGGCGAAGTCGGCGTACTGGACGGGCAGCGGGGCGAGCGGCGACGGCTGGTCGGCGACGAAGGCGCCGTACAGGGCGGCCAGTTCCCGCAGGATGATCCCCTCCGACCAGCCGTCGGAGGAGATGTGGTGCAGGCCGAGCAGCAGGGCGTGCTCGTCGTCGGCGAGCCGGACCAGCCGGGCCCGTACCGCCGGCCCGGCGGCCAGGTCCACCGGCTCCGGGGTACCGAGCAGGGCGGTGAGCCGTTGCTGCGCCGTCTCCCGGTCGGTGCCGCCGAGGTCGGTGACTGCCACCTCGACCGGCGCGGGCGGGTCGATCACCTGCGCCGGTTCGCCGTCGACCACGACGTACCGGGTCCGCAGGATCTCGTGCCGGGTCACCAGAGCGGTCAACGCCCGGCGCAGCGCGTCGGGGTGCAGCGGGCCGTGCAGCCGCAGGCCCACGGACATCAGGTACCCGGTGCCGCCGGGCTGCAACTGGTCGAGCACCCAGAGCCGGTGCTGGCCGAAGGAGAGCGGCAGCGGACCGGTACGGGGCGCCGGGGCGATGGTGTCGGCGGCGCGGCGGGACTGCCCGGCACCGCGCAGGCGCCGCTCCAGCAGTTCCTGCCGCAGGGACGCGCTCGGGGCGTGGCTCGCGGTCACAGGTTGCCCTCCTTGGACAGCAGTTCCGCCACCTCGGCGTCGGAAAGCTGCGCGATCTCGTTCTCGATGGCCGTGTACACCGCGTCGGCCAGGTCGGCCACCGTCGTCTGCTCGAACAGCAGGCGCAGCGGCAGGTCGATGTCGAAGCTCTGGCGCAGGTGCGCGAGCACCCGGGTGGCCAGCAGCGAGTGCCCGCCCAGGTCGAAGAAGTCGTCGTGGACGCCGACCCGGTCGACCTCCAGCACGGAGGCCCAGATGCCGGCCACCGTCTCCTCCACCGGGGTACGGGGTGCCTCGTACGCCCGGCCGACGTCGGCGCGGACCGGCACCGGGGCGGGTAGGGCCCGGCGGTCGACCTTCTTGCTGGCGGTCAGCGGCAGCGCGTCCAGCACCATCCACTGCGCCGGGACCATGTAGTCGGGCAGCCGGTCCCGCAGGTACGCCCGCAGTTCGCTGACCGCCGGTGGGGTGCCGTCCCGGCAGACCAGGTAGGCGACCAGGCCCTTCTCCCCCGGCTGGAGCTGACGGGCCACCACCACGACCGCGCGGACCGCCGGGTGCTCGGCCAACGCCGACTCGATCTCGCCGAGTTCGATCCGGAAGCCCCGGATCTTGACCTGCTGGTCGATCCGGCCGAGGAACTCGATCGTCCCGTCCGGCCGGTACCGGACCAGGTCGCCGCTGCGGTAGAGCCGGCCTCCCGGCTCGGTGCCGAACGGGTCGGGGACGAACCGGTCGGCGGTCAGTGCGGGCCGGTTCAGGTAGCCCCGGGCCAGCCGTACCCCGCCGAGCAGGAGCTCACCGGGGACCCCGACCGGCACCGGGTGCAGGTGGTCGTCGACCACGTAGGCCCGGGTGCCGGGTACCGGCCGGCCGATCGGCAGGGCCGCGTCGACCCGCTCGTCCGGCAGGTCGCCGGTGACCGGGTGCAGCAGGCAGGTGACGGTCGCCTCGGTCGGGCCGTAGTTGACCAGGAACCGGCCGGGCAGTCCGGTGGCCGCCCAGCGCCGGGCGTCGGCGACGGTGACCACGTCACTGCCGACGTTCATCAGCTTCAGGTGCCGCAGCCGGTCGTCGCCGGCCGGCAGGGCGTCCATCACCTCCCGGTAGTAGGCCGGGGTGATCTCCATGTGGGTGACCCGGTGCCGGGCGAGCCGGTCCGGCAGCTCGGTCGGGCTCCAGAACACCGGGTCGCTGACCACCAGGGTCGCCCCGGCCAGCAGGGTGGCCATCATGCCGTCCATGGCCACGTCGAAGGTGAGCGCGGAGAGCAGCACCACCCGGTCACCGGGGTTGATGTCGTACGCCCGGGCGATGACGCCGCAGTGGTGGGCGTACGCGCGGTGCGGGATCATCACGCCCTTGGGCTGCCCGGTGGAGCCCGAGGTGTAGATGACGTAGGCGAGACTGTCCGGCCCGGTGGACGGATCCGGGGCGGTCCCGTCCCGACCGGCGATCACCGCCCGGTCGGCGTCCACCGCGACCACGGTCACCCCGTCGGCGGCGACCCGGTCGGCGAAGCCCGCCTCGGTGACCACGACCGTCGCCCCGGCGTCGGCGAGCATGAAGCGCAGCCGCTCGGTGGGGTGGTCCGGGTCGACCGGCAGGTACACCCCGCCCGCCTTGAGCACGGCGAGCAGGACGACCACCACCTCCAGGCCACGTTCCAGGCAGACCGCGACCGGGGTCTCCGGGCGTACCCCGAGTCCGCGCAGGTGCTGGGCGAGCCGGTTGGCCCGGGTGTCCAGTTCGGCGAAGGTCAGCCGCTGGTCGTCGAACTCCACCGCCACGACGTCCGGGTGCTGCCGCACCCGCCGGGTGAACTGCTCCAGCACACCCGTTTCGCCGGTGGTGCGCACCGGGTCGCCGGCCCACGGCCCGAGCAGGTGGGCCCGCTCGGCGTCGGTGAGCAGGGTCAGGTCCCGCAGGGCGGTCCCCGGCGCGGTCGCCACCTGGGCGAGCAGGTGCAGGTAGTGCCCGGCCATCCGCTCGACGGTGCGGCGGTCCCACAGCGCGGTGGCGTACTCGAACCAGCAGCGCAGCCGGCCGTCCGGGTGCTGCTCGACGGAGAGGGTGAGGTCGAACTTGGCCACCGGGTACGCGCTGTCGACATGCTCGATGCCGGCCGGGCCGAGGGTGCCGGTCATCCGCTCCAGGTGCTGGAGTTCGAACATCACCTGGAACAGCGGGTTGCGGGACAGGTCCCGGTCCGGCCGCAGCGTGTCGACCAGCCGTTCGAAGGCGACGTCCTGGTTGCCGAAGGCGTCCGTCACGGTCCGCCGCACCTGGTCCAGCAGGGCCGCGAAGGGCTGGTCGTCGACCAGTTCGGCGCGCATCACCAGGTTGTTGACGAAGAACCCGAGCAGGTCCTCGGTCTCCTGCCGGGTCCGGCCGGCGACCGGGGTGCCCACGGCCACGTCGTCCTGGCGGGCGTACCGGCCGAGCAGCACCTGGAAGGCGGCCAGCAGCACCATGAACAGGGTGGCGCCGGAGCGGTTGCCCAACTCGGCGAGACCCTGGCCGACGTCGGTCGGTACGTCGACGATGACGTTGTCCCCGGCCGGGTCCCGGGGCACCGGGCGGGGCCGGTCGGTGGGCAGTTCCAGCGGGGTCAGCCCGGCCAGCCGGCGGGCCCAGTAGCCGAGTTGGGCGTCCAGTTCGGGGCTGTCCTGGCGGCCCGCCTCCCAGGCGGCGAAGTCCGCGTACTGCACCGGCAGGTCGGGCAGGGCGGCAGCCGCACCGTCCGGGGCGTACGCCCGGTAGCGGGTGTCCAGCTCGCGCAGGAAGATCTCCATCGACCAGACGTCGAAGGCGATGTGGTGCAGGGTCAACGCCACCAGGTGCTCGTCGTCGGCGACCCGGATCACCAGGGCCCGGATCGGGCGTTCGGTGGCCAGGTCGAAGGGGCGGCTCGCGGCGGCCCGCAGCAGCCCGTCGGCGCGCCCGGCGGCGTCCGGGGTGCCGGTGAGGTCGACCAGTTCGCACCCGAGGGGCGCCGGTGGGTCCACCACCTGCACCGGTTCCCCGTCGACGGAGCGGTACCGGGTCCGCAGGATCTCGTGCCGGTCGACCACCTCGTCCAGCGCCCGGCGGAACACGGCCACGTCGAACGGGCCGGTCAGCCGCATCGAGATCGGGATGAGGTATTCGAGGCTGCCCGGTTCGAGCTGGTCCAGGAACCACATCCGGCGCTGGCCGAGGGAGAGCGGCAGGTCCCCGTCGCGGGGTACCGGCCGGATCGCGTCCGGGGTACCGGTCGGCTCGCCGTCGCCGCCGCCGTCGGCGTCGGTGCGAGCGGCGTCGAGCACGGCGGCGAGTTCGGCGACGGTGGGCGCGGTGAAGAGCTGCCCCACGGTCAGTGCCGCGTCGAGGGCCCGCCGCAGCCGCAGCACGCCCCGGATGGCCAGCAGCGAGTGACCGCCGAGGGTGAAGAAGTTGTCGTGCCGGCCGACCCGTTCGACGCCGAGCAGTTCGGCCCAGATCCCGGCGATGGTCCGCTCGGTGTCGGTGGCCGGGGCGAGGTATCCGTGGTCGGTGCCGGGGCGGGGACCGTCGGGCGACGGCAGGGCCGCCCGGTCCAGCTTGCCGTTCGCGGTCAGCGGCAGGGCGTCCAGGCTGATCACCGTGGACGGGACCATCGCGGCGGGCAGCCGGTCGGCGAGGGCGTCCCGCAACCGCTCCGGGTCGATCCGGGCGCCGGCGGTGGGCACCACGTACGCGACCAGTTCGGCGTCCCCCGACGGCGGCCGGTACACGGTCACCACCGCCGCGTCGACCGTCGGGTGCCGCCGCAGCGCGGCCTCCACCTCACCCGGTTCGATGCGTACCCCGTGCAGCTTGACCTGGTGGTCGAGGCGACCCAGGTACTCCAGGCTGCCGTCGGCGCGCCAGCGGGCCAGGTCCCCGGTGCGGTACAGCCGTTCCCCCGGCGTGACCGCGTACGGGTTCGGGGTGAACCGCTCCCCGGTCAGACCGGGTCGACCCAGGTACCCCCGGGCCAGGCCGACACCGCCGAGGCAGAGCTGACCGGCCACCCCGACCGGCACCGGCCGGTCGTCGGCGTCGAGGACCAGCACGGTGCAGCCGGGCAGCGGTACGCCGATCGGGACGATCTCGCTGCCCTCGTCGCCCCGGTACTGCCAGGCGGTCGCGTCGATGGAGCACTCGGTGGGGCCGTAGGTGTTCCAGACCTCCACGTCCACCAGGGTGCGCAGCTGCGCGCAGAGCGCCGCCGGGAGCGGTTCACCGGCGGAGCAGACCAGCCGCAGCGCGGCACAGCCGGACAGGTCGGACTCGCCCAGCAGGACCCGCAGCACGGACGGCACCAGTTGCAGCACGGTGACGTCGTGCGCCTGCATGGCGCGCAGCATGGCGCCCGGGTCGCGGTGCGCGTCCGGGGCGGCCAGTACCACCGCGCCGCCGCTGACCAGCGGGGCCAGGAACTCCCACATGGAGGCGTCGAAGCCGAGGGCGGTCTTCTGGAGCACCCGGTCGGCGGCGGTCAGCCGGTACTGCTCGACCGACCAGAGCACCCGGTTGCGGATGCCGGCGTGGCTGATCACCACACCCTTGGGTTGCCCGGTCGACCCGGAGGTGTACATGACGTACGCGGCGGCGTCCGGGTCGGTGACCACCGGCGTCGGGTCCGTGGCCGCCGTCGCGTCGACCGCCGACTCCGGTGCGGCGACGGCGTCGACCGGTACCACCCGGACGCCGCCGGTGGGCAGCAGGTCCCCCAGCCCCGCCCCGGTGACCAGCACCGTCACCCCGGCGTCGGCCATCATGAACTCCAGCCGACCGACCGGCTGGTCGGGGGCGAGCGGCACGTACACCCCACCGGCCAGCAGCACCCCGAGCAGCGCGGTCACCAGGTCGGGGCCCCGGTGCACGGCGACTCCGACCGGGGTGCCGGCAGCGACCCCCTCGGTGTGCAGGTGCGCGGCGAACGCCCGGGCCCGACCGGCCAGCTCGGCGTAGCTGACGGGGTGACCGTCGTCGGTGATCAGCGCGGTCGCGTCGGGGGTCGCCGCCGCCTGGGCGAGGAAGAGTTCCGGCAGCGCCGGGCCGGCGGCCCGGTCCGCGCCCCGGCTCCATTCGCTGAGCAGCTCCCGACGCTCCGGCGGGGCGAGCAGGTCCAGCGCGTCGAGCGGTACCCGGGGATCGGCGGCGATGCCGGCGAGCAGGTGCAGGTAGTTGGCGGTCATCCGGCGTACCCGGGCCGCGTCGAACAGCGCGGTCGGGAAGAGCACCTCCCCGTGGTACGACCCGTCCGGTTGCCCGACCAGGTGCAGGGAGAGGTCGAACGCGGACGACGTCCACGAGGTGGGGTGCTCGGTGACGGTCAGGCCGGGCAGGGCGAACGGGTCCCGGTCGGCGTTGTGCAGCCCGAACCCGACCTGGAACAGCGGGTTGCGGGACAGGTCCCGGTCCGGGGCCAACTCGGCGACGATCCGGTCGAACGGCACATCCTGGTTGCCGTACGCGTCGAGGGTGGTGGTCCGGACCTGGTCGAGCAGGTCCAGGAAGGACACCGGGGCGGCCAGGTCGGCGCGCAGCACGACGGTGTTGACGAACAGACCGATCAGGTCCTCCAGCTCGACCTCGTTGCGGCCGGCCACGGACACCCCGACCGCCACGTCGGTCTGGCCGGCGTACCGGCCGAGGAGGAACTGGAAGGCGGCGAGGAAGACCATGAACGGGGTGGCACCCCGGTCCCGGCCGATCCGAGCCAACGCGGCGGCGAGGTCGGCCGGCACGGTCAGGGTGAGGCTGTCGCCGGCCGCCTGCCAGTGCGCGGGCCGGGGCCGGTCGGTCGGCAGGTCCAGCGGGACCAGTCCAGCCAGCCGTTCCCGCCAGTAGCCGACCTGGTCGTCGACGTGCGACCCGGAGAGCCAGGACTCGCGCTGCCAGGCGGCGAAGTCGGCGTACTGCACGGGCAGCGGCGGCAGCGGGCTCGGCCGACCGGCGGCGAACGCCTCGTAGAGGGTGTGCAGTTCCCGGGCGAGGACCCCCCAGGACCAGCCGTCGAAGGCGATGTGGTGCACCACGAGAAGCAGTACGTGGTCGTCGGCCGCGCAGCGGATCAACCGGGTCCGCAGCGGTGCCCAGCCCCGCAGGTCGATCGGCAGGTGCAGGGCGGCGTCCACCACCTCGTCGAGGCGGCGGTCCCGGTCGGCGGCCGGCAGGCCGGTCAGGTCGACGAGGTCCACCTCGACCGGACCGGGCGCGTCGATCACCTGCACGGCCCGGCCGTCCGCCGTGGCGTACCGGGTCCGCAGGATCTCGTGCCGGGCGGTGATCTCGGTCAGCGCGGCCCGCAGCACCCGGGTGTCCAGCGGACCACGGACCCGGACCGCCTGGTGCAGGAGGTACTCGCTGGCGCCGGAGCGCAGCTGGTCGACGAACCAGAGCTGCTCCTGCGCCGGGGACACGGCGTAGCCATCCTCGTCGTCCGGTAGCACCGCCCCGCCGGTGCCGACGTACCGGCTGTCGCCGTCTGCCATGGTTCTTCGCCTCCACTGTGGTAGGTGTTAGGAAGGGCCCCTTCCCATCGTTTTCGGTATAGGAAGGGGCCCTTCCTAACGCCGGTTTCGGGTCAGGGCTGGACAGCCGCGCGGTACGGCTCGGCCATCGCCACGGCGATCCGGCGGTCACCGGTGAACGGTTCCCGGGCGTGCGCGGCGAGCATGTTGTCCACCACCAGCACGTCGTCGGGCTGCCAGTCGAAGCGCCGCTGCGCGGCCCGGTAGCAGTCCCGCAGGTGGGCCACCACGTCGTCGGGGATCCGCCCGCCGTCGCCGTAGTAGGTGTTCGTCGGCAGGTCGGTCTCGTCGAACAGTTCGCGCAGCCCGACGCAGACCTCCTCGGCCAGCGTGGTCACGTGGAAGAAGGTCACGTGGTTGAACCAGAGCAGTTCGCCGGTCTCCGGATGCCGGTGTACGGCGTCGCGGCGGGCGCGGGTACGCAGCCCGGAGCCGGTCCACTCGACGTCGATGCCGCTGCCGGCGCAGTAGCGGGCCACCTCGGCCCGGTCGTCGGTGTTGAACGCCTGCTGCCAGGGCACGCCGAAACCCTCGTGGAAGTTCCGGACCACCATCCAGCCCCGGGCGGTGAACTCGTCGCGGACCGCCGGGTCGATGTACCGGTGCACCAGGCGCGTGTCGGCGAGCGGGGTGGCACCCCGGGTGGTCGGCGGACGCAGGCAGTAGAAGTACAGCGTCATCGGCCAGTCGGCCTGGTAGGAGTTCTCGTTGTGCAGGAAGATCTCCTCGGCCGGCGGGTAGTCCGTCGAGGTGTAGACCTGCCCCTTGATGGTGCTGCGCGGCGACGAACGCTCGGCGTAGTCCAACGGGGCCCCGGAGAGTGCCCGGACCACGGCGTCGAAGCCGTCCACCCCGCCGATGTCGTACCCGCGCAGCAGGACGGCCCCGTGTTCCCGCAGCCGTGCCCGGATCGCGGTCCGCTCGGCCGCCAGCCGGTCCCCGACCGGTTCGCCCGGCGTTCCGGCGGTCAGGACGAACGGGAGCGCTCTGGAGGCCGGCCCGCTCGGCAGCGGCGGGACCGTCGTCCGGGACGTACTCATCGCTTCTCCTGTCGACCTCTGGGCTGCCGGTCACGCAGCACGGCTCAGCCTCTGGGCTGCCGGTCACGCAGCACGGCTCAGCCTCTCCGCTGAGGCACGGGTCAGGAAGAGAAGCCCCGGCAAGGCTGGGTACGCGATTTTCTGCCGGTTCTTCTCTACGTCCCGCGATCGGCGGGCCGGCAGGGTGTGACCGGCAGTGGGACCAGTGCCGTGTCGTACGACGCGGCTGCCCTTTCGAAGGAGGAGCCGGCATGTCCGACGAGAACGCCGACGGGCGCACGTACCGGGTCGTGGTGAACGACGAGGAGCAGTACTCGATCTGGCTGGGTGACCGGGAACTGCCGAACGGCTGGCACGCCGAGGGCACCGAGGGCACCCGCGAGGAGTGCCTGGCCCGGATCGAGCAGGTGTGGACCGACATGCGCCCGCTGAGCCTGCGCCGGCGTATGGAGCAGGCGGCGGGCCGGTAGTCGTGACCACCATGGCGAAGCTGACCGCGACCGACCGGCACCGGGTGCCGATGGAGTGGAACGACACCACGGTCCGGTACCCGACCGACCCGTGCCTGCACGAGCTGGTCGAGGAGCAGGTGCGGCGTACCCCGGACGCGATCGCCGTGGTGTCCGACGAACGGACCGTCCGCTACGCGGAACTGGACCGCGAGGCCAACCGGCTCGCCCACCGGCTGCGGGCGGCCGGGGTGGGACCGGAGTCGGTGGTGGGGGTCTGCCTGTACCGGTCGGTCGACCTGGTGGTGGCGCTGCTGGGGGGGTTGAAGGCCGGCGGCGCCTACCTGCCGGTGGACCCGGACCTGCCGGCGGACCGGATCCGCTACCTGCTCACCGACTCGGGTGCGGCGACCGTCGTCACCGGCCCCGGGATCGACCCGCGACCGCTGGCCGCCGCCACCGGCGCCCCGGTCCCGGTCGACGGTGACCACCCGGGGCTGCCGGACGGGGCCCCGGAACCGGTCGACGGTGACCACCCGGGGCTGCCGGACGGCGCCCCGGAACCGGTCGTCGGTCCCGGCAACGCCGCCTACGTCATCTACACCTCCGGCTCCACCGGCCGCCCGAAGGGGGTGGTCGTGGAGCACCGGTCGATCGTCAACCGGGTGCGCTGGATGCCGGACGCCCGGGGCGCCGACGGCGGCGTGGTGCTCCAGAAGACCCCGTTCAGTTTCGACGTGTCGGTGTGTGAACTCTTCTCCCCACTGACCACCGGGGCGACCCTGGTGATGGCCCGTCCCGGCGGTCACCGTGACCCGGTGTACCTGGCCCGGGTGGTGGCCGAACGGCAGGTCACCTCGATCCGGTTCGTGCCGTCGATGCTGCGCGCCTTCCTGGACGTGCTGCCCGCCGACCGGACCGGCCTGCCGTCGGTACGCCAGGTGCTGTGCAGTGGCGAGGCCCTCCCGGCCGATCTGGTGGCCGCGACGCACGAGCGGCTCGACTGCGAGGTGCTCAACCTGTACGGGCCGACCGAGGCGGCCGTCGAGGTGACCAGCACGCACTGCGTACCCGGGGAGCCGGTGACCATCGGCCGGCCGGTGGCGAACACCCGCACGTACATCGTGGACGCCGACCTGCGGGCGGTAGCGGTGGGGGAGACCGGTGAGCTGATGCTCGCCGGGGTGCAGCTCGCCCGGGGGTACCTGGGCCGGCCGGGACTGACCGCGACCAGTTTCGTCCCGGACCCGTTCGCCGAGCGGCCGGGACAGCGCATGTACCGCACCGGTGACCTGGCCCGGTACCGGCCGGACGGCAGCATCGAGTACCTGGGCCGGTTGGACCACCAGGTGAAGATCCGGGGTTTCCGGATCGAACTGGGCGAGATCGAGTCGGTGCTCGTGGAGCATCCGGCGGTCCGGCATGCGGTGGTGGACCTGCGCCACGGCGCGGTCGGCGGCCCGCAGCTCGTCGGGTACCTGCTGCCCGCCGGTCCGGAGGCGGTCGACCACCGGGCGGTCCGCGCCCACCTGGCCGAGCGGGTACCGGACTACATGGTGCCGCAGAGCTGGGTGACCCTCGACGAGTTGCCCCTGACCAGCAGCGGGAAGGTCGACCGGAAGCGGTTGCCGGAGCCGCCCGCGGCCGGGTCGACGGCCGACGGGCCGTCCTTCGTCGCCCCGCGTACTCCCACCGAACAGGCCGTCGCCGAGGTGTGGGCCGAGGTGCTGGGCGTGGACCGGTGCGGGGTGGCCGACGACTTCTTCGACCTCGGCGGTCACTCGCTGCTGGCCACCCAGGTCATCGCGTTGCTGCACGAGCGGTTCCCGGTCGACCTGCCGGTCAGTGCGGTGTTCGAGGCACCGACCGTCGCGGAACTCGCGGCGGTGCTCCAGCAGGCCGTCGAGGAGCGGGTGGCCGGGATGTCCGAGTCCGAACTGGAAACGATGTTGGCGCAGGTAGGCGAAAAGTGAATCTTCCCGAGGGCCCGTCCCGATCCGTTCCCGCGCCGGCTGCCGCCGGTGTCACTCCGGCCGGTCCGTCGGCTGCCGCCGGCGCCGCCCCGGCCGACCCGTCGGTCGACGCCCGTCGCCGGGCGCTGCTGGAGTCGCTGCTCGCCGGTCGGACCCCGGCCCGGTCCCGGGTCACCCCGGCCGCGCCGGAGCGGCCGGCCGGTCCGCTGCCGCTGTCCTACCCGCAGCAGGGGGTGTGGCTGCTCGACCAGATCCGGCCCGGTGGGGCGGAGTACGTCGTACCGTTCAGTTGGCGGTTGACCGGTCCGCTGGACCGGGGGGCGCTGGGTGAGGCCTGGCGGGAGATCGTCCGACGGCACGAGGTGCTGCGGACCCGGTACCGGGTGGTGGAGGGCCGACCGGTGCAGGTGGTCGGTCCGGCCGAGCCGGTCGACCTGCCGGTCACCGACCTGGCCGGGTACGCCGCGCCGGAGCGGCAGGAGCGGTTGGCCGGGCTGATCCGGGACGAGGCGACCACGCCGTTCGACCTGGGCCGGGACGCGCCGCTGCGGGTCCGGCTGGTCCGGCTCGCCGACGACGAGCACGTCATGGTGCTGGTCGCCCACCACATCGCGTTCGACGGCTGGTCGGTGGGTGTGCTGGCCCGGGAACTCGGCGCGCTCTACCCGGCGCTGGTCGCCGGTGCGCCGTCGCCGCTCGCCCCGCTGCCCGTCCAGTACGCCGACTTCGCGCTGCAGCAGCGGGACCGGGCGGCCGGCTGGACCGGGCAGCTCGACTACTGGCGGGACCGGTTGGCCGGGTTGACGCCGCTGGAGCTGCCGACCGACCGGCCCCGGCCGCCGGTGCAGGACCCCCGGGGTGGGACGCTGCCGTTCACCGTGCCGGCCGGCCTGGGGCAGGCCCTGACCGCGATCGGGCGGCAGCACCGGGCCACCCCGTTCATGGTGCTGCTGGCCGCGTTCCAGGTGCTGCTGGCCCGCTACACCGGGCAGACCGACATCGCGGTGGGCACCCCGGTCGCCGGGCGTACCCGCGCCGAGGTGCAGGACCTGATCGGGTACTTCGTCAACACGCTGGTGGTGCGGACGGACCTGTCCGGTGAGCCGGGCTTCGCCGGGTTGCTGGCCCGGACCCGGGAGACCGTGCTGGCCGCGCAGTCGCACCAGGACGTGCCGTTCGAACGGATCGTGGACGCGTTGTCGCCGGAGCGGGACCTGTCCCGCAACCCGCTGTTCCAGACCATGTTCGTGATGCAGAACGCCACGGCGGCCAACTTCGCCGGTGCGGGGCTACGCGCGGAGCAGGTGCCGACACTGTGGCACACCGCCAAGTTCGACCTGACCATGCAGATGACCGAGGAGCCGGACGGGTCCTTCTCCGGTGTGGTCGAGTACGCGACGGCGTTGTTCGACGTGGCGACCATCGAGCGGCTCGCCGGTCACTACCAGCAACTCCTCACCGCGATCACCACC
>NZ_WVUH01000214.1 GCF_017614955.1 Micromonospora echinofusca
CGGTGGCGGGGCCAGTTAGCCGACGGCGAGGGGCGCGACGGTGAGCAGGGCGACGGTGGCGTTGTCCCGACCGCCCGCCGCCAGCGAGTCGGCGAGGATCCGGTCCACCGTCCCGCCCGGCTCCCGGACACCGCCCAGCAGCTTCCGTAGCCGGTCGTACTCGACCTGCTCGGCCACGCCGTCCGTGCAGAGGCAGTAGACGTCCCCGGCACGCAGGGTCACCGCCAGCAGATCCGGCTCGGGACGATCCGGGTGACCCACGTAGCGGGTCAACTGGTAACGGGCGGCGGCTGCTGCCGGTGAGTCGGCCGGGTACCAGCCGTGCACCGCGCCCAGCCAGGCGACGGTGTGGTCCACGGTCAGCAGTTCCAGCAGACCGCCCCGGAGCCGGTAGACCCGGGAGTCACCGAGCTGGATGATCCAGCCGTGCTCCCCGTCCGGCCCGACCAGCAGGGCGGTCAACGTGCACCCGGTCAGCTCGCCCAGTTGCGCCCCGGCGGCGCGTACCCGGGACTGGGCCTCGGCGACGGCGACGCGCAACCGCCGGTCGTCCATTGCCGGACCGGCCGCGTGCACCGCCTCGACCAGGGTGGCCACCGTGGTCGAACCGGCGATCCTGCTGCCCCGGCCGGACCCCATCCCGTCCGCGACCGCCGTGAACGGCAGGGTCGCGTCGACGTGCAGCACGTCGAAGTTCGCCGGATAGCGGTGACCGACGACGCTGCCCCCGACGATCGTGATCTCGTGCCGGCCGGTCCGGAACCGGCGCACCTGACCGGAGTGCGTGGACATCAGCGGACGTTAGCAGCCGACCGGGAGACAGCCGACCAGGAGACAGCCGACCGGGAGACAGTCGGCCGGAGCCGGTCGACCGGCAGTCGGTCGACTGGGAGGCGGATGCCGCCAACCCGGAGCGGGACCGCCCGTGCGGCTGCGAGGATGGGTACAAACCCGTCGGTGACCTGCGGAGGCGGCAGCGGTGAACCTGTGTGAGCTGCTGGAGACGCACCGCCTGATGGCGGTGGTACCCGCCGACGAGCCCGAGCCGGCACTGGCCAGCATCCGGGTGCTCGTCGACGCCGGGGTACGCCTCATCGAGGTGCCGCTGACCTCGCGGGACGCGGTCGGGGTGCTGTTGCGGGCGCACGCCGAGCTGGGCGGTGACGCGGTGCTCGGCGCGGGCAGTGTGCTCACCGACGCGGACGTGGTGCAGGTCGAGCAGGCCGGTGGCGCCTTCGTGGTGACCCCGGCCCTGGTGCCGGCGGTCGCCGAGTCGGTACGCCTCGGACTGCCCGCCCTGGTCGGCGCCCTCACCCCGGCCGAGGTGGTCTCGGCCAGCCTGGCCGGGGCGACCGCGGTCAAGCTCTTCCCCGCCTCGCTCGGTGGCCCCGACTACCTGCGTACCCTCCGCGAACCGTTCCCGACCGTGCCGTTCGTCCCGGTCGGCGGGGTGGATCTGGACGCCGCGCTCGCCTTCCTCGACGCGGGTGCGTTGGCGGTCGGTGTCGGGGCGCCGCTGCTCGGCGACGCCCCGCACGGCGGTGACCTGGCGGCGCTCCGCCGCCGGGTCACGACCTTCCGCTCCGCCCTGGGGTAAGGAAGGGCCCCTTCTTAACGCTTTCGGTAGAGGAAGGGGCCCTTCTTAACACGCGCTGCCGTCACGCGCTGCCGTCACGCACTGCCGTCACGCGCTGCCGTCATGCGCGCGAGCCGCCGGGCTGACCTCGGGTGTCGCCGGATCAGCCGAGCGCGCAGGGCGCGTTGTTCAGGGTGAACGACGCCGGTCTGCTGTTCGTCCCGGTCCAACTGCCCAGGAAGCCGAAGCTGGCGCTGCCGTTCGGCGCGATGGTGCCGTTCCAGGAGGCGTTGCCGACGGTGACCGCCCCGCCGGCCTGACTGACCGTGCCGTTCCAGAGCTGGGCGACCGTCTGGCCGTCCGCGAAGGTCCAGCGCAGCGTCCAGCCGTTCACCGGGCCGGACGCGGTGTTGACGATCCGCACCTCGGCCTGGAACCCGCCGGTCCACTGGTTGGTGACGGTGTACGTCACCCGGCACGGCTTCGGGGCCTCGTCGGTCGGGGTCACCGACGGCGAAGGACTGGGCGAGACGGTCGGGCTGACCGTGGGCGAGACGGTGGGGGAGACCGTCGGGGACACCGTGGGCGAGACGGTGGGGGAGACCGTCGGGCTGACGGTCGGTGAAACAGTGGGCGAGACGGTCGGGGAGGCCGTCGGGGAGCCGATCCGGGACGGGTCGACGATGCCCCAGTACGCCGGCTTGGCCTGCAACTCCAGGTCGAACAGGAGCGGGGCGTCCTTGCGGGTGACCGGGAAGCTGTCCAGCCAGGTGTCGTCGTCGGCCAGTCCCCAGAGGGTCACCGAGGTGATCTCACCGGCGTACCGGCGGTAGAGGGCGAACAGGTCCCGGTAGCGGTACGCCTGGGTCAGCAACCGGTCGGCCGGTGGCGTCGGGAACGACTCGGCGTCGTTCCGGTAGATGCTGACGTCCATCTCGGTGATCTGCTGCTCCACCCCGAGCGGGACGAACTTCTGGAGCATCGCCTCGGTCTCGGACACCGACGGCCAGTCGATGTTGACGTGCATCTGGTGGCCGACCCCGTCGACCGGTACCCCCTCCGCGCGCAACTGCGCGACCAGCGCGTACAGCTTGTCCCGCTTGGCCGGTACGTTCGTGTTGTAGTCGTTGAGGTAGAGCGTGGCGGTCGGTGCCACCTCCCGGGCCACCCGGAACGCGGTACGCAGGTAGTCCAGGCCGGTGATCTCGAACCACCGGCTGCGGCGCAGCCCGTCGGCCTGGTTCTCGTCGATCACCTCGTTCGCCACGTCCCAGACGCCGATCTTCGTGCCGTACCGGCCGACCACCGCACGGATGTGCGCCTCCAGCCGGCTCAGCAGCAGCGCCTTGTTCTCCGGTGTCGCGGTCATCGGGTTGCCGGCCGGGTCGGTGAAGACCCACGCCGGGGTCTGCTGGTGCCAGACCAGGGTGTGCCCGCGTACCGCCATCCCGTTGGCGACGGCGAACTCGACCAGTGCGTCGGCGTCGGCGAAGCGGAACTGTCCCTCGGTCGGCTGGGTGGCGTCCCACTTGAGCGCGTTGCCGGGGGTGATCGAGTTGAAGTGCCGTTTGAGCAGTTCGGCGTGGTTGCCGACGAGCTGCTGCGGGCCGATCGCCGCGCCGATCGGGAAGGCGTCGGCGAGGACGGTCCGCACCGCAGGGATGTCGGTCT
Organism: Micromonospora echinofusca; assembly: GCF_017614955.1. Lineage (GTDB taxonomy): Bacteria > Actinomycetota > Actinomycetes > Mycobacteriales > Micromonosporaceae > Micromonospora > Micromonospora echinofusca_A. The sequence goes on from NZ_WVUH01000214.1 coordinate 3,248, forward strand.
GGATCGGCTTGGCCGGCAGGTACGACAGGTGGAAGTCGTCGATGTGCAGGCTCGCGGTGCCGCTGGCCGACTCGACGTACGTGGTCAGGTGGTCGACGTCGTGTGCGAGCAGGTACGTCCCGCTGAGGTTGACCCAGCCGTCGGCGGTGACGGTGGTGTCGCCGACCACCTGGTCGTAGGAGGCGGTGCCGGCGGTACGCCGTTCCACGCTCAGCCGGACCTGGCCGGCTGGTTGCCCGGCGGCGAGCCGGACCCACACCGACAGGGTGTACCGGGTGCCCCTGGTCATGGTGCCGAGCAGGTCGAGGGTGGGCCCCTCCCAACTGCGGGTCCGGCCGGTCACGGCGAGGCTGTGGGTACCGCTGTGGGCGGTTGCCGTGCTGGCGGCGACGGTCTCGTCGGCGCGGGCGGTCCAGCCCTGGGTGGTGCCGTCGTCGAAGGTGCTGTGCACGACGACGACCGGGTCGGCGGCGTGCGCCGGGACGGTGCCGGTCAGGGGTACGACGACGGCGAGCGCGGCCGTCGCGGCCAGGGTGGCCAGTACGGCGGGCAGGGCGCGCCGCCGGGAGGTCGGGTGCATCGTGGTCCTCACGTTCGCAGGTGTCCGGGCTGCGCGTGGGCGACCGTCGCCGGTGGCCGGCCGGGTCCCCGGTCGATGGCGACCGGGGTCGGCGGCTGACCGGGGTGCTGGCAGCTGACGGCCGGGGTCGACCGGGGTCGTGCCCGGCTACGACGATGTCCCACGCGACCGCGACGACATGAGCCCGCATGTCGGTCGCGCGTGGCGCGGTCCTGCTCCCTGGCGGTGCCGGTGACGCGGGTGGCGCTGCTGTCCGTCGAGCTGACGGACGGCCGCCGCCGGGATGCCCGCCCGGGCCACCGATGCGGATCGATCGTAGAGGGCCGGGTTGCACCCGGACCAGTCGTCAACCTGGGTTGACAAACCGGTGCCGTCAACCTAGGTTGACAATATGAGTAGCGCAACGGAGTTGGCGGCGGCGGCCGGCAGCACCGACCCCCGGGTCGGGCTGCGGGCGGTGCTCGCCCTGCGTCGGCTGCTGGACCGCCTGGAACGGGTGCAGGTGGACAACGCCCGGCGCCAGGGCTGGTCCTGGCAGGAGATCGCCGACGCACTGGAGGTCAGCAAGCAGGGGGTCCACAAGAAGCACGCCGGCCGGCCGGCGGTCAACGGAACGCGGGAGGAATGATGTTCGAACGCTTCACCCGACGCGCCCGGGCCGTGGTGGTCCAGGCCCGGGACGAGGCCGACCGGCTGCACCAGCCCCGGGTCGGCACCGAGCACCTGCTGCTCGCCCTGCTGCACGACGGCCAGAGCCTCGCCGCCACGGTGCTGCGCGACGCCGGCGTCCGCATCGACGACCTGCGGTCCCGGGTCGAACAGGCGACCGGGCCCGGCTCCCGGGCCCTCGACGACGCCGACGCCGCCGCACTCCGGGAGATCGGCATCGACCTGGCCGCCGTCGTGGCCCGGGTCGAGGAGTCCTTCGGGCCGGGCGCGCTCGACGACCCGCCGCCGGCACCCCGGCGGTGGCCCTGGGGCCGACGGTACGACGGGAGCCGCTTCTCGCCCCGGGCGAAGAAGGTGCTGGAACTGGCGCTGCGCGAGGCGGTCCGGCTACGGCACAACCACATCGGCACCGAGCACATCCTGCTCGGGCTGCTCCGGGAGGGCAACGGCCTGGCCGCCGTGACCCTGACCCGGGCCGGGCTCGATCTGGTCGACCTGCGTCGCCGGGTGCTCGACGCGGTCCGCACCGCCGCCCGCCCGGCCGCCTGACCCGCCCGCCTGAACCAGCCGCCAGGCCGGCCCACGGTTCGCCCGGCGAAACCTTTTTCCGCTGCCGGGAAAGTCACCCTCCGCCGGGTCGCCGCCGGCACCGATCTGCTGCACACTTGCGGCCGTGAGCGGTGCGCAGCAGGTCCCCGGCGGTGGTCCGGGCGCCGTCGACGGTCCCCGGGGGCCGGTGTCGGCGGTGGTCGTCAACCCGGTCAAGGTCGCCGACGTCGACGAACTGCGCCGGACGGTCCGGGACACCCTGGTCGACGCCGGCTGGCCGGAACCACTCTGGTACGAGACCACGGTCGAGGATCCCGGTCTCGGGCAGACCCGGGCGGCCGTCGAGGCCGGTGCCGAGGTCGTCTTCGCCTGCGGCGGTGACGGCACGGTGATGTCCTGCGTCAGCGGCGTCGTCGGCACCGAGGTCGCCCTGGCCGTCCTGCCCAACGGCACCGGCAACCTGCTCGCGGCCAACCTCGGGCTGTCCAACGACCTCGCGGCCGGTCTGGAGGTCGCCCTCGAACGCGGCCGGCGTCGACTCGACGTCGGCGCCGTCGACGACCGGTACTTCACCGTGATGGCCGGGATGGGCTTCGACGCCCAGATGCTCGACTCGACCTCGGAGACCACCAAGGCCCGGATCGGCTGGCCGGCGTACCTCGTCGGGGCCGCCCGGCACCTGCGGGACCGGCCGATGCGGGTGCAGATCCGGATCGACGACCGGCCGCCGGTGCGGCGACGCGCCCGGTCGGTCCTGGTCGCCAACGTGGGCCGGCTCCAGGGCGGGGTACGCCTGCTCACCGAGGCCGAACCGGACGACGGGTACCTGGACGTGGCCGTGCTCACCCCGCGCACCCTGCGGCACTGGGCCGCCCTCGGCTGGGCGCTGCTGCGCCGGCGGGGCCGGGTCCCCCGGATGGAGGTGTTCCGGGGGAGAAGGGTCGAGATCGTCAGCAACCGCCCGCAGCCCCGGGAACTCGACGGTGACCTGATCGAACCGGGCCGCACCCTGCGGGTGGAGGTCCGGCCCGAGGCGTTCTGGCTCTGCGTACCCCGTCCCGCACAGGCCCCGGACCTCGCCGACGACGCCGAGGCGGTGGCGGAGCGGGGCGAGCGGCGGGTCGAGGAGGCACGCCGTGAGTAGTACCCGGATGGTGCCGGAGACCCGGCTGATGGCCCACGAGGAGCTCTCCGCCGACGACGCCTGGCACACCCTGCGCCGGCACGGTGGCTGGCACCTGGCCCGGGACGCCTTCGTGCGGTTCCGCTACGGCGACGGGTTCAGCCACTCCCGGGCGCTGGCCCTGCAACTCTGCCTCGCCGTGGTGCCGTTCCTGATCGCGCTCACCGGTCTGATCAGCGACCTCGGGGTGGAGGAGGGCGGCCGGGTGGTCGCCGACACCGTGCTGGCCCTCACCCCCGGCGCCAGCGAGGAGGTGGTGCAGGACCTGCTGGCCGACGAGGACCGCACCGAACGGGCCGGGGAGCTTGCGCTCGGTCTCGGCCTGCTGACCGGCCTGGTCGCCCTGACCTCGACGATGGCCCAGATCGAGCGGGGCGCCAACCGGATCTACGGCGTCGAGCGGGACCGCCCGGCCCTGTGGAAGTACCTCCGGGCGGCCCTGCTCGCGGTGACGGCGGGCGTACCGGCGCTGGTCGGGTTCCTCATCCTGGTCGGTGGCGGACCGATGGGCGACAGCGTGCAACGGCACTACGCCTGGGGTGCGTTCGCCAACGGCCTGTGGGACGTCGTCCGCTGGCCGCTGAGCCTGGCGTTGACCGTGCTCGCCGTCGCCGTGCTGTTCCGGCACGCCCCCCGACGCAACCAGCCGGGCCTGTCCTGGCTGCTCTTCGGCGCCGGCATCGCCACCGCGCTGTGGTGGTTGGCCAGCCTGCTGCTGGCCGCGTACGTGCAGGTCAGCGAGGGGTTCGGGCAGACCTACGGGGCGTTGACCGGGATGATGGCGCTGCTGCTGTGGGCCAACCTCACCGGGATGGCGCTCTTCGGTGGGCTGGCCTTCGCCGCCCAGTTGGAGGCGCTGCGGATCGGGGTCGAGGAGCCGGCCCAGCCGGACCTGTGGGAGCCCGACGCGGAGCGTACGGAACTGCACGACACCGGGGAGATGACCGCCCTCTGACCACCCGGGGCCGCCCCCGGTGTACGCGCCGCGCGGATCGGGTAAAGCCGCTCGCCAGGAGCGGGAGGGAGGTGCCGTGGTGACCACGGTCAAAGAGATGGTGCGGCGACCACTGGGTCATTTCGCCGAGCGGAGCCTCGCCGGGCTCGCCGTGATCCTCGGCGCCGGGGTCGGCTTCGGCATCCTGCTGGTGCTGGTCCGCACGAGATGGTCGCCGCTCTACGACGTCGACCACGGGGTGGCCGCCTGGCTCAACGACCTGGTGGCACCGCACGGTCCACTGGTGACCGTGCTCAACGCGATCACCGACCTGGGTGGCCGTCCGGTCATCATCTGGCTGGTCACCGTCGCGGTGGTGGGTCTGCTCATCCGGCGGCAGGCCCGGCTGGCGGTGTACGTGATCGTCACCGGTGCCGGCGCGCTGATCCTCGACCCGGCACTGAAGACCCTGGTCGGGCGGCTGCGCCCGGAGGTGGACGTACCGATCGGCAGCTACGCGGGGGAGAGCTTCCCCAGCGGGCACGCGCTCGGGTCGATGGTCGCCTACGGCGCCCTGCTGCTGGTGTTCCTGCCGGCGATGGCGCCCCGCTGGCGCCGGCCGGCCATCGTGCTGGTCGCCACGGTCGTGGCCGCGATCGGGCTGACCCGGATCGCGCTCGGTGTGCACTTCGTCTCCGACGTGCTCGGTGCCTGGCTGCTCGGCGCGGCCTGGCTCGGGGTCACCGCGTACGCCTTCCGGCTCTGGCGCCGGGAACGTGGCCGGACGGTGCCGCCGCTGGCCGAGGGCCTGGAGCCGGAGGCCGGGCACGACATCGCCCCCGCCCCGGCCGAGGAGCAGGTGCTGCCCCACCCGCGTTCGGCGGTCGCCGAACTGGTGGTCGGCTGGGTACTGGTCTTCGGGGTGCTGTTCGGCTTCGGTACCTACGTCAGCTTCCACGCCGAGGGCACCGTCTTCGAGACCCTGGACACCGACGTGCCGCAGTGGTTCGCCGACCGGCACACCGACGCGCTCACCGATCTGAGCTGGTGGTGGAGCAAGTTCGGGGACACCCACGCCATCCTGCTGGTCTCGATGGTCTTCTGCCCGCTGGTGCTGGCGGTGTGGCGCCGCTGGCGACCGGTGCTCTTCGTGGCGCTGGCGATGTTCGGCGAGCTGAGTCTCTTCCTCGCCTCCGCCGCCGCGGTGGACCGGCCCCGCCCGGCCGTGGAGAACCTGGACGGCCCGATGCCCACCTCGTCCTTCCCCTCCGGGCACATCGCCGCGACGATCTGCCTCTACGCCGCCATCGCGGTGCTGGTCTTCCCCCGCACCGACCGCTGGTGGCGCTGGGTACCGGTGGCCCTCGCGGTGATCATGCCGCTCGGGGTGGCCATCTCCCGGATGTACCGGGGCATGCACCACCCGACCGACTTCATGGGCGCGATCCTGCTCAGCGCCCTCTGGATCAGCCTGCTCTACTGGGTGCTGCGCCCCAACGCGGACCTTCGGCAGGGCAACCAGCCGGTCATCGAGTCGGAGGACGTGCACACCCTCGACGACGAACTGGTCAAAGCCGGCCGCCCCGACTGAGCCGGCCGTCATGCTGCGGGTGATGACCTGGAACATCCGGCTCGGCGGGCAGGGCCGGGCGGCTGCGGGGGCGCCCCTCCCGGCCGGCGCCGACCCGGCCCGGCTCGCCGGGGTCGTCGAGGTGGTCGACGGGTACCGGCCGGACATCCTGGCGGTCCAGGAACTCCGGGGCTTCCGCCAGGGCGGTCGGCTGGCGCGTTTCGCGGCGGCGGTGGGGATGCGGCCGTACCTGGCCCGGGAGTGCTTCGGGCAGGCGGTCGCGGTGCTGGTCCGGCCGCCGGGGCGGGTCGTCGAGGCAGGACGCGTCCGCCGACCGTTCCACCATGCCGCCCAACGGGTGGTCGTGCCGACCACCGCCGGCCCGCTGCGGGTGCTCACCGCCCACCTGCATCCGTACTCGGGTACCCGCCGACTGGTCGAGGCCCGGTGGCTGGCCGCTGCCTGCCGGGGTGGCCCGGACCGGCAGGTGCTGCTGATGGGGGATCTCAACACCCTCGACCCGTGGACCGAGCACACCGGGCGGCTCACCCGGTTACCGGTCGCCTACCGCGGCCGGCACCTGCGGCGGAACGGCACCGTGGACACCCGGGCGATCGGGGTACTGGACCGGGCCGGTCTGGTCGACCTGTACCGGCATGCCGGGCAGGGTGACCCGGAGACCGCGCCGACCCGGCACGGTGGTGGCGCCGAGTTCTCCGGGATGCGACTGGACTACCTGTTCGGTTCTCCGGCGCTGGCCGCACGGACCCGGGTGTGCCGGGTGCTGCGGGGCGGGGCGACCGAGTGGGCCTCCGACCACTATCCGGTCGTGGCGGAACTGGACCTTGACGCAAGGTGACCGGTCGGGCCCGCCGTACCCGGTTGACCAGGCTCTCTAGGCTGTCGTCCGTGACAGCCAGCAATCGGGGTACCCGTCGGGCAGGACCCCCACCCGCCGACCAGTCTTCTGGGCTCTCCCCGCTGATCGCGGTGCCGGCCCGGGCCGTGGCGCTGCTGGTGGTCGTACCGGTGCGGTTGGCTTGGGCTGCGGTAATGGCCGTCGGCGGTGCCGTCGACCGTTACCTGCTCCGGCCGGTCGGCCGGTTCCTCCACCGCTACCTGCTGCGCCCCGTCGGTTGGTTCCTGCACCGGGTGGTCTGGCTGCCGCTGGCCTGGCTGTTCCGTCATCTGCTCTGGGTGCCGGCGGTGTGGCTGCTCCGCTATCTGGTGTGGATCCCGCTGACCTGGGTGGTCCGCTATCTGATCTGGGTGCCGCTGGACCGGCTGGCCCGGCTGCTGGCGCCGCTGGGACCGGTGCTCGCGCGCTGGTTCGACGCCTGCTGGCGGGTGCTGGCCGACGCGGTCGGCTATGCCTGGCGGGCTGCCGGTTGGCTGCTGCGGGGGATCCACCGGATCCTGTTCCGGCCGGTCGGGATCGTCCTGGCCGGGGTCTGGCGGTACACCGTGGTTCCGGTGGCCCGGGGCGTCCGGGCGGTGTGGCGGGCCACGGTCGTGCCGGTGGCCCGCTGGGTGGACCGGGCCGTGCTCGGACCGGTCCGTGCGGCCACCCGGGAGGTGCTGGCCGCGCTCGGTCTGCGCGGCTGAGCAGGACGGCAGAGGTCGATCGCGACGGTCAGAACAGCAGGTTGATCACGACGGTCAGCACGACCGACGCGACGACCGAGAAGAGGATCATCAGAAGGCAGCCGAGGCCGCCGCCGAGCGGACGGACCTCCACGTTCCCGATACGCATCGACGTTCAGTCCTCTCCGCAGCCGGTGGTCACAGTTGCCGGAGCCGGGGCAGCAGCTCCTCGCGGGCCCAGTCGATGAACATCGGCTGGCTCTCCCCGCCCACCTGGACGATCGCGACGTGCGTGAATCCCGCGTCGACGAACTGCCGGAACGCCTCGACGTGCGCGTCGGTGTCGGGTCCGCACGGGATGCCCTGGGCCACGTCCTCCTCCCGGACGAACTGGGTCGCGGAGGCGAAGGAGTCCGGACCGGGAAGCTCGGCGTTGACCTTCCAGCCGAGACCGAACCAGCGGAACTGGTCGTGGACGATCTTCCGGCACTCGGCCTCGTCCGGTCCGTAGCAGATCGCCACCTGGCCGTAGCGGGGTTTGCCGCCACCCCCGGCGTCGTCGAACAGCCGCAGGATGCGGGGCTCGGGTTCGGTGGCGATCACCCCGTCGCCGTACTCCGCGGCGAGGCTGGCCGAGGAGGGACCGGAGGCGGCCAGGGCGATGGGTACCGGGGTGTCCGGACGGTCCCAGAGGTAGGCGTCCGGCACGTCGAAGTGGTTGCCGGTGTAGGTGAGGGTGTCCCCGTCGAGCAGCGGCCGGATGATCTGCACGGCCTCCTCGAACATCTCGTGCCGCTGCTGGACGTGTGGCCAGCCGCCGACCACGTGCTCGTTGAGGTTCTCCCCGGCGCCGAGGCCGAGGGTGAACCGGCCGTCGGAGAGGACACCGAGGGTGGCCGCCTTCTGCGCCACCACCGCCGGGTGGTAGCGGCGGATCGGGCAGGTCACGAAGGACATCAGCTCGGCCCGGGAGGTGGCGTGGGCGACCGCGCCGAGCACCGACCAGGCGTACGGGGCGTGACCCTGGGAGTCCAACCAGGGGTAGTAGTGGTCGGAGATGACGAGCTGGTCGAAACCGGCGTTCTCGGCCCGTACCGCGTAGTCGACCAGTTCCTTCGGGCCGGCCTGCTCGCACATCAGCGTGTAACCCACGGCGACCATCTCGACGTCTCCTCTCGCCCGGCGATCGTCGGGGATTACCCCCGGGCGCGCCGGTGAATCCCACCGGGGCGGATCCCCCGGGGTCGGTACCTTGACGGGTGTTCCCATCGTGCCTAGGGTCTCCACTTAACCGGTTCATCTCAGGGCCGGCGCTCGTCCTGTGGTGGGATTGGCCGCCCCGTGACGGTCCACGGTTCGCCCCGGCCGTCGCGGGGTGCCCGGTGCAGGCGCAGCGGCACTGAACCGGTTGCGCGCTCTCCGGGTATCGGCCTAAGCTGATGGGCGCGCGACCGGGTGCCGGGCGGGGCTGTCGGGCAGCAGCCTTCCTTTGCCAGATCTCTCTGCGCCCGCGTTCGCGGGACCTCCCCCCGAGGAAGACCATGAAGAAACGCCTGTCCCTGGCGGCTGCCGCGCTGCTCGCGATCGTCGCGGCCGTCTTCGCCGTCAACACCCCGGCGCACGCCGCCGCCGGCTTCACCGTGGCCAACGGCAAGCTGTACGACGCCAACGGCAACGAGTTCATCATGCGCGGCGTCAACCACGCCCACACCTGGTACCCGCAGCAGACCAGCTCGTTCGCCAACATCAAGGCGCTCGGTGCCAACACCGTGCGGGTGGTCCTGGCCAGCGGCGACCGGTGGACGAAGAACAGCGCCAGCGACGTCGCGAACGTCGTCTCGCTCTGCAAGACCAACAAACTGATCTGCGTCCTGGAGGTGCACGACACCACCGGGTACGGCGAGCAGAGCGGGGCCATCACCCTGGACCGCGCGGTCGACTACTGGATCAGCATCCAGAGTGCGCTGACCGGCGAGGAGCGGTACGTCATCGTCAACATCGGCAACGAGCCGTACGGCAACCAGAACTACGGTTCCTGGACGACCGACACCGGCAACGCCATCAAGCGGCTGCGGACCGCCGGTTTCCAGCACACCATCATGGTCGACGCCCCCAACTGGGGACAGGACTGGTCGAACACGATGCGGGACAACGCGGGCTCGGTGTTCGCCGCGGACCCGAACCGCAACACCGTCTTCTCCATCCACATGTACGGCGTGTACAACACCGCCAGCAAGATCAGCGACTACCTCGGCCGGTTCCGCAGCAGCAACCTGCCGATCGTGGTCGGCGAGTTCGGCCACAACCACTCCGACGGCGACCCGGACGAGGACACCATCCTGTCGTACAGCCAGGCCAACGGGATCGGCTACCTCGGCTGGTCGTGGAGCGGCAACGGCGGCGGTGTCGAGTACCTGGACATGGTCACCAGCTTCAACCCGGCCAGCCTGACCAGCTGGGGCCAGCGGATCTTCAACGGCGCCAACGGCATCAGGCAGACCTCCCGCGAGGCGTCGGTCTACGGCGGCAGCACCCCCACGACGCCGCCGACCACCCCGCCGACG
>NZ_WVUH01000215.1 GCF_017614955.1 Micromonospora echinofusca
GCCTGGCGGACCCGGGGGGGAGGTCGGGGGGCGGGGTTCACCCGGGGGTGAACCCCGCCGTTGATCGGTCAAGAACCTGGCGTCGCCGCCCGGACCGGAGCAGGACACCAGGTTCGTGACCGGTGTACGTCCGGCGTGGTCAGGGCAGGGCGTTCAGGAACGGCTCGTGGTTGTTCATGAACTCCCAGCCGTAGTACCGGTCCCAGTTGATGGACCAGGTCATCAGGCCGCGCAGGTTCGGTGAAGGGCCGCCGCGCAGGGCGTACCCGCCGCAGGACGTGCCACGGACCAGACAGGTGAGGGCGGCCTGGACCGCCGCGGGCGAGGTGAAGCCGTTGCCGGCGCTGACCGCGGCGGGGGTACCGAACGCGATCTGGTCCGGGCGGAGGGCGGGGAACGTGAATCCGGTGCCGGCGACCGGGAAACCGGCGACGAGCATGTCGGTCATGGCGATGTGGAAGTCCGCGCCGCCCATGGTGTGGTACTGGTTGTCCAGGCCCATGATCGGCCCGGAGTTGTAGTCCTGGACGTGCAGGACCGTGATGTCGTGGCGCAGGGCGTGGATGACGGGCAGGTACGCCCCGGCCCGCCGGTCGCAGCCACCGCAGTTGCCGCCGTAGAACTGGTACCCGAGTTGGACGAAGAACGTCTCGGGGGCCATCGTCAGCACGAATCCGCTGCCGTAGCGGGCTTTCAGGGTCTTCAGGGCGGCGATGAGGTTGACGATGACCGGCGTGGTCGGGTTGGCGACGTTGTTGTCGCCCGCGTCGAGGATCAGCGAGTGGCCCTCGAAGTCCACGTCCAGGCCGTCGAGGCCGTAGCGGTCGATGATGGCGCTCACCGAGCTGACGAACGTGTCCCGCGCGGCGGTGCTGTTCAGTTGCACCTGGCCGTTCTGGCCGCCGATCGACAGCAGGACCTTCTTGCCCTGCACCTGTTTGGCCCGGATCGCGGCGGTGAAGTCGGCGTCGCTTTCCACGTTCGGGCATTCGGTCACCGGGCACCGGTTGAACCGGATGTCGCCGGAGGTCACCGACGTCGGTTCGCCGAAGGACAGGTTGATGATGTCCCACGCCGCCGGCACGTCGGCCAGCCGCGTGTAGCCGCTGCCGTTGGCGAAGCTGGCGTGCAGGTAGCCGATCAGCGCGTGCTTGGGCAGTCCGGTGTTGCCGCATCCGGCCGTGGTCCCGCTCACCGGGCTGCTTTTGGCCGACTCGCCGTTGGCGTTGTACGCGGAGACGGTGTACGAGTGGGTCGAGCAGGTGGCGAGCCCGCTGACCGTGGCGGTGGTGCCGGTTCCGGTGGCGACCCGGGTCGTGCCTTCGTAGACGTGGTACCCGGACGCACCGCTGGCTGCGGTCCACCGCAACGTGATCGACGTGTCCGTGGTGCCGGTGACGGTCAGGCCCGTCGGGGTCGGGGGTGCCGTCGTGCAGCCGGTCGTGGTGACGGTGACCGTGCCGGACTTCGCCGACTCGCCGTCGGTGTTGTATGCCGCCACGGCGTACGTGTGCGTCGAGCAGGGGGCCAGGCCGGTGATCGTGGTGTTCGTGGCGGTCGTGTCAGCCTTGATGGTGGTGCCCTCGTAGACGCGGTAGCCGGTCACGGTGCCGCTCGACGCGCCCCAGGACAGCGTCACCGACGTGTCGGTGGTCGTGCCGACGGTCGGGGTGGCGGGTACGCCCGGTGGCGAGGTGCCGCCCGGTCCGTCGAGTGAGATGTCGTCGGCGAGGTAGGCGCCCTGGCCGTACCAGCCGTGGGTGTAGACCTCGACGCTGGTCTGGTTGGCCGCCGTCGTGAAGTTCACGGTCAGCTGGGTGTAGTTGGCCGCGCTCGGCGCCCACGTCGACGTCCCGCCGGTGACGCCGAGGTACACGTAGTTGCCGCGGACCCACCCGGTGAGGCGGTACGCCGTGTTGGGCAGCACGGCGACGGTCTGGGCGCACCGGGCGGTGTCGGAGGCGGAGGTCGCGCCCTGCAGCGCCTTCGTGCCGGTGTGCACGGGTGTGGTGACGAGCGAGCCGAGGCTGCACGTCCAGGGTGCGAGCGTGCCCGATTCGAAGCCCGGGTTGCCCAGCAGGTTGGCAGCGGCGGCAGGGGTGGCGCCGACGATCACGCCCGCCGCGACGGTCAGGGCCGTCGTCGATGCCGCAAGGAAATATCGAAGGTTGTTCATCCGCTTATTATTAAGAAAGTTTACTGATATATCTACGGTTCGGCCCATCGATCGCGACGAACGACTTGATCAGCAGTTCCCGGGGCCGGCCAGCATCCGGACACGCCCCTGTCCGGGACGTCGAGGCCCCATACAGCCCGCCGGGCCGCCACCGTCCCGGCTCACCGGAGCTCGGACAAGCCCTACCCCAACCGGTGTCGGCGGTACTGAGGCGGAAGCTGGCCGAACGCGAGCCCGTTCTCGTCCAGGGCGTTGTACAGAGTCAACCAGCCGTCCGTAAAGCGCAGGCCGACAGCAACGGTGCCATCGGCCAGGTCTCCGCCAGCCCATTCGAGAAGTTCGACCGCCTCAAGCCGCTGCCCACGCCGGGCAGCCAGCACGGCGGGGGCGTCATCGCGCCAGACCAGCCGGAAGCCGGCCGATGTCGGCCACACCGGTGGCCGGGTCACGTCCACCGAGTTCCAGGTGATCGACACGTCGTCGAGCTTCTGGTGATTGACTTCCAGACGCTCCCCGGCGAAGTCGAGCACCACTGGGCAGTCGGCGAACCACTCGTCGTGCTCGGTATCCCACACGACCCACGGGCTCGTCAGGTCACGGCCGACAAGCCCACCCAGGCGCTCTCCGTGATGCTTCGCGACCTCGTCTTTCCCGGTCAACCAGCGCGGCTGATATCCGTCGATCCCGAAGTCGAACACCGGCCAAGTATGCCGGCCCCGACGGAAGCCCCGTCCGGCCGCTCCTCCTTCGCCTGACATGAACGCTAGATCTCCAACCGCAGTCCGGCCCACCGGTCGAGCCATCCCTTGGCTTTCACGCGATGCCGTACCTTGGCGCGACCGGCTATGGTGTCGAAGGCCGGACTGGGGCGGACGACCATTCCCACAAGGTCTGCCAGCCCGTGGCAGGACACCAGGCGAACAGAGCCGTCCCGCAGAGTGACCGCGACGCACGTTGCCGTTTCGGGCCAGCGCGACATCGCGTCCACCGTAGAGGTGTAGGGCTCATCGCCGTTGCGCAGATGCATCCGCGCCTGGTTACGAATCTCCCACGGCACCCCGGGCAGGGACGCCATGGCCCGGGCTTCGGCGCGTGTCTCCTCGCGTGGGTCCAGCTTATCCGGGTCGAAGTAGGCGACGTCCACGTCGCGCTCCGGCAAGGCCGGAAGGTTGCTGATCGCGTCCCAGATACGGTTGCGTACGAAGCCGGCCCCGATCCACCAGTCCGGCAACCCGAGGTCGGCCACAGCCCGAAGGACTCTCATTGCCTCTGGGTCCGACTCGATGACGCCCAGCACGTCCTGCGCGCTCATGACCACCCCAGGGACCCTAGACCAGCGACGCCGAGGCCGTCCGCTTGATCACCAGCTCTACCATCGAGGCGTCGTCGGGTCGGGTCAGATAGACCACCTGCGCCTGAACGGCGCCGATGGTGATCTCCTCGATCGGCGTGCGGTCGCCGATGTCGACCGTGCCGACGTAGGCCGGGGCGCCCTTGACGTTACGCCAGAGCACGATGCCCCAGAACTTGCCCGTCCCGCCACCGTCGAGCATGACCGCGCACCCCCGCCAGCGCCCGACTGCCACCGCGTACGTCGCGGGGGCCGGCATCGAGGCCCACATCGCGGCGGCCCGGTCGAGGGTGATTGCCCTGGCAGCATCCACGATGATCTTCGGCCAGACCCGGCCGGCAGAGCAGCCGCCGGTGATCCAACTGGCCGGCGGCCGCCAGCAGGTCCGTATCGAGCGCAGGCTGGACAGGTGTAGGCGCTGGTCGACCAGACGCGGACGCCATGATCACCAATGCCAGTTCCTTGACGACGCCGACATAGAAGAGAACGCTCTGAGCAGGCTCCGATGTCACCTTCGGCCAGGAGCTTCAGCTCTGCAATTCTGCTGTGATCTTGCGTGCCAGATTTTCCACCTTCGTCAGTCGAGTGGCGGCTACTTCAGTCAGTGATTCACGCCCGTAAGTCTCCAGCGTCGCCCGGAAGACCGACTCCCGGTTCACCCAATCGATCTTCCTGGCGTGGACGGCCATGACCGTGGCCAGCTCGGCGGGTGGAATCTCGTCGAGGCTTCGCGGTCCAAGGGTCCTGAGCAGAAGTCGGGGCTGGCTTGGCAGCCAAAACGTACAGGGCTGAACGCCAGGTTCGCCAAGAGGATTGTCCTGGACGAGCAGCCCGCGGCGGACCGCAGCACTGATGACCTTGTTAATCGCACTGGCCGACACTCTGGTGACGCGTTGGCCACCGGCAGCCCTGACATAAGCGGTCTGCAGACGTTGGCCGATCATCGGACCTTCACGCTCGACGATGGCGAGCAGCGCTTCGCGCATTCCGCTCGGGGCCGGGTCGTTCGGGCGGGGTGCAGCTCCTCGATAGATTTCGTACGGTTCGAGAAGCAATGTTCCGTCCATGATCGAGCCTGCTTGCGGGTCTGGCGTTGCGGTGGCGCCCTGTCGAGGTACGCGCAAAATCCCGGGGTTGGCTTGATCGTTCTTGGGCGCAAGGCACGCTCGACGCTCGTCGGCCATGACAGGATCGGGAAGGGCCGGCGCGCCGGGGTCCTGCTGCGGTTCAGCCGCAGGCTCGACAGGATGGGCGGTCTCGCTCCTGGCGGGGGACTCCGCCTGTGCCGCTCGTCCACTCGGTACGGATTCCCTCTGAGCCGCTGGCCGGATTCCGCTCTCGGCTGTTCGCTCGACGCCGAAGGTAAGATCGGCAGGACCTGGTCGGAGCGGCTCTTCCAGTTGGTAGACAGCCTCTGGACGGTCCATGCCCGCTACCGCAGTGGGGTCAGCGGATCGGGTGAGGGTCGGGCCCGTTGCTTGATCTTTGTCCGGGTTGGCCCAGCCGGAGGGGTGGATGCCCCGGCGGTTGAGGGCTGCCCACAAGTCGCGCAGCACGGACGCCTCGTCCACCACGAATGCCGATTCTGGGATGCGGAAGAACTCCCAACCACAGCGTTCCAGTTCCCGTTGCCGAGCCATGTCAGCCTCGTAGCGGTCCGGGCCGTGCCAGGCGTCACCGTCGCATTCGATGGCGAGCCGGCCGTGCGGGCCGACCACCACCAGGTCAATCGAGTATCCGATGGCCTCGTACTGCGGTACGACGGTAAATCCCCGCCCGACCAGGCGGTTGTAGACGCGCTGCTCGAAGAGTGAGTCGAACGGCGCGACCCGCTGATTCTCGGGCACGTCGGTGGGTAGCTCGACGCCTTCGTGTTGGGTGGCCCGGGTGGACACGCCGTAGCAGTAGTCCAACAACTGATGGCGCATGTCCTCCGGGTTGCCCAGGTCGCTGGACCGGACAGAGTGGAAGACCCACATCTGGTCCTTGGCGCGGGAGGCCGCGACGTTGTAGCGCTGCAGGTACATCTCGCTCGTAGCCGCACCGATGCGTGTCCCCGGCTCGATCGCCGTGACCATGCTGAGGAACATGACGTCGCGCTCGGATCCCTGGAAGTCTGCCGAGTCACCGCAACGCAGGTCACGACGCTCCCACTCGGCCGGGTCGAGCCGTTCCAGCAGCAGTCGCTGGATGTGCTTGGCCTGGTGCGGTCCCTGCAGGGAGATGACGCCGAAGGTCAAGCCGTCGTAGCGGGGATCCTGAGTGCACGCGAGGATCTGCTCGGCAATCGCCTCGGCCTCGGGCTGATTCACCTTGCCGGTCGTTCCCCGTACGTATCCGTTTTCGACGTGGACGGGTTTGATCGGTTCAAGGCGGTCGGCGCCGTACTGGCGTACCGGGATGAGCCGGATGTTCTCCGGCTCGTACGCGATCCGGTTTGAGAAGTTGATGATTTCCGGTACACAGCGGCGGTGCTCGGTCAGCGGGATGAGTCCGGTGAAGCGCATCTTGGCCTCGTCGAAGAGGCTCCGTTTCGGGTCCTGCCAGGATGCCCGGTACGGGTCGTCATACAGATACTGCGCCGCGAGGTCACGCAGATGCTGCTGGTCGACGCCGACCGCAGCGGGCGAGACCTGTTTGTCGTCTCCGACCACCACGATCTTCGGTGCGAGGTACTGAAGGAACGTCGCGGCCAGCCCGGCTTGTGAGGCCTCGTCTACGATGACCACGTCGAACATGTTCGGCTGCACCTGTAGTTGTTCCGCGATCCGGTAGATCGGCATGATCCACACCGGTACGGAGGACCGACAGCGGTCCATGGCCTGGCGGATCTCTGCGCGGCGCAGGTGGGCGTACTTTCCGGTGCCCTTGCCGAGACCACGGACGAGTTGTCCGTACTGCTGCAGGTTGGCCCGCGCTGAGCCGCTGATCCGTTCGGGTGAGGCGGCGTGCTGCCAGGCGCGCTGGGCGGCCAGTTCCTCGACGTGGTGGCGGATCTGCCGTTCGACCTCGCCGATCTCGGCCTGCAACCGGTTGAGGTCGGCGACCTGTCGGTCTGCAAGCCAGTCCCCCACGACGGCCCAGGCCCATGCCTGCTCCCAACCAACGAGGCGGCCGTCCCACACGTCGTCATCAGAGCTGGCGACAATCGCTTCGTGGACCCGCTTGGCTTGCTGCCGCAGTCGGGATCCAAGATCGTCGCGGTGCTGCACCTCAGCGCGGGCGTCGACCAGCCGGGCGATGCGATGAACGGTGACGGCATACCCGTCGATGTCCCGGTCGGCAACGGCTTTTGCCAGGGCAAGGAGCGCCGGGGACGCGCCGGGATCGTGTACCAGTCCGGCGACGGGTTCGGCAGCCGCGTCGACTGCGGCCCGCGCGACAAGCAGATGGTCGTCGGCGGCCGCCGCGTCAACCAGTGCGGCGTAGGCACGTACCGCAGGAAGGTCGGCCCACTGCGGGCGTGGCAGGCGCCAGGCGGCCAGGCGTTGCTCAAGTTCGGCGAGTTCGGCGCCGAGGGCGAGGACCCGTTGCAGCTGATGGAGCTCGGTGACGTGCCAGGCGAGTCGCTCCTGGAAGGTGTCCTCGGCCGGCACGACGACACTGGCCGGCCACGCCCGGTCCAGTGCGGCAAGCAGTCGGGTGGCCTCCGTCCAGGCGACGAAGGAGTCGATGGCCTCCACCGAGGTGGGTGGGCGCCCGTCGACGCGTATGTGCGTGAACAGGTCACGTGCCACTTTTACCGGCTTCGCGGTCAAGATACCCATTGCCGGGGTTCCGTCAGCAGCGATCTTGATCTTTCCACCGGCACACAGATGTTCCCGCAGGTGGCGCGCAAGCGACACCAGTGGTGCCAGATCCGGGCTGGTCGAGCTGATCTCGGTGATGCCGAGGATCTCTACGTGTGGCTGTACCTGTTCGGCGAGCTGCCGCAGTTGGGCGGCCCGGTTCTGCCAGACCTGGCCGCGGCCGGAAACTACGTCAGCCGTTGCCTCCCCCATCCAGGCTTCCCGTCGCCGGGCCAGGTCGTCGGCAGTGTCGGCGAGCTGGTGCAGCTTCTGTTGCAGCACAGCGCGCTCTACTGGTGGCAGGGCACGAATCGCAGCGAAGGCGGCATGTTCCCGTCTGCCTTGATGCCTGTCGTGGACGGTGCGTGCCTGGGTCTCGGCGGCGACCGCCGCCGCGAAGTCGGCTGGCGGCACCAATGTCGCGGGGTCGATCAACGTATCGCGCGCAGGCTTTTCGTCCGCGATCAACCGCTGGTCACGCAGCAGCCGCAACCACTCGGCCAGCTGCGTCGCAGTCAGAGGCGGCCGGCCGCCAAGCTTGTCGGGCGCCAAAGGCCGGAGCCAGCCGTACAGCGGCGCGTCGTCACGGTGCGCAGTGGCGATCGCCGCGAGTGTTCCCTGGTAGGGGCCCTGGTGGTGCACCAGCACCTCGGCCGACCGCACATCGACGGCGCGCCGATAGAGCAGAGCACGCTGCCGTCGCAGGCGATCGATGGCGTCGAGGTGATGCCGGATCGTGCGGGCGACGTCATCGGCGTCGAAGTCGATGGCTCGTTGCGAGATGGTGTTGACTGCTACCTTCAGATCGGCCATGTCCTCCCGCGATGCGCCGACTACCGCGACCGACAACGGCCTGATCGCCTCGGGCAGCTTCGCCCGCACTTCCTTGAGCGCCCGGTCCGTCTGTGCCGTGACCAGCACCCGTTTGCCCTGCGCGAGCAGGTGACTGAGCAGCGCGGCTGCGGTGTGGGTCTTGCCCGTGCCGGGCGGCCCCTGCACCAGGGTCTGGGCGTGCCGGTCGACCTGCTGCAGAATCTGCAACTGTTTGTCGTTCACGGGCAGCGGCAGGTACATCTCGTCGTCCACGGCTACCAGTGCGCCGGGCGTGCAGTCGGTCTCCACCGCAGGCCGGTGGTCCGGGTCCACCAGGGGAAGGATCCCCTCGGGCACAGTCTCCGAGTCGATCAGCTGCTCGCGGATTCGTTCCAACACCTCGACGAGGCCATGATTACGCCGACGCAACACGATCGCGGGGGCAAGCGCGACTTCGGCGGTTGCTGCGGCAGCCCGTCCGGGATTCTCCGTCTCAAGGTAGACGGCATCCGGATCGAGACTGTTCGCGATGCGTTGCAGCAGTTCGCCAATGGCAGCCAGGTCAAGAGGATGATGTGCGTAGGTACGTCCCAGCTCCCGCACCTCGCCGATGTGTCGGGACCGGGTGAGGTGGGAGTCCAACATGTCCAGTTCGAGGCGCAGCGGATCGACTGACTCGGCTGCGACGATGTGCAGCGTCCCACTCACCGGGTCGAGATCGATGCTCACCGGAACGGTGATGAGGTGCCGTCGCACCGCAGGGTGATCCACCGGACGCCATATCAGGCAACCAACGGCGAGCAGCAGTTCCTTCTCTTCCGGATTGCTGGCGGCTTCGGCCTGCATGGAGAAGAGCACACCGTACGCGTCACGTACTGGTTTGTCGGTACGTTCCCGCTGTGCCCATTGTGTCCAGCCGATCAGCCACCGCTGGTACGCCTGCACGACCGACGGGTGATCGGTCAAGCGCAGCACCTCGGGCTCCGCTTGCTCGCCTTCCGGCTCCGGACCCGAGATCTCGAGGGAGAGCTGGGGAACAACGTCGGGGTCTTCGTACCCGCCGTTCAACCATCGCGTCACCTCGGCGCTTGGAGTCGGCGTGCGCACCCGGTCCAAGCGGTCGATGTGCCCGATCTCGTCACCCGGCTCCGGTGTCACGTCCCAGTGCGCAAAATGCACCGCCGGGTGGCGTGGCATGTCTCGCAACCAGGCAGTCTCATATCCGTCCAGCGTGCGCGGCGCCGTGATTGCGGACTGCTGAGCTCGTGCAAGGAACTCGAACAGTCTCACCGCGCGGTCGATGCGGCTCGCTGGGGCGGTGTTCAAGACGGAGGTCCCTTCAGAGAGCGGTGGTGGGGCGATCGCAAAGGAGGCCGCCTGCATACGAAGCTGCCTGGCAGCGGTGATGGCCTGATCAACGCGGATGCAGCTGATCCGCCACGGCCCATGATTCGACCGGATGCCGTCCCGGACCTGGCCACTGCAGCAGGTGATGGCTACAGCGTCGGTCGAGGGCTGGCAGGATCGTGCAGTGGAGAATTGAAAGAGAGGTGGTGTCGTCAGTCATAGGAATCCGTATCGAAGCTAGTCGGAACGTGACAGATGACGCTGCCGGTCGTTCGGAGATGTTCTCAAAGCCGTACGGAGGATCGCAGGAAGACGAAGCGGCGCACGTCGCGGCCCAACGTATGGGATGACTGGTGGACTTAGCCTGCGTCCGCAGCTTCACTTCCCTACAGTCCGCGAATCTGAGGCTTGAACTGGAAAGACGACTTCCGCATTGGTGGCGGATGCGCCGGCGTCGCTCGCCAGCCGCTGCACGGTACGGCCTGCACCGGTTCCGCATCAATCAGCACACCAACAGCCGCACCGGCAGACGGAGTGACAGTCCGGCGCACCGGGGCCGCCTCGCTGCACTGCCCATACCACCTGACCGGACAGCGGGTACACGAATCGCGGCAGCCCAATCTTCGCACCCCGAGGAATCGTCGCGTCATGCTTTCCTGCTGCAGCGGAGGGCTGACGGTTGGCCAGGTCGCAGGGTGCCGGTGGCAAGTCCGTCGGCGGTGAGTCGTACGAGCTCCGGGCCGAGTGCCGCCGCCTCCCGCAGGGCCGACTCGAAGGCGATCAGCTGTCGGAAGACCTCGCCGTGCGCCCGCTGCCTGTCCAGCGGCAGGCGCCGTACCTGTGCCCGCCGGATGTCGAACCGCATCGCCCCGGACAGGCTCGACGCCTGCCTCGCGTTCGCCGACGTCCGTAACTGCCCGGCCAGGAACCACGGGTCCAGTGCTGCGGGATTCGGCCGGAGCAGGTAGAGACTGCGTCCGAGCAGCGCCCCCTCGGAGGTCACCACCCAGGCGGTGAGTTGTGGGGCGATCATCGGTACCACCACGTCCCCGGCCGCCAA
The DNA here is from genome assembly GCF_017614955.1 of Micromonospora echinofusca. GTDB lineage: Bacteria > Actinomycetota > Actinomycetes > Mycobacteriales > Micromonosporaceae > Micromonospora > Micromonospora echinofusca_A. The sequence goes on from NZ_WVUH01000215.1 coordinate 10,536, forward strand.
GGCGATCTCCTGCCCGAGCCGGCCGTCGTCCTGGCCGGAGGGGCCGGCACCATTGAGCACGTCCTGTGTGGTCAGGACCGGGGGGCCGCCTGCTGGTGGCTCGCCGCCTGCGGTCGACGCGGCGCGGATCGGGCCGATCAGTTGCAGTGCTCCGGCCCGGGCCAGTTCCCCCACGGTCAGGAACTCCGCGTCCGGACCCTCGGAGGCGGACATGACCTGTGGCAGCAGTGCTTGCAGGTCAGCGACGATGGCGGCCAGCCGCTCCCGGGTGCGTACCAGATGTTCTTCGGTGACCTTGCCCTCGACGGCGGGTTGGCGGCGTGCGGGGGTGAGGTCGACTTCCTCGTCGAGGAGTTCGATCACGGGTACGGCGCGGGCGAATCCGGTCTCCTCGACCTCGATGTCGGGTGCGCGGGTGAAGGCCCGCCAGATGTCCAGCAGCCGTGGAGCGGTCTCGGTCAGGTCGCCGTCGGCGGCGTCGACCAGCAGTGCGCGCGCGGGCGGTGGTGCGTCGGGGGCGGGGCGCCGCAGCACCCACAGGTGAAGTGGTATGCCGTGCTGCGCGCCCACTCCGGGTGGGAGCGCGACGATGGCGCGCAGGGCGCCTCGGCGCAGCAGTTCGGCGCGGATTCGCCGGCCGGCGCGCCGGCTGGCTACGGTGGGTGGCATCAGGAGTACGGCCTGTCCGCCGATGCGCAGGTGGGCCAGGGCGTGCTGGACCCAGGCGAGCTCCGGTTCGGTGCGTGGTGTGGTGCCGACGATCCAGCGTGGATCGTGGCCGAGTTCCTCGTCGCCCCAGTTGGTCAGGCCGAACGGTGGGTGGCAGACCACGGCGTCGAAGGCTTGTCCGGTGAAGGCGTCGGCGCGGAGGGAGTCTCCGGTGCGGAGGTCTCCGGGTACGTCGCGTAGTGCCAGCCACAGCCCGGCGAGTCGGGCGAGTGCCTCGTCGAGTTCCTGTCCGTACGCTGAGGTGCAGCCGGCGCGGACGGCGGCCCGGAGGGTGGCGCCGGAGCCTGCGGTCGGGTCGAGCACGGTACCGCCGCCGACGTCGGCGAGCCCGACCATGAGGTCGGCGAGGTCGTCGGGGGTGGCGAACGAGCGGCCGGGTCCGGGCGCGGAGAAGCGTTGCCACAGCTCGTCGAACGCGCCCTGCGGGCCGAGGTCGTCGGCGAGGGAGTCGATGTCGGGCAGGAAGGGTTTCACCTGGGGGTCGACTAGCCGGTGGGGGCGTTCGCCGCGTTGCCGGGCCAGGAGCAGTTCGCCGATGGCGGCGAGGGCCGCGGCGGCGGAGTCGCTGGCGGCGGCGAGGCGGCGCCAGAGTCGGTCGGCCGTGGTCGTCTCGGGGAGTTTGCCCTGGGCGTGGAGCCACTGTTCGACCTGCGCAAGTTCGAATTCCGGGCTTGTCGGGGTGCCGCCGACGGGTGCGGGGAAGTTGGCGTAGCGCTTGCGCCAGTTGCTGACGGCGGCGCGACCGACCCCGGCGAGCCGGGCGATCTCCGCCGCCGTGACGGTCGGTGTCTCCTGCACTGTCGAAGTGTGTCACATCCGTCAAGCGTCGTCTCTGTTGACAGTGTCAACGAGGAATGCTCTCATTGACGCCGCCACTTCCACAGCAGGAGAAGACGATGCGGAAGATCACCACCCTTGCCCTGATCGCCACCGGACTCGCGGCCCTGGGCTGCGGCGCCGGCAGCACCGACGCGGACACCAGCAGCAACGGCGATGCCAGTGGCGCCACGAGGGACGCCGGTGACGCCAAGGGCAACGACAAGCCGAAGACCGCGAAGATCGGCCAGCCGGCCCGGGACGGGAAGTTCGAGTTCACCGTCAAGTCGTCGAAGTGCGGCGCCACCAAGATCGGCTCTGACCTGGTCTCCTCGAAGGCACAGGGCCAGTTCTGCCTGGTCACGATCAACGTCAAGAACATCGGCAAGGAGCCGCAGACCCTCGACGGCAGCAGCCAGAAGGCATACGCGGCCGACGGGACCGAGTACTCGACCGACACCGAGGCCGGCCTCTACGCCAACCAGGGACAGAGCACGTTCTTCGAGGAGATCAACCCCGGCAACCAGGTGACCGGCGTGTTCGTCTTCGACGTGCCGAAGAACGTGAAGCTCACCAAGCTCGAACTGCACGATTCGGCGTTCTCCGGCGGGGTGACGGTCTCCCTCGCCTGACACCGCCCTCGACGTGGGG
>NZ_WVUH01000216.1 GCF_017614955.1 Micromonospora echinofusca
TTCTCCGGCCCCTCGGGAGGTACCCGATGGCCGTCAGGCTGACCAGCACGTCCGCCCCGACGTCCCACCAGCACGGCCTCGCGTACGAGCGGGCCCGGCACGCCGTCGGCGACCCCTCGACGCGGTCCGGACGAGCAAATGATCTTCACTCGGAACACACTTCGGCCTGGTGGCCGGTTTGCCGTCCCGATGCATCGGACCGCGTGTCGGAGCAGCCCAGTGAGCGCCCACGCTCCCGGGCCGTTGTCGTACCCCGGGTGGACAGTGGACAAGGGCAGGTCGGCGGTGCACCGACCTGCCCACCATCGTCAGCCCCAGTCGAATCCGCGCATGACACCTCCCTCGCACTCGGCTACCTGAACAGACGCGGTAGCAGGGCACCAGGGTTGTTCGCCTTCCAAAGTGGCGTGACCCTGCCGGGCCAGAGCAGGTAGGCGCTCGAACCGTGGCCGTCCGCAGAGACGCACCGGGGCCCGGGCTGCGCAGTGGCGCTCAGACGTGATGGGGATTTCCATGACGGCCCCTGCCCTGCTGGCCACGGTCGTCGCGTACACCACCTCACACCCCCGGTTGGCCTACCGCCGGAACGTATCCACATCGGTGGGCGTTCCCGACAAGGACCTGCCGGTCCGCTGCACAGCCAGGATCCACGGTCAGCGATACACCGTCGCCGGGTGGGCGCCTTCCTGCTTCGCCCACTCCTTCAGGTTCACCGTTGCGTCTTCGGCCGTTTCCTGTCGCCGGCCGCTCTTACCCGACTCGCGACTGCTTGCCCCCGGCGCCAGCCGCACAGCCGGCCATCGCGGTGTTCGTCCACTTCCGCCGTCGGGTCAGGCGTGTTCGCCCGCCGCGTGGAGCTCGTCGATGCGCTGTCGCATGGCCCGCGAGGCGTCGGCGCGATGCTGGAGCAGATCGTAGCGGATGGCGTAGCACAGCGCCGTCATGGAGACGATCACTCCGTGCCGCGCCCGGTCGCGGGGGATCGCGATCACGTGGTGGGGCAGGTGGTTGTGCAGCAGCGTATCCTCGTCGGTCAGCAGGAGGATCGTCGTTCCCCGCTCGGCCACGAGCTGGAGTTGCGTGGACATCCTCATGTAGTCCTCGGAGAACGCGAAGACCATCAGTGTGTCGTCGGGCCGGAGCGCGGCCAGTCGTTCGGCCCGTCCGTGGCCGGTCTGGGTGATGGGGTCGACGTGCAGGCCGGCAAGAGTCAGCTTCGCCCGCATGAACTCGACGAGCGGAAGGGCCAGACCGTGTCCCATGACGTGTACACAGTTGCCGGCGAGCAGCGCCTGGACGACTGAGTCGATCTTTTCCTGGCCGATCTTCTCGGGGAGGCTCTGGAGGACCTGGACCTGGGACCTGGAACAGACACTCGGCGGCAAGTTCAACCTCATCCCGTTCGAGGGCGGCAGTGCCGGGAAGGTCACGGCCCTGTTGGGCAAGAAGGTGGATGTGATCATCGCCTCGCCCAGCGCCGTCGTGGCCAACGTCCAGTCCGGGAGGTTCCGGATCCTGGCAACCCTGGGCTCGCAACGAGCGGTGAGCTTCCCCGACGTTCCCACCGCCACAGAGCTCGGCTACACGGTCGTCGAGGACACCGTCAACGGCTTCGCCCTGCCGGCAGGGACTCCGGAGGAGATCGTGCAGGCCTACAGCAAGGCGCTGGAGAAGGTCGTCGCGGACCCGACGTTCGTCGACGCCGTCGGGAAGCTCGGCTTCAACGCGAACTTCCTCGACGCCCGCAAGCAGGCCGAGTTGTGGGACCAACGGGAGAAGGAGGCTGCTCCGGTCATCGCCGCCACCGGTTGAGCGACGCCCGCCCGGGCACCACGCGTACCACCGCCCCTGCCCCACACCCGGACGACCCGGTGGGGCTGCCCAACGAACGGACGCGACGGTGGCGGAGACAGCGCGTCTCCGCCACCCTCGGCTCCGCCGTAGAACCAGAGGAGATTCTCATGCTCGTCCGCGTCGATCACATCGATCTCAAGGTCCCGCACCTCGACGACGCCGTCGAGTTCTTCACATCGGTGGGCTTCCAGGTCGTCCGTCGGATGGCCGAGCGGGGCTCCGTCGAGATGGTGCTACCGGGTGAGAACCAGGTGCTCTTCGAGATCCGACACGACCCGACGGTCGAGGTCACCAGGATCGACCATATCGCATTCGCCGTCGACGACCCCGAGGCCTCGGTCGACCAGATCAAGGCCGCCGGCGGGACGTTCAGCCGCGAGCACCACCCGACCCCCACGGGCCGGACGGTCAGCAACTTTGCCGACCCGCACGGTGGCAAGTGGCAGCTCGCCGATTGACGATCCCAGGCGATCACATCGACATGGACGGGTTCGGCGCCCCATGGAGACCGGGTGACACCCCGGTCGCGGACCCCGCGACGGCGACGGGTAACCGTAGCCCTGATCGGTGAACAACGGGTCAGGGCTACGCCCGTCGAGTCCCCGAACTCCACTTCTGCCAAAAATCCGATGGGAGCCAGCCAGCAGCTCGTCCCAACTCGACGAGGACCTATCGGGGCGTCCCAGCCTGCACCATCCACAGGTGTCCGTCCGGGTCGGCGAAGCTGCCCACGTACCCCCAGGGTTGTTGCCCGGGCGCGCCGACCACGCGCGCACCCGCGGCACGCGCCCGACCGACCAGGTCGTCGACCTCCGCCGGATTGTCCACCGAGAGGGTCAGAACGCACTCGCTCTGCCCCGGCGCGGCGATCTCGCGGTCACCGATCACCCAGCCGAAGCCCCCGGACGGGACGAACATGAGGTGGAGACCCGGGTTGACCTCGAACCGCAACGGCTCGGGGACACCGTCCTCCGCCGGGTCGCCGGGCGCGACGAGGCCGAGTGCCTGCTGGTAGAAGCGGTACGAGGTGGCGCGGTCGGCGATCGGCAGCGCGACGACGACGGGCGTGTACTGCACGGGCTACCTCCGGTGATGGCCTGGACGACGGTTCAGCAACCGGGTATCGGCCGTTCCGGTCGTCGGACCTCATCGTTCCTGATCCTATTCGCCACGTACGACTCCGTCCCAGCGTCGTGGTGCGCGTGAGGAAGGTCGTCGCGCCGATAGCCGTTCTCATCGTGACTCCTGTCTGAAGGTCGACGAACTGCGCTGGGACGTTCGGCTAATCCGTCGGTGTCCGACGGAAGGTGGGCGACATCAGGCTCACGGCGACAGCAGCCGTACCCGCCACCAGCCAGATCCGGTAGGGGTCGAGCAGCCAGTCGGCCCGATCGATGCTGGCCGACACGAGCAGACCCCCGACGAAGAGCCCGACCTGCATCGACGTCGACGCCACGACGTCGAGCAACGTCATGGCCCGGACCGACGTGGTCTCATCGACGTCCCGGTGGGCCCGCTCGAGCATGGCCATGAGGATCGTGAAGTTCGCCGCCGACGCCAGGGCCAGAGCCACGACGGTGACCGTCTGCTCGGCGGTCCCGTCGACCGGTGCGCGCACCACGGCAAGGGCGACCGTGGCTGCCAGCAGCACCAGGCTGGCCTGCCAGGCGTAGCGGCCGAGGTTCGTGTGACCGGATCGCCAGGAGGCGGCGGCAAGGAGCGATCCGCCCAGCTGCACCGCCCCCAGCATCCCGAGGTTGGCGCCCGGCCACAGCACCTTGTCGGCGTAGACGAGGAAGAGCGGCCAGGCGGTGACCAGCCCGGCGACAGCGAGGATCAGGTAGATCCGCCGCATGGCGGGTGAGAGCGTGGGCCGGTCTTCCAGGAGCGACGCGTCAAGGTCGCGCTCCACCGGCCGGTCCGGGGCCGGAATGCCGCGGGCGGCGACGGCCAGCAACAGGGCGACCGCGCCGAGGACGGCGAACATCGCCGTCCGCAGCACGGGGCCACCCGAGCCGTACAGCAGGACCGCGCCGGCCACGACCAGGCCGCCGGCGGCCCGGGCCCGGGCGTTCACCCACTGGCGTTCCCGACTGGCCAGGCCGTAGTTCAGCAGCGGCTGCCACGAAGGGGCGTAGAGCACCGACAGGTTGATCTCCGCCGTGATCGTGACGGCGAGGGCGATGAGGGCGAACCCTCCGCCGACGACGTCCAGACCCACGAGCAGCGCCAGGACCGCGCATTCGACGGCGGCGACGAGGAGGAAGAGCTGGAGATTGCGGCAGGCCCGCCACAACGGCAGGCGGGCGGCGAGGATCTGGATGGGTACGGAGAGCATGCCCAGAGCGAAGGCCAGACCGATGGTTTTGGGGTCGAGGCCGAGGTCCTCGACGGCGGCGATCTGGAAGATGGCGCCGCCGTCGAGTCCGAGCGCGGAGCCGAGCGTCGGCATCGTCAGGGCGACGGCGAAGAACCGCCAGGGCCGCCCGCGGCGGGGGACCTCGTCGATGTCCTCGGATGAGCTTCTGAGGCCGGGTCGGCGCCGCCGGGTGCCGTTGCGGGCGGTCATCGGTCTCCCCTCGCTCCACGTACGACGAGCAGGACGAAGAACACCGTCGACGGATCTCCGGTCCCCTCCGATCATCTGCCCGGCATCGTTCTCCGACGGTTGCAGATGCCGGACACCGCTGTCGTTGCCGGGGTCACCTGAGAACCGGGCGACGTGGATCGCCCCAGACGCACTCGACGAATTGCGTGCACGATAGCGGGTGGCGCGGCGCGCAGAGTCCGGACGTCACCGGCGGCCCGCAGCGGGGGTTGGCCTTCGACTCGCCGCCCGAGCGCAGCGCCACCTCGTCGTCGGGGACGAGGTGGCGCGGGGTGATCTCGCACGTATCGATCCGGCGTGCGGGAGGACGTCCACGATCCCGTCGACCGCCACACAGCAACCGACGTGGCCAGGACGATCTCCGCCACCCCGGATCAGACCGCCGCGACGACCGCTGCGGCGAAGCGTTCGGTCGTCGCGGTGCCGCCCAGGTCTGCCGGGTGCAGCGACGGGTCTCGCAGCGCGTGGGCCACCGCATCCCGGACTGCCGTCGCCGCCTCGGGCAGGCCGACGTGGTCGAGCAGCATGGCACCGGACAGCATGCAGGCCACCGGATTGGCGATCCCGAGCCCGGCGATGTCGGGAGCCGAACCGTGCACCGGCTCGAACAGGGCCGGCACGTCGGCGTCGGGCCGAAGATTCGCGCTGGGCGCCATCCCCATCCCCCCGCCGAGTACCGCCGCCAGGTCGGACAGGATGTCACCGAAGAGGTTGCCGCAGAGCAGGACGTCGAGATCGCGGGGACGTTGCACGAGCCGCGCGGCCATCGCATCGACCAGGACGCTCTCCCACTCGACGTCCGGGTACTCCCGGGCGACCTCCGCGCACACCGCGTCCCACAGCGTGTAGCCGTAGCGCATGGCGTTGGACTTCGTCACCAGGCTGACCCGGCCCCGCCGCGAGCGGGCCAGGACGAAGGCGTACCGGGTTGCCCGCTCGATCGCCGCCCGGGAGTGGACAGCCACCTCGACCCCCAACTCGCGAGGGCTGCCCGGGTGCAGTCGGCCCCCGACGCCCGCGTACTCACCCTCGGTGTTCTCCCGGACGATGACCAGGTCGATGCCGTCGGGTTCCCGCAGGACGGTCCGTACTCCGGGCCAGGATCGGACGGGCCGTACGTTCACTGCCAGGTCGAGGGCTTGGCGGAGCCCGATGATCAGACCCCAGATCAGTTCGTGGTCGGGGATGTCCGGTCGGCCCACGGCACCGAAGAGGACTGCGGGGAATCCCCGGAGCACGTCGACTGCGTCGGGTGGCATGGCCCGGCCGGTTCTCAGGTAGTGCTCGCCACCCCAGTCGAGTTCGACGGTGTCCACCTCGGCGCCGGCGCGGTGGGCGGCGGCGCGTAGCACCGGAAGGGTGGCGGAGACCACCTCGGGGCCCACCCCGTCGCCGGGGATGACCGCTACGCGGACGGTGTGCACGTCGGGTTCTCCGTTTCTTGCGGATGTCCGTCAGGGGTCAGCTGCGGTTGGGGGCGCTGTGGTGCGTACCCGCGCCGGTACACCATCACCGTCCGCCGGTAGGTGATGACCGGGGTGCCGTCCTGCTTGTACCCGGTGGTGCGGACCTCGACGATGCCGACGCTGGGTCGGCTGCGGGAGGGCCGGACGCTGAGCACCTCGGATCGTGAGTAGACCGTGTCGCCTTCGAAGAGCGGGTTGGGTAGCCGTACCTCGTCCCAGCCGAGGTTGGCCATGACGTTCTGCGAGACGTCGGCCACCGACTGACCGGTCACCAGGGCGATGGTCAGGGCGGAGTTGACCAGCGGCCGGCCGAACTCGGTCTGCGCGGCGTAGTGCTGGTCGAAGTGCACGGCGGCGGTGTTCTGGGTGAGCAGGGTGAACCAGGCGTTGTCCGTGGCGGTGATCGTGCGGCCCAGGGCGTGGTCGTAGACGTCGCCTACCGAGAAGTCCTCGAAGAACCTGCCCACCCAGCCGGGTTTCGTCGTCATGCGTGCGCCTTTCGCTGTGCGGCGAGTGAGATGATGTGGCGGCTGCGCCGGACGACCGCCTCGTCGACCATGCGTCCGTGCTCGTCCCGCAGTACGCCCTGCCCGGCGGCGAGGGCCTGGTCGTACGCCGAGACCAGCGAGCGGGCGACGTGCACCTGCTCCGGTGTGACGTCGAAGACGGCGTGGATAACCGGCAGTTGGGCCGGGTGGATCGCGGCCCGGCCGAGGAAACCCAGGCGGCGCAACCGCCGGGTCGACTGGTCGAGTGCGTCGTGGTCGGCCAGGTCGGCCCGGACCGCACCGACCGGTGGCAGCAGCCTGGCCGCCGCCGAGGCCGTCACCACGGCGGTACGGGCGGCAAGCAGTTCGGTCTCGTCCGGTCCTGGCTCCATGCCGAGGTCCGCGGCGAGGTCGAGTTCGCCGAGTTGCAGCCGTTGGACCCGGGGTGCGCGAGCGATCCCCGGCAGGGCGATCAGGCCCGCACCGGATTCGACCAACGGCATGACCGGCACGGGGTCGTCGGATCGTCGGTGGGCGGTCTCCAGTTCCGTGAGCAGCCGGGTGACCTGCTGCACGTCGTTCGGGCAGGTCACCTTCGGGATACAGACTCCGGACAGCCCCGGGCCGAACACCTCGGCCAGATCCTCCAGCCCGTCGGGGCCGCTGTTGATCCGTACCCAACGCTCGACCCGGGTGCCGGTCGACCGCGACAGCCAGGCCCGTGCCTCCTGGCGGGCCTGGGCCCTGCGCCCGGGGGCGACGGCGTCCTCCAGGTCCGCGATGACGGCGTCGGCGCCCCGGGTGTCCGCGAGCGTCAGCCGTCGCCCGGCGTCGGCAGGCACGTAGAGGTAGCTCAGGGGTAGTCCCCGGGTCACGGCTGGGCCGTCCGGGGGCGACCGAACGCGCCGGACCGGTCGAGTTCCTCGACGGTGGCGGCGTCGTAGCCGAGCAGGCCGTGCAGTACCCGGTCCGCGCTCTCGTGCCGGGCCGGCGCCCGGCGGTACTCCGGTGTGGTGCCGCCCACCCGGACCGGGCTGCGGACCTGCCGGATCCGGCCGAACCGGGGGTGGTCGGTCTCGACGATCATCTCCCGGGCGGCGGTGTGGCTGTCGGCGAGCGCGGCGGCGACGGTGTTGACCGGGCCGCAGGGTACGGCCGCTGCGCGCAGTTCGGTCAGCCACTCGTGCACCGTCCGGGTGGCGAAGATGCCTTCGAGAACGGCCAGCAGTTCCTCGGCGTGGGTACGCCGTGCCTCGAACGTGGCGTAGCGCGGGTCCGTCGCCAGGTCGGGTCGTCCGATGGCGACGGCGAGGTTGGCCCAGAACTTCTCCTTGGGGCAGGCGACGACGAACCACCCGTCGGCGGCGGGGAAGGCCTGGAAGGGCACCAGGGACGGGTGCGCGGAGTGGCGGGTCCGCCGGGGGTGGAAGTCGCCGTTGAGGTTCCAGATCGCCGGATAGGTCAGCATCGCCATCGCGGTGTCGAAGAGGCTGACGTCGCAGTCGCTGCCGATGCCGTCCCGGCGGGCGGCGTGGACCGCGGCGAGCACGGAGATCGCGGCCACCAGTCCTCCGGAGTAGTCGACCAGCGACAGGCCGCTCTTGGTGGGTGGGCCGTCGGGTTCGCCGGTGATGTCCATCCAGCCGGTCAACGCCTGCAGGACGTAGTCGTAGCCGGGTTCGGCGCGGCGTGGGCCGGTCATCCCGAATCCGCTCAGTGAGCAGCAGACGATGCGGGGGTTGAGGTGCTTGAGGTCGTCGTAGGTGATGCGGATCTTGGCTGGTACGTCGCCGCGCAGGTTGGAGTAGACGACGTCGCTGACCCGTACCAGGTCCTCGAACACGCGGCGTCCCGCCGGGGCGGCGAGGTCGAGGTCGATGCTGCTCTTGTTGCGGTTGAACACCTCGAAGAAGAGGCTGTCCTGCTCCTGCTGGTACGGCGGGACGTAACGGCCGACGTCTCCCCCGCTGTGCGGTTCCTCGATCTTGATCACGTCGGCGCCGAGATCGGCGAGGTGGACGCTGCCGAACGGTCCGGCGCCGTACTGCTCGATGGCGAGAATGCGGATGTCCTGTAGGGGCTTCATGCCGCTCGGGCCGTATCTGCTGGTACGGCTCCCGTTGCGGGCTGCCAGGTCGGCGACAACGGTTGCTCCTGTCGTGGGAAGGGAACGAGGGGGTGGCGGGGCACGGCGCGGCGCAAGGGTGTGCCTGCCGGGTCGCTCGGCAGGCACACCGCCAATCCCCCTCTGGAATCGTTTCTGAAAATTGTCGAGTGGTATTACCCTGTCCAAGGCCCTGGGTGGGTCACATTTGCTGGCCCTGAAAGCCCCATCGCCGGCAACGTTTCCTCGACGGAGCGCACGGCGGTGAGGACCAGCCGGGTACACCGTGCCGGGCAGCAGCCGGGTCGGCCGTGACGGGTTACGGACGCGACGCCTACCCCAGGTCACCCCGGGCGGTCACCACATGACCAGACCACCGGTGTAGTTGATCGCCTGGCCCGTCATGTAGCCCGCTTCGTCGGAGAGCAGGAAGTAGATCACCCCGGCACACTCGTCGGCACTGGCCGCCCGACCCAACGGGACGGAAGCGTTCCGGTTCTGCGCCAGGTTCTCGGCGGTCGTACCCCGCGCGGAAGCCACCTTGGCCAGCACCGCGTCCTGCATCGGGGTGTCGATGATGCCGGGACAGATGGCGTTCACCCGCACCTGCGAGGGCGCGAAGGCGTACGCGAACGACCGGGTGATGCTCAGCACCGCCGTCTTGGAGGACGCGTACACCGCCGCCTCGACGGTGGAGGCGAGCTTCGCCGAGCTGGAGCTGAGGTTGACGATCGCCCCACCGGCGGGCATGGTCCGGCCGATCCGGGAGGTGAGATCCCAGACCGCCTCCACGTTCACCGCGTAGACGTCACGGATGTCCTGCACGTCGATGTCGAGGATCGGCTTGAGGCGGATGATCCCGGCCGCGTTCACCAGGGCCGACGCGCCGGAGCCCCGGGCGACCACCTCGTCCCGGTCCCCGGGGGCGGACAGGTCGGCGACCAGTACGCGCAGGCCCTGTTCGCCGAGTTCGGCCAGGCGCTGCTCGTCCCTGTCCACGGCGAGTACGTCGTAGCCCTCCCGTTGTAGCCGCAGGGCGGTGGCCCGGCCGATCCCGCTGGCCGCTCCGGTCACCACCGCAGTGTGGGTCTTCGTGGTCATGTGAATTCTCCTCGTTCGTCTCGGGTCGGTCAGGCCACGGCGCCACGGAACAGCGGCATCCCACGGACGCCCACCGGGATGCGCCACAGCCGGCCTTCCATCGCCGCCTCGGCGGGGACGTCGGTCATGTCACCGAAGTCGGTGATGATCAGCGAGTCGTCGACGAAGAGGCAGTTGCACGGCACCCCGCCGGTCTCCAGGAAGTCGACGGGGGTGCCGTCGGCAGCGACGATGTCCACCCCGCCGGCCATGAAGGTGGTGATCCAGAGGTTGCCGCTCTCGTCGATCTTCAGCCCGTCCGGGATGTGCCCCTCGGGCAGGACGTGGATCTTCTCCGACGGGGCGCCGGGCCGCTTACGGTAGACCCCACGGTCGTAGGACTCGACCCACACCAGCGAGCCGTCAGGTTCGGCTGCGATGCCGTTCGGGTACGCCGGTCCGACCTCTTCGACGAGTTCACCGCTGCCGTCGGGGTCGAGCGCGAACAGCCGGCCGATGCTGCGGTTGTTCGCGTCGTAGTCACCGGGGTCGGTGAAGTAGAGCCGCCCGTCGGGGCCGAAGGTGAGGTCGTTGGGTGCCTGGAGGGCGATCCCGGCCACCTCCGACGCCACGATCTCGACCCGGCCGTCCGGCCACGCCCGCTGGATCGACGGAACGCTCATGACCTCGGCCTTCCACGCCCCGGCCGTGCCACCGTTCTGCGTGATGTACACGGCACCGTCCGAGCCGAGCAGGCAGGCGTTGGGGCCACCACCGCACAGGGCGTAGTCGTGGATGCCCCGCTCGGGCGACCACGCGATGATCTTTCCGGTGTAGGTCTCCACCATGACGATCCGGCCGTCGGGCAGCACGTCCGGGCCCTCCGGGTGCCCCAGGCCGCTGGCAAGGGTCTCCACTGGTTTACGCATCGGAATCTCCTTGGGATGAAAAGGGGTGCAGACGAACGGACGGGAGCTAGGTCGCGTTTCATAAGAACTGGCCGCCCTTGTGAAACGCGACCTAGGGCTTCTGGAAGAGTTCGACCGGATACCCGTCCGGATCGAGCAGGTAGACGCTGCGCGCGCCCGCATTCGGGCCGCTGGTGATGTCGACGGGGCCGTCCGATCGGGGCTTACCGCCGTACTGACGCAGCCGGGCGACCAGGTCGTCGATGCCCTGCACGTACAGGCAGAGGTGACCCGCCCCGAAGTCGCACGGCCGGGATGCGGCGGGGAGCCGCTCCAGGCCCCGGTACTCCAGCAGTTCGACGAACCCGCCGCCGGGCAGGGTCAGGTACACGGCCCGGATGGCGGTGAAGTCCAACCCGAGCACGGTGGGCAGGTACGCGCCGTCGAGTATCCGGTCGAAGTGCACCGGTAGGCCGAGGCCGTCCCGGTAGAAGGGCAGGGACTGGTCCATGTCACGGACGGTGATGCCCGCGTGGAAAAAACCGGTAACTTCCGCCATGTCACACCTGGTTCTCGACTCGTCGTTTGATGTTCGTCGCGCCGGCCCGACGCTTCGCCGCAGACGCACGGCTCAGTGCCCGAGCAGGTCGCGGAGGCCGGCGTCGCGGGGCCCGCCGCTGAGGAACGACTCCGCCAGGGCGCGTACCCGCTCCGCGCCGCCCCGGGCCGGGCCGACCAGCAGCTCCCACTTGCGCCGCAACAGCGGCGCCAGGTCCGGATCCGCCGGCCAGGCGCCCGGCGGTACGTCGAGCTGCCCGCTGACCTCACCGTCCGCCGTACGGACGGTGATCCGGGTGGCCGACGTCGCGGTGGGCACCACCCGTACCCGTTCCCGCAGGCGACTCGACTCAGCGGTCGGGTCGAGCCGGAAGGGATCCCCGGTGACCCAGGCCGCCGCCACGGCCGCCCGCAGGTCCCACCACCGGCCGCCGACCTCGCCGGTGGTCGCCGCGGCGACGGCCTCGCTGACCTGAACCTGGAGGCTGATCGGTGCCGTGTGCACCCGGCGCCGCAGATCCACCGCCAGCGCCACGGCGGCCTGGGCGAACCCGTTGACCGGAAAGACCCGCACGGAGGTCTCCGCGAGCGCGCCCGCGCCGGTCGGGCACGGCGCGTCGACGGGACGCCGGCCCGCCATCAGCGCGAGGACACCCCGCTCCCCTTCGAGCACCCACCGCGACGACGACACTCCGGCATCCGCCAGGCGCGCCGCCTGGATGCCGAGCACCACCGCGGAGACCCGATGGAAGCGGGTGGTACCCGAACGTTCCCGCACGGCCTGGCCGACGCCGCCGGCCACGGCCACGGCGTGACCGGCGGCCCAGTCACGCCGCTGGTCGTCGAGGTCGAACAGGGTGGCCGCGGCCACCGCCGCGCCGAGCACGCCGCAGGTGGCGGTGGCGTGCCAGGTACGCCCGTGGGTCGCCCCCAACAGCCGGGCCAGCTCGGTCATGGCCTGGTACCCGGCCCGCGCCGCGGCGGCCACCCGGGAACCGCCGGCGTCGACCTCGGCGCCCACGGCGAGAACGGTCGGCCACACCACGGAACCCGGGTGCACGAGAGTCGGCCGGTGCAGGTCGTCCTGGTCGCGGCTGTGGGCGCGGGCGGCGAGCGCCGCGGCGGTGCCGGCCGTGCCGTCACGGACCCAGTTGCGCGGCGCGTCGTGCGGGTCGGCGCCGATGACGCCGGCGAGCAGGTCGGCCAGGAGAGTGCGCTCGGCGACGCCGGGTGGGGTGGGGTCGTACGCGGCGGCGACGGCCCCGGTGACCAGGTCGTGCAGCAGACCACGGTCGGTGGTGGCGGTCATCTCCCACCGGCCGGTACGGATTCGGTCGTCCACGGCGGACGGAGGCTGGCGCGGGAGTGGAAGGTGGTGTCGATGGTGACGGTACTCGGCGCAGCCCCGTCCAGCATGTCCAACAACAAACGAGCCGACACCGTACCCATCTCGTCGGTATCCCGAGAAACCGTCGCCAGATCCGGAGTGAACACATCGAACATCGGCCACTCGTCCAACGCCACCAACGCCACATCCCGCCCCGGCTCCCGCCGCAACTGACGCAACGCCCGCAACGTCCCCGCCGTAGCCC
>NZ_WVUH01000217.1 GCF_017614955.1 Micromonospora echinofusca
TGGCGGGGTGGTCGGCGGTGCGGTGGTGGTCGGCGGCGTGGTCGGCGTGCTGCCGTTGTCGCTGGCCACGACGTCGTCGAAGGTGGCGGCGGCGTACGCGGTGACCAGGGCGACCCGGCCGTTGTCCTCCATGCTGTCGGTGCCGGAGCCGACCTGGGTGCCGTTGACGAAGCCCCGGATGGTGGTGCCGCTGGCCTCGATCCGCAGGGTGGCCCAGGTGCCGGTGCCCACCGCGACGCTGGCCGAGCCGAGCGAGGAGATCTGGCTGCCGTTGACCGCCTGGAGTTCGGCGCGACCGCCGCTGAACAGCGCCAGCCGGTACATCTTGGTGGAACTGCTGGCCCGGGCGGCGATGCCGACCAGGCCGTTCGCGCCGTACGCGACCGGCTTGACCCGCGCCTGGACCTGGTAGTCGGTCCAGGCCGTGTTGCCGGCGAACTGCCGGGCGAGTTCGCTGCCGGTGGCGGACTGGGTCAGCTCGCCGGAGCTGACCGTCCAGGTGCCACCGGACTTGGACCAGCCGTCGGCGTTGCCGTCGCCGAAGTCGTCACCGAACAGGGTCGCGGCGTGTGCCGTGGCGCCGAAGCCGGCGACGAGGGCGACCGCGGTCGCGGCGGCACCGGCGGCGAGGAGCAGGCCGCGCCGGTGTGCCGATCGTCTATTCCGCACTAGGTCCTCCTTGAACCGTTCCGTGGAGTGCCGGCACCGTGTTCGGTCGTCGTACCGCTGCGACCGGGGCGTACCCGGTGCCCGGTGGCCAGGAAAGGGCTTTCCCGCAGAGGCCAGGCTAGGCGTGATCGCGATCACCGTCAATGCTGCCCGGTTGCAGGAATGTTGCAGCCGTCACATCCCCGACCGCTACGCACCGTCATGCGGTGGTGGGATCGGTCAGCCGCCAGGCCGCGTTGATCAACCCGATGTGGGACAACGCCTGCGGCATGTTGCCCAGGTGGGCGCCGCTGTCCGGGTCGATCTGCTCGGCGAACAGGCCCACGTCGTTGGCCCGGGCCACCACCTTCTCGAACAGCACCCGGCCCCGCTCGTGCTCACCGGCCATCACCAGGCACTCGACCAGCCAGAACGAGCAGAGCACGAAGCCCGCCGGGTCGGTGGACCAGCGCCGGACCAGCCCGTCGGCGGTACCGAGCTCCCGTTCCACGACCCCGATGGTGGCGCGCATCCGGGGATCGTCCGCCGGGAGGAAGTGCACCACCGGCAGGAACAGCACCGACGCGTCCAGTTCGGGCGACCCGAACGCGCCGGTGTACGCACCGACCCGCTCGTTCCAGCCCTGCTCCAGCACCGCCGCGCGGATCTCGTCCCGGACCCGCGCCCAACGGGCCGGCTCGGCCCGGTCACCCAGCCGGGGCGCCAGTCGTACCGCCCGGTCCAACGCCACCCAGCAGAGCACCTTGGACGACACGTAGTGCCGGTCGACGTCCCGGGTCTCCCACATCCCCCGGTCCGGCAGGTGCCAGGTCGCCGCGACCTGCCCGGCCAGATCGATCACCATTTCCCGCAGCTCGACGTCCAGCTCCGTGCCGAGCAGGTGGTGCAGCCGCCAGACCGCCGAGATCACCTCACCGGGCACGTCCAGTTGGCGCTGCCGCCAGGCGTCGTTGCCGACCCGGACCGGCCGGCTGTCCGCGTACCCGGCGAGATGGTCGAGTTCGTGTTCGGAGATGTCCCGCTCCCCCGCCAGGCCGAACATCACCGGCACCGGGGCGTCCCCGATCCGGCCGATCGAGCGGGCCACCCAGGCGAAGAGCCGGGACGCCTCGTCCGGGCAGGCTGCCACCCAGAACGCCCGCAGGGTCATCGCGAAGTCCCGTAACCACGAGTAGCGGTAGTCGTAGTTGCGGTCGCCGCCGATCCGCTCGGGAAGCGAGGTGGTCGGCGCGGCCACCACGGCACCGCTGGGCGCGTAGGTCAGCCCCTGGAGGACGGTCGCGCTGTGCCGGACCAGCGGGGCGTACCGCCCGTCGTAGCGGTGCGTCTCGCGGAACGCCTGCCAGGCCCGGACCGTCTCGGCCAGCGCGGCGACCGGCTCCAGCAGGGTCGGTGGCCCCCCGTACGCCGGGGCGTAGGACAGGTCGAAGCCGATCGTCTGACCGGCGGAGACCCGGAACGGGGTGACCACCCGGCTGTCCCCGGGGCGCAACGGCACCCCGGCCCGCAGGGTGAGGGTGACCGGTCCGGCGGCGGCCAGTACCGCGTCGCCGGGCAGCCCGTGCAGGTACGGCGTGAGCAGCCCGTACTCGGGCCGGGGCACGAACTCGCTGCGCATCGGTACCGTCCCGCGCAGCCCCTCGACGACCCGCAGCAGCACCGCCGGGGAGTTCAGGCCCAGTTCGTGCCCCCGGGCGCCGGGTTGCGCGGCGAGCGCGTCGGTCACCGCGACGCTGCCGTCCGGGGTGTCGTGCACGGTACGCAGCACCAGGGTGTCCGGGAGGTACTCCCGGCGGACCCGGTGCCCGGGGAGACCCGCTCCGGCCGGGGCCAGCGACCAGTGCCCGGCGGTCGGGTCGAGGATCCGCCCGAAGACCGAGGGACTGTCGAACCGGGACGGGCACCACCAGTCGACGGAACCGGTCAGGCCGACCAGGGCACCCGACCGGCAGTCCGACAGGAAGCCGTAGTCGGCGAGCTGCGGACGGTACGGCACGCCGGGGCGTACCCGACCCGGCGTGCCGTAAACCGTGGGCCTCCCGCGCCCGGCGTCACACGGTGCGCGTCAGGCGGTGGGCCTCAGGCCGTCCACGGCCGGCGTCAGGCGGTGGGCGGCTCGTCCTGGCCGGCCGCCTCCCGCTCGTCGGCCTCCTTCCTGGTCCGGTGCACCGCCTGGTCGGCGTGCTCCGGTGGCCCGTAGACGGTGTAGAGCACCAGCGGGTTCGGGCCGGTGTTCACGAAGTTGTGCTTGGTGCCGGCCGGTACGACCACCAGGTCGCCCTGGGCCACCGGCTTCGTCTCACCGGCGACCCGCGCCTCCCCCACCCCGCTGACGAAGGTGAGGATCTGGTCGGTGTCCTCGTGCACCTCCTCGCCGATCTCACCGCCCGGCGGGATGGTCATCACGACCAGTTGGGTGTGCTCCCCGGTCCAGAGGACCCGCCGGAAATCCGGGCTCTTCTCGGCGACGGTGGCGATAGTGAAATGCTCCATGGTCCTGGCTTACCCGGCGGAGCATCCGGTCACGCGCGGACCGGATCTGCCTCACCGGCAGGTTTGTCCCCGGTCGGGACGGGAAGAGAAACCAGGGACCGGCGGGACGGGCCGGTCGAGCCAGGTCCCCGCCGGCGTACCGCCGCAAGGGCTGCGGTGGCGGGAGACGGCCAGAGCGCGGCGACGCGACGACCACGGGTCGGGCGCCGCCGCGCGCTCGTGTCCGGCCGGAGCGGCGCCGGAGGGGTCGTCGGCCACCTCCACGCAGGTGACGACGGGGGTCGGGCGGCCCCCGTCGCGGCCCCGGCACGGGGGACCGGCCACGACGGGGGCCCGTTCCGTGGTGGACCGTCAGGAGGCGGCCACCATGTGGAAGGCGCGGTCGGCGAGGTTGCCGGCGCCGTCCCTGGTCTGCACGAAGGCGGCGTTCGGCACACCGGCCCGGCCGACCACGGTCACCCGGCCGTCCGGCGGCGCTCCGACGCTGCCGGTGAACCCGGTGGTCGCGACGAAGGCCGAGCGGGTCATGTCGTGGCTGAAGGTGACCTGGTAGGTGCCCACGCCGAGCCGCAGGGTGGCCACGGCACCGAAGCCCCGCACCAGGACCCCGGTGGATTCGACGACGGCGAAGAAGACCTGCGCGGTGGGGGGCATGCCGGAGACGGTGGCGGGGACGAGCGCGGCCCCGGCCTCGCCCAGCTCGGCCTCGGTCGGTGCCGGCTGGTCGGTGATCTGGTCGACGGGCTGCGCGGACTTGTCGGACATGGGTGCTCCTTGCGGTGGACGGGGTGGCGGAATCCGCAGCGGAGGTCCGCCTCGTACTGATCTGCCCAGACTTCTACCGTTGAGCACGATCAATACTTATTTATGTCCATAGGTTATTCCGCTGGAACACCCGCCAGCCAGCAGCAGATTTGTACAATCTTGGACAGGTGCCTAGAAAAACGAGCAAGGCTCAACTATTGCCCGAATGTCCACCTCAGTCGTCTGCGCCGACCACCGGTACGCCCCCGGAACAGACGATCCGCACCTCGGACCGGCCACCCGGGCCGTCGAACGTGACCTCCACGTCGTCGTCCGGGCCCCGGTCCGCCTCCTTCACCCGGTAACCCGGCGCCGGAGCCCAGGAGACCAGCCGGACCTCCCGGCCGGCGCACTCGGCCACCACGCTGCCGCCCCGCACCACGAACGACCGCCGGGTACCGGAGCCCCCCGGTGGATCGGTCGGACCGGCGGACGGGGCCCCGGGCTCCGGGGTCGGCTCCGGCGACCCGGCCAGCGCCCGCTCCACCTCGGCGGCATCGCGCACCCCGCCGGGCGTACCGGTGATGCTCTCCCCCACCAGCCGGATCGCCCCCAGCCCGATCCCGGTGGCGAGCACGGCGGCGGCCAGCCAGCCCAGCACGGCGAGGAGCGTACGGCGACCCATCCCCCGACTATGCCCGACCGTCGGCTAAGACCCGGCCCGGTGAGCCCTAACGGACGGTTAACGACCCCGGCCGCCCCCACCCGGAGCGGCTACCCTGCGGAGGGTGGCCCGCCTGCTGCTGATCGAGGACGACCCGACCATCCGGATCCCCCTGCTCCGGGCGCTCCGCGACCGGGGACACGCCGTCGCCGCCGCGACCGGCGCGATGGACGGGCTCCGCGACGCCCTCGACGACCGGCCCGACCTGGTCGTCCTCGACCTCGGCCTGCCCGACCTGGACGGCCGCGAACTGCTGCGGATGCTGCGCGCGGTGAGCCGGGTACCGGTCATCGTGGCCACCGCCCGTGACGACGAGCCGGAGATCGTCCGGGTACTCGACGCGGGCGCCGACGACTACCTGGTCAAACCCTTCACCGCCGCGCAGCTCGACGCCCGGATCCGGGCGGTGCTGCGCCGCGCCGCCCCGGCCGGCGACACCGCCGACCGGCACCTCGCCGTCGGCGGGCTGACCATCGACCCCGGCGCCCGGGAGGTACGCCTCGACGGCGCCCCGGTCGCGCTCACCCCCCGGGAGTTCGACCTGCTGCACCACCTGGCCACCCGGGCGGGTCAGGTGGTGACCAAACGGGAACTGCTCACCGAGGTGTGGCAGATCCCGTACGGCGGCGCGGACAAGACGGTCGACGTCCACCTGTCCTGGCTGCGCCGCAAGCTCGGGGAGAGCGCCCAGCAGCCGCGCTACCTGCACACCGTACGCGGGGTCGGGGTACGCCTGGACGCTCCGGAGCCGGGCCGGTGAGGCGCCGGCTGGCGCTGCTCGTCGCGGCGACCACCTGCCTGACCGTGATCGCCTTCCTGGTCCCGCTCGCCCTGCTGGTACGTACCGTCGCCGAGGACCGGGCCACCGTCCGCGCCACCGCCGACGTGCAGGGGCTCGTCCCGGTGGTCGGTACCGCCGACCCGGCGACCGTCCGGCTCACCGTCGAGCAGCTCGTCGCCGAGTCGGGGCGGCCGGTCAGCATCTTCCTGCCCGACGGGTCGGTCCTGGGTACCCCGGCCGCCCGTACCCCGGCGGTCGCCCTCGCCGCCCGGGGCCAGAGCCTGACCGCCCGGACCGACGACGGACGCGAGGTGGTCATCGCCGTGCAGGGCCGACCCGGCGGCACCACGGTGATCCGCACCGTGGTCGACGAGGACGAGCTGACCAGCGGCGTCACCCGGTCCTGGCTGGTCCTGGCCGGACTCGGCGTCCTGCTGCTCCTGCTCGGACTGCTGGTCGCCGACCGGCTGGCCCGCAGCCTGGTCCGGCCGATCGTGGCCCTGTCCGGGGTCTCCCACCGGCTCGCCAACGCCGAGCTGACCGCCCGCGCCGCCCCGACCGGCCCGGCCGAACTGCGGGAGGTGGCCGGCGCCCTGAACCACCTCGCCGACCGCATCCAGGTGCTGCTGCGGGAGGAACGCGAGCAGGTGGCCGACCTGTCCCACCGGCTGCGGACCCCGCTGACCGCGCTCCGATTGGAGGCCGAGTCGCTACGCGACCCCGACGACGCCGCCCGGATCACCGCCGGGGTGGACGCCCTGGAACGTACGGTGACCGGCCTGATCCGGCAGGCCCGGTGGCGGGCTGCGCCGCCCCGCGCCGGCACCTGCGACGCCGCCGAGGTGGTCGGCGAGCGGGTGGCGTTCTGGTCGGTACTCGCCGAGGACACCGGCCGGACGGTGACCCTGGACCTGGCCGACGGGCCACTGCCGGTTCCGGTGGCCGCCGACGACCTGGCCGCCGGAGTGGACGCGCTGCTCGCCAACGTCTTCGCGCACACCCCGGACGGCACCGCCTTCCGGGTCCGGCTCACCCGGCAGGGCGGCGGGGCGGTGCTGACCGTGGCCGACGAGGGGCCGGGGATACCGCCGGGACTGGTCCGACGGGGGGTCAGCGGGAACGACTCCACCGGGCTCGGCCTGGACATCGCCCGGCGGGCGGCGCAGGCCAGCGGGGGGCGGCTGGAGCTGGGCGGCAGGGTTGGCGGTGGTGCCGTCGTCCGGCTGCACCTCGGTCCGCCCCGCTGACCGGGCACGGATTTCTTAACCGGGCGTTAGGGTCCACACAGCGCACCGCTATCCGCCCGCGCGGCACGCTCCTGAGGTAGCCACGGAGACCTCGGAGGTAACGATGAAGCGCACGTCCCTGATCGTGGCGGCCACCGGCGCCGCAGCCGTCCTCGCGGTGACCGGTACCGCCCTCGGCGTCGCCACCACCGGGCGGGACGCTGCCCGGCCCGCACTCGCCGCCGCGACGCTCGCCCCCACGCCGGACGGTCAGCCGTCGGCGACCGGCCCCGCGCCCGGCAGTCCCGCCGGCACCGCCCCGGCGCCGACCGGCACCACCCCGACCACCGGGGACCAGGTCAGTCCGCAGCGGGCCGGGGAGATCGCGCTGGCCCGGGCCGGTGGCGGGCAGATCACCGAGATCGAGGCCGAACGGGAACACGACCGTGACGTGTGGAGTGTGGAGATCCTCAACGGCACGACCGAACACGAGATCGAGGTGGACCGGCACGACGGTTCCGTGGTGCAGGCGGAGCAGGAGCCGGCCGACGACGATGACGACAACGACGACGATGACGACGACCGGGACGACGACTGAGCGGTGACGTCCGACCGGCAGGGGCGCCCCCGGTGCCGACCGGGGGCGCCCCGTCGCGTCAGCGCACCGAGCAGGTCAGCCCGCCGGGTGGCTGGTCCGCACCGTTGACCACCATGCCCCAGGTGGTCGTACCACCCGGCGCCAGCACACCGTTGTAGCCCACGTTGGTCGCCGAGACCCGCTGACCGGACTGGGTCACCGTGGCGTTCCAGTAGTTCGCCACCTGCTGGCTGCCGGGGAACGACAGCACAGTCGACCAGCCACCGATCGCCGAGGAACCGGTGTTGCGTACCGTGATCTCGGCCTGGTAGCCACCGGACCAGCTACCGGTGACCGCGTAGCTCGCGGAGCAGCCACCGGCCGGCGTACCCGTCGGCGTCGGGCTGGCCGTCGCCGACGGGCTCGGGTCGACCGTCGGGCTCGGACCGGTCGTCGGCCCCGAGCCGTCCGAGGTGGTGTAGCTGACCTGGGTGTACGCCGCCGCACACCGGTCACCGCAGGAGGCCGGCAGGGAGAACCGGTACACCCGGCCGTTGTTGACGAGCGTGCCCGCGGCGTCCCGGACCCGGATCTGGAAGTCGGTGCCACCGGGGACGGTCGCGCCGAGGATGTACGACTGCCCCATGTCGCTGTTCATCTGCGCCGGCTGCCAACTGCCGTTGCTCAGGTACTCGACGCCGTGGATGCCGTTGGCCAGGTGCGACACCGCGATCGCCGGCCAGTGGCGCTGGGCACCCTGCAGGAAGCCGATCCGGATGTCGCCCGAGTAGTTCGGCGCCGGCACGAACTCCCACTGGATCCGGCGGTTGCCCCAGTGGTCCGGGTACAGGTCGCCGACCGGCGCCCCGTTCTTCACGAACTGGTTCAGCGAGGCGGTGGCGAGGTCCAGGTGGTACCGGTCGTCCCGGCACCAGGCGTTGCCGTCGCCGCAACTGTCCGCCACCAGCATGGTCAGCGTGGCACCGTTGTAGGCGTCCGGCACCCAGGACCCGTTACGGCAGAACGGCTGCCCGGGGGCACCGTCGTTCAGCCCGGTGCAGAAGTCCCCGATGGAGACCCGGATGTACCGGCCACAGTTCAGGCCGTTGTTCCACAGGCCGATCTTGTCGGCCATGCTGGGTGGGATCGGCCGGGGCGGGTAGGACGTGTAGTCACCCGGGGTGTCGTACACGTTGAGCGCGAGGAAGTGCGGCGAGTCCAGTTCGCCCTGCGGCAGCCCGCAGCCGCCGTACGGGGAACCGAGGCTGTCGAAGTAGGTGGCGTTGCCGGTGACCGGTGCAGGCGGGTCGCCCGGTACCAGCGCCCGGGCCGGAAGCTGGCTGACCAGCAGCGCGGCGACCGCGCCGGCGACCAGGGCGGCGAGCGCCGACCGGCGGACCCGGGCCGGGGTCGACCGGGGCAGCGGGGTCCGGGTCGACCGGCGGACGCCGGGGTCGGTCGACGGGATGACGGGGGACGGAACGGACCGGCGCGCACCGGGACCGGATGCGCGGCGGGACGGGAAGAGGTGCATCGTGCGCCTTCCAGGCAGGGTCGTCTGACGACTGGCAGTGGGTGCCCAACCCATGCCCGGCCTTCCGCGCCCGTCCATGCCATCACTGCCCCGCCCCGCTGTCAATCGACGACGGCAACTCCGGGCCGGCCGGTCCCTCGGGTCAGCGGCCCCGGTGCAGCCAGTCCAGCAGGTCCGCCGGCACCGACCCGGCCACCCTGGCCCGGTACCGGGCCAGGTCGTCGGCGCCGAGCAGCTCCCGGGCGGCCCCGGAGCCGCCCCGGCGGAAGAAGGCGTCCCGGTCCTTGAGCACCCCCAACGGGTCCGGCACCAGCAGATCGGCCCGGACGCGCATCCGGTCGAAGGTCGCCGCCTCGACGAGCTGCGGCCAGCGCGGTGCCGGTACGTCGATGCCGAGCCGGTCCGCGAGGCGACGCATCTGGCCGGCCAGGTCCGCCGACAGGTCGTCGTAGTGCACCAGCACCACGTTCGGCTCGTCCCGCCGGGCCCAGGCGTCCCGGTAGTGCCAGAGCACACCGGGCAGGGAGTCCAGCTCCTCGCGCGGATCCACGTCCCGGTCGATCCAGGAGCGCAACCACTCGGGTACGTCCGGGCGGCGCGGTGCCGGCCCGGTCGGCGCCGACCGACCGGTCAGCTCGGCCAGTCGGACCCGGTCGATGTTGGCGCCCTGGTGGTAGAGGGAGACGGCCATGTCGAGCGGATGCCGGGCCACCACCAGGTAGGTCACCCGGGGATCCTGCGGTACCCCGTCCAGCGGGGTGTGGGTCTTGACGAACCGGCGGTGCCGCTGGGCGGCGAGCCGGGCGTACACCTCGTCGCGCGGCTCCACCAGCCAGTCCAGCCACGGTGACAGCGTGGTCAACGGTGCCGGCAGCTCCGGGGTCTGCAGCACCAGCAGCGCACAGATCATCTGCGCCCAGGTGGTGCCGCACTTCGACCGGGTACTGATGACGATGTCCCCGTCCCGGAAGGGGAACCCGTGCCACCGGGCGCTGTCCTCGTCGGGGGATCGGTATCGGAAGGGCGCCTCGGGCATCGCCCGATGCTACGGCCCGCCGGCCGGCCGGTCGCCCGGATTTCGGTCCGCTCCGCGACACCGGCCCCACCCGGACATCGACCCTGTGACATTCACCGATGGGTGGCTAGATTGAGGTATGGGGCCCGGCCACACCGATCGGACGGCACCGCACTACCGTCCGGTGCTCCACGGTGGACGGGGCGAACTGGAGGCGTTGGGTCACCTCGACGGCAGCGAGGTGCCGTTCCTCACCCCGCTGCTGGAGATCCCGACCGGCCGGGCCGCGCCGGACCTCGCCGCCGAGTTGCGCTCCCGGCTCCCCGGCGGGCTCGTCGTCGGGGTCGACCCCGGTGACGCCACGGACGTCGACCTGACGCGCTGGGGCGTACCCCTGCTGCCGGTGATCGGGCTCGCGGAGAGCGACCAGCGGCTGACCCGGCACGGCGAGGCGAGTCGGGCCTGGCTCCGCCGGGCCGTGGTGCGGCTCCGGACCCGGCACGACCGGGGCGGGCCGGATGCCGCGACCGCATCGGTGGAACGGATCTGGCGGCTGACCGGCCTGGTACCCGAGCAGTGCGACCTGGTCATCGACCTGGCCGACGTCTGCTGCGCGGCCGACGTGCGGACCGCCGAACCCCGGGCCCGCCGGCTGGTCAACTGGGCCCACCGGCACGCCTGGCGATCGGTGACCGTGACCGCCGGGGCCATGCCGCCGACCCTCGGCACGCTGCCCACCGACGAGGTGGCCCGGTTGCCGCGCTGGGACTGGTTACTGTGGCGGCAACTGGTCGATCTCCGGGTCGACTTCGGTGACTACGGTCTGCGGTCCGCGCTGCCGGCGTTCGACGTACCGGCCGACCGGCTGCCCACGATGGCCTACACCGCCGAGGAGACCTGGTGGGTCTACCGGTGGTCGCGCCGGGGCGGCCGGGGTGACCACCGCTTCACCGACCTGTGCCGGACCCTGGTCTCCGCGCCGTACTGGCCACCGGCCGGCGCCGGTTTCTCCTGGGGTGACCACGAGATCCTGCGGCGGGCCCGGCACGCGGCGGGTCCCGGGTCGACCAGCAACTGGACCGCGTGGAGCACCTCGCACCACCTGACGCAGGTGTTGACCGACCTGCGGCGGCCGGCACCGGCGGACCGGCAGTCGGACCCCGGCCACGAACCGCCCGGCGGACGCCGGTCCGGTCACGGACGTACCGGCCGGCGGGCCACCCGCGGTGACCGGTCGGGCTGGCCGCCCCGGGGCGGAGCGGACCGGCGGGCCGGCTGACACCACCCGCCCACCGGACCGGACCGTCGACGGACCTGCCGGGACGGGACCCGACCTGCCGGACCGGCACGGGAACCGACCCGCCGGACCGGTACCCGGTCAGGCCGGCTTCTCAGTGAACCCGAACTGGATGACCCCCTCGTCGTCGACCTCGGCGTCCATCGAGGTGTCGTTGAGCAGTTCGGCCGCACCGGAGTCGAGGAAGACCCGGGCCCCGTTGCTGTCGACCACCTGGTCACCCTGGGTGGGCTGCGGTACCAGCTCGATCGAGAGCGAGCCCGCCGCAGGATCGGAGGCGATCCGCAGTCCGCCCTTCTCGGGTACCGACTGCTGGGCGGTCAGGTCACGGATCACCAGCACGGCGTTGTCGGTCATGGTGAGCATCTCGAACTCCTCGTGGTATCGCGGATCGTGGCCGTCGGCGCAGGCTTGGCTCAGCCCGCTCACGAGCACACGGCGGGAGAAGACGGTCGCCGCAGGTCGTCGCGGTCGACGGGACAGGGCAGCTGACGGGCCCCTCGGACCCCACGTTGCCCGCTACCGGCCGATCCGTCAAACGGAACGGCTCGTCTCCCCCGACCTGGCCACCGGGAACCGGCGATCCGCCCGGAGTTTCCACCGCACCCGCAAATCCTCCCTATCATGACGTAGTGGATGATTCACGCCGATACGCCGCCGAGTTCCTCGGCGCGCTGCTGCTGGTCTTCTTCGGCGTGGGCAGCGCGGTGGCGGCCCGCCAGGAGGGCGGTGTGGTGGTGGTCGCCCTGGCGTTCGGCTTCATCATGCTGGCGCTGGTCTACACGATCGGCCCGCTCTCCGGCAGCCACGTCAACCCGGCGGTGACCCTGGGCGTGCTGCTGTCCGGCAAGATCTCACCAGCCGGCGCGGTGGCGTACTGGATCGCCCAGTTCCTCGGCGCGACCGTCGCCGGGTTCGTCCTCTGGGGGCTGACCCGCTGGGGTGCGGTGGTCGACCAGACCGGCACCCTCGGCACCAACGGCTACGGCAAGCACATCAACCTCGGCGGGACGATGGTGCTGGAGACCGTCCTGACCTTCCTGTTCGTCCTGGTGGTCCTGGTGGTGACCAGCCGGGTCGAGCACGCCGGCTTCGCCGGACTGGCCATCGGCCTCGCTCTGGCCGTCGTCCACCTGGTCGGGATCACCCTCGACGGCACCTCCGTCAACCCGGCCCGGTCGTTCGGTCCGGCACTCTTCGAGGGCGGCACCGCGCTGCGCCAACTCTGGGTCTTCATCGTCTTCCCACTCGTCGGCGGCGCACTCGCGGCAGCCGTCGCCCCGCTCCTGCTGAGCGCGGGACGGCGCTACCGGGGCGAGCCGGAGGAGCCACCCGGCCCTTCCCGACCCATCTGATCTGGAAAAAACCTTCGCCCGGGATGCTGCGTTGGCAGATATCTTCATGGCAGCATCTGCCCATGCATCGTCGTCTCTTCGTCCGTACCCTCGCCCTGGTGGCGCTGGTCGGCTCGGCCGCGACCGCCGGCGCGCCCACCGCCACCGCCGAAGCCCCGCCCCCGGCCCTGGTCC
>NZ_WVUH01000218.1 GCF_017614955.1 Micromonospora echinofusca
GGTCGAGACCATCGCCGCCCGGCTCGCCGCAGGGGACCTGGTACACGCCTACGAGGCGGCCGGGCTCGCGGTGGACCTCGCCGACCCACCCCGCTGGTGGTCGGCGTGGCCGCTCGAATCGCTGCTCGGCCGGTACGCGTCGACGCTGCCGGTACTGGCCGCCGAGGTCCGTCGGCTGGCGCACCGGTACGGGGCGACGACCCTCGTGTCCATCGACGGCACCCTCGCGGTCGACGTCGCCACCGACGGCGGGTTGACGGTCCGGCGGGCGCCCCGGCGGGAGGACCGGGGCGGGCCGTACGTGTTCGGGCTGGCGGCCCCGGCCGACGTGGCCCTGTTGCGGCACGGCCGGCTGCGCCCCGACGAACTGCATCCGCTGGTACACGCGGCACTGTTCCCCGACCGGGTGCAGTCCTGGCACCCCCCGGCCCCGGCGCCCCGGCGACACGTGCGCGTCTGGTGCGGCCCGGACTGGCACGTCGTCGAGGTCACCGGTGGGCAGATCCGTTCCCGGCACCACACCGCCGACGAGTTGCAGCGGGAGTTCCTGCTCGCCGGCCTGGGTGGTCCGATCACCGGCTGCGCGGCGGCGGTACGGGCCTGGCGTACCGGGGCGGCACCGGTACCCAAGGAGATCCGGACCATCCGGCGGGACGTCTTCGCCCTCGCCCGGCACGGAGACACCGACGGTCTGCTGGCCGTCCTGGCCGACGGGCTGGACGTCGGGCTGCGCGACGGCCGGGGCGGCACGCTGCTGCACTGGGTGTCGCATGTGGACCACGCCCGGGTGCTGCCGGTGCTGCTCGCGGCGGGACTGTCGCCGGCCGACCGGGACCGTGCGGGCGGTACGCCGCTGCACGCCGCCGCCGAGGCGCTCGCCGTCGAGGTGATGACGGCGCTGGTCGACGCGGGCGCGGACCCGCAGGCGCGGGACGGGGCCGGGCGTACCCCGGCCGACGTCCTGGCGCTGGCCCGCCGGACGTCCGGTCGGTAGCAGCCGCCCTGGTCACCGCCGCGCGGCCACCCGGCGGAGATCCACTGTCGGTGCTCTTCGGTATGCTGCCGCGCGGCGAGGCCGTAGCGCAGAGGTCGACGCGCCTTGACAGCAAGCTGGAGGACGCCGGTTCGAATCCGGCCGGTCTCGCCACCTGAACGGGGAGGGGCATCGTGGATCGCGCGGACGTGGCGACCTGCCTCGCCGTGCTCGCCCGGCTCGACGATGCCGACCTCGACGAGGTGACCCGCCGGGAGGTGGAACGGGCCGTGGCCGACGCGGCCCGGGGCGTGAAGAAGCGCGCCAAGGCCCGGCGCGACGCGCGGACCCGGCAGGCCGACCGGGCCCTGCTCGCCGGGGCCACCCGGTTCCACACCGAGATCCCCTCCACGGTCGCCGACGACGCGGGCGGCACCACCGGTGACGCCGCCGCACGTGCCGGGGCCGCTGGTGTCCCGCCGGCCGGAGCCGACGAGCGGGCCGGGCGCAGCACGCTGGTCCGGGCCCGGCGCTGCTACGTGTGCAAGGCGCCGTACCGGTCGGTGGACACCGACTACCACCTGATGTGCCCGCCCTGCGCCACCGAGAACCGGGCCCGCCGGCACGCCCGCTGCGACCTGACCGGCCGGACGGCGGTGGTCACCGGCGGGCGGGTGAAGATCGGCTTCCACACCGCCCTGAAACTGCTCCGCGACGGCGCCGAGGTCGTCGTCACCACCCGGTTCCCGCGCGACGCGGCCCGCCGCTACGCCGCCGTACCGGATGTCGACGACTGGGCCGACCGGCTCTACGTGCACGGCGTCGACCTGCTGGACCTGCCCGGCACCCTCGACTTCGTCGGGCTGGTCGGCCGGCGCTTCACCGGGTTGGACATCCTGGTCAACAACGCGGCCCAGACGCTGTACCGGCCGGCGGCGTACCACCGGGAGGTCCGCGCCGGGGAGTCGACGGCGCTGGACGGGTCGGCGGCGCGGATCGCCGTCGGTGCCGCGCCCACCACCGACGCGGCGGCCGGCCCGCCGGCCGTGCTCGACGCGTTCTTCCCCGCCGGGCGGGTCGACGAGACCGGTCAGCCGCTCGACCTGCGCGAGGTCAACTCGTGGGTGCTGCGGGACGTGGACGTCAGCCCCCAGGAGTGGTTGCAGGTGCACGTGGTGAACGCGTTCGCGCCCTTCCTGCTCACCTCCCGGCTGCGTCCGCTGATGACGGCCAGCCGGCACCCGCAGCGGTACGTGGTGCAGGTGTCCGCGATGGAGGGCAGCTTCTCCCGGGTCGGCAAGACCGTCCGCCACCCGCACACCAACATGGCCAAGGCGGCGCTGAACATGCTCGTCCGCACGGTCGCCGACGACTACGCCGCCAGCGGCATCCTGATGAACGCCGTGGACACCGGCTGGGTCACCGACGAGCGACCGCACCCGAGCAAGACCGCCCAACGCGACCTCGGCTTCCGGCCACCGCTGGACGTCGTCGACGGCGCCGCGCGGGTCTACGACCCGATCGTGCGGGGTGTCACCGGCGACCCGGTGAGCGGCCGGTTCCTCAAGGACTACCGGAGCGTGCCCTGGTGACCGAACCGACGCCGGTGCGCTGCCCGGCCATCGCCGACCCGGACGCCGGGCTCGCCGACCCGACCGACTTCGACCCGCTGCTGGCCCGGCTCGCCGATCCGGGCACGGTGGGCGGGCCGGCGGTCTTCCCGCGCGGCACCGTCCAGGCCGACGGCCGGCTCGACCTGTGCAAGCAGGGCGTCGGCCCGGCGCAGACCGCCCGGATCGTCGCCGCCGCCGTCGACTCCCCGCTGGTCCGGCACCTGCTGCTCGGCACGAACGCGCTCGGCACCGACGGCGCCCGCGCGGTCGCCGACGCGCTGCGCCCCGGCCACCACGTCGAGACCCTCTACCTCGGCTGCAACCGGATCGACCCGGCCGGGGTGACCGCGCTGGCCGACCGGCTCGCCGGGGACGACTCGGTGCGGGCGCTGTGGCTCAAACGCAACCCGATCGGCGACGAAGGGGTCAGCCGGCTCGCCGCCGCGCTGGCCGTGAACGCCACCATCCGCACCCTGGACCTGGTCAACGTCGGGATGACCGTACGCGGGCTGACCGCACTCGCCGACGTCCTCGCCACCCGGAAGGTCCGGCTGCAACGGATCTTCCTCGGCGGCAACGGCCTCGGGCCGGACGCCGTACCGGCCCTCGGCACCCTGGTCCACGACGCCGGCATCCGCGAGCTGTACCTCGCCGCGAACCACCTCGGTGACGCCGGGGCCGCCGCCCTGGCCGGGCTCGCCGACGGCAGGGAACTGACCCTCGGGCTGGGCGGCAACGCCATCACCCCGGCCGGGGTCACCGCACTGGCCCGGCACCTGACCGCCTGGACCGCCCTCGACCTGGCCCGACCGCCGTCGCAGCGGGCCCTCGGGGCGGCCGACAACACCGTCGGGGACGATGGCGCCGCCGCACTCGCCGCCGCGCTGCCCACCGCCCGGCTGCGCCGGCTGGACCTGCGGCACACCGGGATCGGCGGCCGGGGTGCCCGGCAGCTCGTCGACGCCGTCGACGGCCACCCCACCCTGGAGTACCTCGGCATCAACGGCGGCGTGCCCCGACGGATGCGCCGCCGCGCGGTCAGCCTGCTCGCCGACCGGCCGGCCACCCCACCGCACCCGGACATCCGGGCCATCGCCAGCGTGTACCGGTGACCGCCGTGCCGCCCACCCTGCTCCCCGAAGCGCGCGTCTGGCAGCGGATCCGCCGGTACGCCGTACCGGCCACGATGATCGAGGCGTGCGCCGCCGCCCGGTCCGCCGGGGACTGGCGGACGGCCTGCGCCGCCGGCCGCATCGACGTCGCCGTCGACCTCGCCGACCTGGCCCGCGAGCACAGTCGACGGCAGGCCGAACGGATCGAGGGCGACCTGACCGCGCTCGCCCCGGACCTGCTGCGCTGGCACCTGCCCCGGGTCCTGGGTGGCCGGACCAGCCTCGCCACCCACCAGCAGTGGCTGCTGTCCACCCACGACGACCGGTTCGCCGACACCGACCTGGCGCTGCTGCTGCACACCCCGAAGACGGTCGACGGGTCGCAGCGGCTACGACTGACCGTCGGCCCGGCCCGGCAGGACCTCAGCGGTCGACGGGACCTGCCACCACCGTTCTGGAGCGCGGCCCACGTCGACGGGCTCGCCACCGCCTACGGCGGCTCCGCCGGCCGGCTGCCCGGCTTCACCCCCGACGGCGACGTCCTGCCGTTCGACGCGTACGCCACCACGGTCGACCCGGCAGACCCCGCGACCCGGACCGAGGTCTTCGAACGGTACGTCGCCGCCGGGGCGCTCGCCGACGCGTGGGCGGTTGCCGGGCTGGACCTCGACCCGGACATCGCCACCGGTGACCCGACGACCAACGCCACCGTGGCCGCCGTGCACCGGCAGTTCGTGCCGTTGGGGCTGCCCACCGAGCTGACCCGGCTGCACCGCCGGTACGGCGTGGACCGGGCGATGATCGGCGGCCAGTGGCGCATCCTCGCCGCCGTACGCCGACGCGACGACGGTGGTACCGCGGTGTCCTTCCCCGGCTACGACCGGGACAACTTCAGCCACCTCCGCATGGCCGACGTGGTGCACGACCGGCCCGTCGACCTGGAACTGCTCCGGACCGGCCTGCTCGACCACACCGGGTTGCACCCGCTGGTCCGGCAGGCCCTGTTCCCGTCCGCGACGCCGGGCCCACCGGCCGCCGGTGCGGAGGCCGGAGCCGACGCCGCGTCGGCAGCGACCGGCGGCGTGACGCTACGGGTGCCGGTGCGCTGCGGCGGCCGGTGGCACACCCTGGTCCACGCCGACGGTCGGCTCGACCCGGTGTCGCACACCCCGGAGGAGATCGCCCGGGAACGCATGCTCGTCGCCCTCGGCGGGCCGACCGCCGGGTGCGTCGCCGCCGTCCGCGCCTGGCACGGCTCCGGTGACCGGTTGCCCCGACCGCTGAAGCAACTCCGCAGGGACGTGCTGCAACGCATCCAGCACGGGGGATCGGCGGCACTCACCGCCCTGCTCGACGCCGGCCTGGACCCCCGGATGGGCGACGGTCGCGGCGGCACCCTGCTGCACCACCTGCGCGCCCTGGACGACGTCACCCCGCTGCACCGGCTCGTCGAGGCGGGGGTCCCGGTGGACGCCCCGGACCGGCGGGGACGCACCGCCCTGCACGTCGCCGTGGGCGACGGCGGCACCCCCGAACTGGTCGCCGCGCTGCTGGCGGCCGGCGCCGACCCGAAGGCCACCGACGGCAACGGCTGGACCGTGACGGAGCTGGCCGACGGCAAGGCCAGCATGTACGACTACGACGACGAGGGCGACCCGGAGCACCCGCAGGTGCGGATCCGGGACCTCGTCGAGGAGTGGGTGAAGCGGTGACCACCATCGACAATCCGCTCGCCGCCGCCGACGCGCTCGTCGCGGCCACCCGCCGGGCGCGCACCGAACCGGTCCGTGACCCGAAGGTGGCGGCCCTCGCCCTCGCCGTCTCGGCGAACCTGCCGGTGCTGCTCTGGGGCGAGCCCGGGATCGGCAAGTCCGCGACGTTGCAGCAGCTCGCCGAGGGCCTGGGTACGCCGATGGAGACGGTCGTCGCCAGCGTGCACGAGCCGTCGGACTTCGCCGGCCTGCCGATCGTCGGGGACTCGCCGGCCACCGACGGGGTGCCGATGGCCCCGCCCGACTGGGCGGTGCGGCTGGCCCGTACCGGCACCGGACTGCTCTTCTTCGACGAGCTGTCCTCCGCCCCACCGGCGGTGCAGGCGGCCCTGCTGCGGGTGGTGCTGGAACGCCGGGTCGGTAGCCTGCACCTGCCCCCGGCGGTGCGGATCGTGGCCGCCGCGAACCCGCCGACCAGCGCCGCCGACGGCTGGCACCTCGCCCCGCCGCTGGCGAACCGCTTCGTCCACCTGCACTGGTCCCACGACGCGCGGACCGTCGCGCGTGGTCTCGCCGGTACCTGGCCGGCGGTGACCGTGCCGGTGGTGGAGTCCCGGCGTACGGCGACCGCCCTGGCGAAGGCGCGCGGCGCGGTCGCCGGGTTCCTCACCGCCCGCCCCGGACTGGCCCACCACCTGCCCGCCGACACCGAGGCCCGGGGCGGTGCCTGGCCGTCCCCCCGGACCTGGGAGATGGTGCTGCGGTTGCTGGCCTTCCACCACAGCACCGGCACCGGCGCGGACGCGCTGGCGCTCGCCGTGGTCGGCGCGGTCGGTGACGGTGCGGGCCTGGAGTTCGTCACCTACCTGGAGAACCTCGACCTGCCCGACCCGGAACGGGTCCTGGCCGACCCGGCGGCGTTCCGGCTACCGGAGCGCGGTGACCGGCAACTCGCCTTCCTCACCGCCGTGATCTCCGCCGTGCAGACCCGGGTCGACCGGCAGCGCTGGGAGGCCGGCTGGGTGGTGCTGGAGAAGGCGGTCCAGGCCGGGGTACCGGACATCGCCGCCCGCGCCGCGATGGACCTGGCCGCACTGCGTGACGTGTCCTGGCCGGTGCCGCCCACCATCGGCGCCTTCGCCGAGGTGCTGCACCTCTCCGGCCGCCTGCCCGGATGACCGGCCCGCCGGCCGGCAACCGCCCGACAGGGCTGCCCGAGGGACCCCGGGACAGACCGGCCGCCCTCGACCGGACGAAACTGCTCGCGGCCCGCTTCCGGGCCGCGCAGGACCGCCCGTACCTGGCCACCGCGTTGTTCAGCATCACCGTCGTGGAGTCGCACCAGGTGCCCACCATGGGCGTGGACCGGCGGTGGCGGTGCTACGTGTCACCGGAGTTCGTCGACCGCACGCCCGTCCCCCACCTCGCCGGGGTGTGGATCCACGAGGTCGCCCACCTGCTGCGCGACCACCACGGCCGGGCCGACCGGCTCCCCGTCGGGCAACGCCACGACCACCACCGGGTCAACGTCGCGCAGGACTGCGAGATCAACGACGACCTGGTCACCGACGGGGTGGCACTGCCGGCGGACCGGATCGAACCGGCAACCTTCGGGCTGCCGGACGGGCGCACCTTCGAGCAGTACCTGCCGCTGCTGCCCCCGGAGGTGACCGGTGGCGTGGACTGCGGATCCGGCGCACACGGCCTCGACCGGCCGTGGGAACACGGCGCCACCGCGGGTGTCGGCGCGGTGGAGGTACAGGCCATCCGCCGGGACACCGCCCGGCAGGTACGGTCCCACCTGCGCTCCCGGGGTACCGTGCCGGCCGGCTGGCAGCGCTGGGCCACCGAACTCCTCGAACCCCGGGTGGACTGGCGGCGGGCGCTCACCGGGGCGGTACGCGAGGCGGCGGCCTGGGCCAGCGGGGCGGTCGACTACACGTACCACCGGCCGTCCCGCCGCTCCTCGGCCATGCGGGGGGTGGTGATGCCGAGCCTGCGGCAGCCGGTACCCCGGGTGGCGGTGGTGGTGGACACCTCCGGGTCGATGGGTACGCCCCAACTCGCCGCCGCCCTGGCCGAGGTGTCCGGGGTGCTGCGCGCGGTCGGCATCGGCGGCAACCGGGTCACCGTCCTCTCCTGCGACGCGGCGGTGCACGTCGTACAGGCGGTGCACACCGTCGGCGAGGTGCAGTTGGCCGGTGGGGGTGGCACCGACCTGCGGGTCGGGGTGGAGGCGGCGCTGCGGGTACGCCCGCACATCGTCGTCGTGCTCACCGACGGGTACACCCCGTGGCCGGCGGAGCCGCTGGTGTCGACCCGGGTCGTCGCCGGGCTGATCGGTGCCGATGCGCCCCTTCCACCGTCGTGGATCACCAGCGTCACCATCGACGACTGAGCGGTACCGGCCGGGTGACGGAGCAGCGGGGCGTGACATTACGCTGATATCCGACGGTTATTGTCCGGTCACGGGGCGCTAGCGACCGGAATTGATGGCTATCATCAGCGGTGTTGCCGGCCGCCGGTGGCGACGACGCGACCTCGGGGGAGGTGCGTGCGATGTCCTCAGGACCCGCTGACCAGCCGTCGCTGAACCTCCCGCGACCGAGGCTGATCACCGCCCTGGCCGCCCGGCCCCGGTCACTGGGCCTGGTCGTCGCACCCGCCGGAGCCGGCAAGACCACCCTGCTCGCCCAGTACGCGGCCACCGCCGACGGGCCGGTGGGGTGGCTGCGGACCGTCCCGTCGGACGCCGACCCGGCGCGGGTGGCCCGCCGGCTGGCGGACGTGCTGCCCGACCGCCCCGGGGTACTGGTCGTCGACGATCTGCACCTGATCGAGGGATCGGCCGGCGAGTCGGTCCTGCTGGACCGGGCCCTCACCCTGACCCGGGACGGACTGCGGGTGCTGGTCGGCACCCGGCGGACCCCACCGCTGATCCTCACCCGGCACGAGTTCTCCGACAGTGCCGTCGTCGACGCCGATCAGCTCCGCTTCCGCACCTGGGAGGTCGAACGGCTGCTGCGGGACGTCTACCGGGAGCCCCTACCGGCCGACGACGTCGCCGCCCTGACCCGCCGGCTCGGTGGTTGGGCAGCCGGTCTCCGGCTCTACCACCTGTCCACCCGGGGTCAACCGTTGACCGACCGGCGCCGCGCGGTGGCCTCGCTGGCCGGCCGCTCGGCGCTGTCCCGGGACTACCTCACCCGGACGGTGCTCGCCGAACTCGCCCCGCCGCTGCGCCGGTTCCTGGTCCGGACCAGCGTGTTCGAGGTCCTCACCGCTGCCCGCTGCGACACGCTGCTGGGCGGCGGTGACGGGCAGGCCGCGTTGGCGGAACTGGAACGCCGGCAGGCGTTCACCACCTCCCACGACGGTGGCCGCACCTTCACCTACCACGAGGTGCTGCGGGCCCACCTGCTCGCCGTACTGACCAGCGAGCTGGGGGAGGAGGCCGCCCGTGCCTGGCACGCCTGCGCCGGCCGGCTCCTCGCCGACGAGGGCGCCCTGCTGGAGGCGGCCCGCTGCTTCGCCCGGGCCCAGCGCTGGGAGGAGGTGCACCGGCTGCTCGACAGCGCCGGCAGCAGCGTGGCCGTCCAGGGTCTCGACCCCTGGTCCGACCTGCTGCCCGACTGGTTCATCGCGGAGGATCCCTGGCTGGTCCTCGCCGACGCACGGCACCGGATCACCGAGGGGCGGCTGGCGGCGGCGGTACCGTTGCTGCGCCGGGCCGAGGAGATGTTCGACAGCGAGCCGGCCCGGTTGCGCTGCCGTACCCTGCGGGCCGGCGTGACGACCTGGCTGCCGGAGGGTCCACCCTGGCGGGGACACTGGTCCGGCTGGCTGCGTACGGCCACCCGGCGGCATCCGGTCCTGGTGGTCGGTGCGGCCGAACGCCTCTCCGACGTCGAGGGTGCCCTGGTGCGGGTCGGCGCGTTGCTGCTGGCCGGCCACGTCGCCGAGGCGCTGCGCACCCTGGACCGGCCGGCTCCCGCCCGGGGCGGCCTGGCCGGGCTGGCCGGTCAACTTCTGCGCGCCGTCGTCGCGGTGACCCGGGGGGATCCCGCCGGGGCTGCCGCGGTTGCCGCCGTCGGCCTGGACGCCGACCGCGCCGGCCTGCCCTGGCTGGCCCGGCTCGCCCGGGCGGTACCCGCGCTGACCGGTACGGAGGCGGACCTGAAGGAGGCCGACGCCGTCGGCGAGGAGTGCGACCGGCTGGACGATCCCTGGGGTGCGCTGCTCGCCACGGGCTGCGCCGCGCTGGCCCGGTCCCTGCACGGCGGGCCGGGGATCGAGGAGGCGGGCCGGCTGCTCGCCCGGGCCCGGGCGGTGGACAGCGGTGTGCTGGCGGCCTGGGCGCAGTCCCTGCTCGCCCTGGCCGCCGTCCGGGCCCGGCTACCCGACGCGGAGGTCGAGGTACGCCGGGCGGAGAGCACCGCCCGGTCGGCGGGGGTACCCGGGGCGCGGGTGCTGGCCCTCGCCGCCGGTGTACCGGCCGGTCCGGAGCGGCCGGCCGGCCTCGCCGTCGTGCGTACCGCTGCCGAACAGGCCGGGATCCCCGACGCGATGCTGACCGCCTGGCTCACCCGGGAGCCGGAGACGGAGACGGTGCCGGGCGGGGTGCCGGTCGGGTCGGGGCCGGCGCCGCTGGCCGTGCGCTGCTTCGGCGGCTTCCAGCTCTGCCTGTACGGGGAGCCACTGAACTGGTCACCGTTGCGGCCCCGGGCCCGGACGGTGGCCCGGATCCTGGCCATGCACGCCGGCCGGGCCGTGCACCGGGACCGGCTCCTCGCCGCCCTCTGGCCGGACACCGACCCGGCCACCGCCACCCGTTCGCTGCACGTCGCCCTGTCCAGCCTGCGCCGGTTCCTCGACACCCACCTGCCGGCCGTGGACCGGGAGACGCTGCTGCACCGCGACGGGGACGCCTACCTGCTCGCGCTCCCCCCGGGGACCTGGTGCGACGTCACCGAGTTCCGGCAGGCGGTGCACCGGGCCTCCCGGTTCGGTTACCTGCGACATCCACGCGCCCTCGACGACCTGCGGACGGCGGTCGCCGCGTACACCGGTGAACTGCTGCCGGAGGACGGCCCGGCGGAATGGGTGGTGACCGAGCGGGAGACGCTGCGCCGCCAGGCGGCGGACGCGGCGGCGGACCTCGCGGCAGCGGTCCTCGACGGGGCCGTCGACACCGGTGTCGACTCGGCCGTCACGATGGCGGCCCGTTGCGTCGAGATCGACCCGTGTCACGACGTCGGTTGGCGGCTGCTGATCGCGGCCCACAGCCGGGCGGGCAACGTTGCCGCCGCCGCGCACGCCCGCCGTCGGTACGCCGACGTTCTCGTCTCCCTCGGGCTCGATCCGGCACTGGTGGAGGGGGTACCGGCGGAGGTTCCGCCGGTCAGCGCCGGCCGAAGAATTCCGCTTCCGCGATCGCCACGCCCGGCACCAGGTCGTGACCGTAGGTCGAACGGACCTCCAGCCTGATCCGCACGACGTCCGCCTGTTCCACGTCGAAGTGCTGTGCCCCTGGCGTGTCCCGCAGGTCGATGTCGGTCCGCTGCTGCTGTCCGTCCCGCCGTTCGGTGACCACGGTGAGCCGGCGGGGACGGCCGGCGGCGAGGAACTTCTGCCGGTTCAGGCCCACCCCGGGGGTGACGACCACGGTGAGCAGCCGGACCGGTTCCCGGTACCGCCCCTCCACCCAGGCGTCGATGCCGGTACCGGCCGGTGCCCAGTAGCGGTTGTTCGCCCCGTCGGTGAGCCGAGCCGCCGCCGCGTCCGGCAGCGAGGACGAGGCCGACACCATGTCCGGGACCAGTGGCACCGGATCCTGGGTGCGGTCGCGTACCGCCTCCACCGCCCGGCGGACCAGCGGCGGCCCGACCACCGCCAGTACCGCGACCAGGCAGAGCCCGAAGACGATCAGCAGCGTCAGTCGTGCGGCGGTCGACCGTCGGCTGTCCCGGGCCGGGCGACGTCGGGTCCGACGCCGCCGCAGCCGGTCCCGGAGCCGTTGCCACCAGGTCCGCTCCGGCGCCGGCCGTACCGCGGCGTCCAGGAGCTTCCCGCAGTGCCAGCAGAACTTCCGTTCCGGTCGGTTGTCCCGGCCGCAGGCCGGGCAGCGCCGCTGTGTCGGGGCCGGCGGTGTCGGCTCGTCGACCGGGTCGACCGGGTCGACCGGTTCGGGATCCGGCACGGTCCGGTTGAACGGTCCCGGCTGGTGGGGGCCCGGCTGGTGGGGTCCCGGCTGGTGTGGCTCCGGCTGGTCCACCGCAGGCTGTCTCTCCTTTGCCGGCTCCGCCCCGGTCCGGTCTTCCGTCGCTCGCTCCGCCTCCGTCGCCTGGTCCGCTCTCGTGGCCTGGTCCGCTTCCGCCGTCCGGTCCGCGTCGGCCCGCTCGGTGGTGGGCTGCGGCTCGGGCCGGGGCGTCGTCGTGGCGTCGCTGTCCCAGCGGAGGAAGGCACCACAGCCGCCGCAGAAGCGCTCGTCGTCACGGTTGCGGGTACCACACTCCGGGCACATGATCATGGTTGGCGCTCCACCGTCACCCGGACATGGACCGGTACCGTGGCGGCCAGGATCCGCCGTACCACCGTCTCGTCGGCCGAGGAGGCGATCCGTACCCGGACCTCGGCCCGCTCCTCCGACACGGACGCCTCGGTCGGCGTCGTCGAGCAGCTCACCCCGCCACTGTCGGTCACCTCAACCTGCGTCCCGGTGGCCAACTCGACCGCCAACGCGATCCCCCGGGCCGTACCACGCCAGCGGTGCAGCTCCACCGCGTACCGGACGAGGTCCCGCCGCTGACGCGCCGACCCGCGTTGGTCGACCCGGCCAACCCCGTCGGGCGGCCCGCCCTGGTCCACGGGCGCGGCCACCCAACCCGCCAGCCAGTCCAGGAAATCCGGCGGGGCCAGGTCCAGATCCAGGTACGCGTCGAGACAGTCGAGGGTCAGCAGGACCGGCGCCAGCACCTCGTCCAGACCGGCGGTGAACCGTTGCGCGAAGTCGTCCTCCAGGTACGCGGCAGGTAACGCCTGCCCGATCGGGTGAGGGCTGGCCAGCCCCGGTACCGCACCCCGCATGATCCCCTCCTGCC
>NZ_WVUH01000219.1 GCF_017614955.1 Micromonospora echinofusca
CGGCCGGGTCGGCCAGAGGGGTGGCGGCGGTGGGGCGACCGCGTCCCGGAGCAGGGCGACCAGTCGGGCCCGGGCCGCCTCACGGTTGGCGAGCTGGGCGCGGTGTTCACTGGCGGCGATGGTGAGCACCCCGTCGACCAGCCGGCCGGCGAGCCGCTCCACCGCGCGGCTGCGCAGGTGTTCCGGCAGGCTCGGTGAGCCGGCCACGTCGAAACTCAACTCGACCCGCGAGTCCGCGGTGTTGACCCCCTGCCCGCCCGGCCCGGAGGATCGGGAGAAGCGTTCCCGCAGCTCGGCGCCGGGGATGACCAGGCGGTCCGTCACGCGCAGATCATCGGCCACGCCCCGAGGCTAGCCGCTGCGCGACGTTCCCCGCTTCCGGATTCCACCCGGCCGCACCGGACCGCCCGGTGGGACGGTCAGCCGCCCTTGCCGATGATGGTGTCGGCGACCTGCTGCACCTGCTCGATCGGGATGGCGAACCCGATCCCGATCGACCCGTTGCCGTCGATGGTGGCGATGGCGGTGTTCACCCCGACCACCTCGCCCCGGGCGTTGACCAGCGGGCCACCCGAGTTGCCCGGGTTGATCGAGGCGTCGGTCTGCACCGCCGAGTGCCGGTTGTTGCCCAGCCGGACCTGCCGGTTCAGGGCGCTGACGATGCCGGCGGTGACGGTACCGGGCAGGCCGAGCGGGGAGCCGACCGCCAGCACCGGCTCCCCCACTTTCGTACTGCCCGGCTTGGCCAGCGGCAGCGGGGTCAGCGCCGCCGAGGGCGGTACCCGCAGCACGGCGATGTCGCTGCCCGGTTCTCGCCCCACCACCTCGGCCGGCAGCCGTCGGCCACCCGGGGTCTCCACGGTCACCGAGCGGGCCCGGGCGCGGGCGATGATGTGGTCGTTGGTGATGACGTGCTGCTGGTCGTCGAGGGCGAAGCCGGAGCCGCTGCCCCCGTCGACGAGGACCGAGACCACGCCGGGCACGGTGCGGCCGGCGGCGGTCACCAGTTCGGCCGGTACCGCGGCGGCCGTCGCCGCCTTCGGTTCGCCGCCCTGTCCGGCCACCCAGCCCCCGGCCAGGCCGCCGGACGCGGTGGAGACCGCGACCAGGGCCAGCCCGGTGAGCAGGCTCCGCCGCCATCCGCCACCACCGTTCCCGGGTACCTCCCGACGCCCGTCAGGGTCGTGGTGCAGGTGGGGCGAGATGAACCAGGGGCCCCGGGGTTCACCGAGGCCGGTCTGCACTGCCATCGTCCGCCTCCTCATGGCGTGAAGGGTGTGGCGCTGCTACGGGGTACCGGTGGAGCAGTCAGGGCAGCCGGGAGAACCAGCGCAGCGAGCCGGCCGCCGCGCCGAGGGCGAAGAGCAGTCCGATGCCGATGAACCGGGCCGAGATGTCCTGTCGTTCCATCCGGTAGCCGACCGAGGTACCGATGTCCTCGTAGACGGCGCGCAGTTCCTCGCTGGTGCTCGCCTCGTGGTAGCGGCCACCGGTGGCCTCGGCGACGTCCTTGAGGGTCTGCCCGTCGACCGGTACCTGGATGGGTCGGCCGCCCCGGTCGACGTATCCGGAGAGCGTGCCGAAGGAGATGGTGTGCACGGGTACCTTCGCCGACACCGCGTCGTCGGCCGCCTCCACCGGGTCCCGTCCGGAGGTGTTCGCGCCGTCGGAGAGCACGATGATCCGGGCCGGGGGTGGCTGTTTCGCCGCCTGGTTGTCCAACCCCCGGATGGCCTGGAGGGAGGTGCTGATCGCCTCGCCGATGGCGGTGCCCTGCACCCCGGTCGCCCCCTCGGCCAGCCGTTCGATTCCGCTGTGCAGGGCGTCCCGGTCGGTGCCGGGCGGTACGAACACGGCGGCGCTGCCGGCGAAGGCGACCAGCCCGACGTTGAACTCGTCGGGCAGCCCGTCGACGAACCGGCCGGCGGCCACCTTGGCAGCGGTCAGCCGGTCCGGTTCCACGTCGCTGGCGAGCATCGAGGTGGAGACGTCCACCGCGACGATCACCGTGGCCCGTTCCCGGGGTACCCGCACCTCGGCGGTCGGTCGGGCGAACCCGACGACCAGCAGGGCCAGCATGGCCAGGAAGAGGCCGGCCGGGACGTGCCGGCGCCAGGCCGGCCGTTCCGGGGCGACCCGGTCGAGCAGCCGCAGGTTGGTGAACCGGACGGCGTACCGGCTCTGCCGCCGTTGCATCAGCAGGTAGTAGGCGGCGAGGGCGAGCACGCCGACGAGCAGCCAGAGCCGGACCGGGGACGCCCACGTCACGGGGTACCTCCCCGGAGGGCCCGGGCACAGGAGGTCGCCGCCAGCCGGCGCTGGGTGCGGACGTGCCGGACGATGTCGGCGGTCCAGTCCCGGTCGGTACGCAGCGCCAGGTGGGTGGCACCGGCCCGGTGCAGTGCGTCGCGTACCCGGTCCCGCTCGGCGGCGGCGGCCTGCGCGTACCGCTCCCGCAGCCGCCGGTCCCCGGTGGACACCTCGCGGCGCCGGCCGGTCTCCGGGTCGACCAGGGTGACCAGGCCGACGTCGGGCAGTTCCCACTCGCGCGGGTCGGTCACCTCGACGGCGAGCACCTGGTGGCGGACGGCGAGCCGGCGCAGCGGCCGTTCCCAGTCGGCGGCGGCCGACGGGTCGTCCGGGAGCCCGTCGAGGAAGTCGGAGACCACCACGACCAGGCCCCGCCGGACGGCCACCGCCGGCAGGGCGGCCAGCACGTCGGCCAGGGCGGGTGCCTCCGGTACGGTGGCCGACGCACCAGCCGCCGCACGGGCCGACGCACCGGCCGACGCACGGGCCGACGCCGCAGCCGGGGCGCGCAGCGGCAGGGCCGCCGGGGTACCGGCCCGGGGCGCGTCGAGCAGGGTACGCAGCAGCCCCAGCAGGTGGGTCCGGCCGGCGCGGGCCGGCAGCCGGTGCAGTCCGTCGGCGCGCAGCACCAGGGCACCGAGCCGGTTGCCGATCCCGGCGGTGAGGAACCCGACCGCCGCGACGGCGGCCACCGCCAGTTCCCGTTTGTCCAGCGCGGCGGTGCCGAAGTCCATGCTGGCCGTCGCGTCGACCGCCAGCCAGGTACTCAGTTCCCGGTCGGCGTCGACCTCGCGGACGTGTGGCACGGCGGTCCGGGCGGTCACCGCCCAGTCCATCCGGCGGACCTCGTCCTCACCGGGGCGGTACTCCCGGCTGGCGGCGGGTTCGCTGCCCGGCCCGGGGAGCAGCCCCCGGTACTGGCCGTGCAGCAGCCCGTCGAGCCGCCGGTTGACGGTCAGTTCGAGCCGCCGCAGCCGCCCGGGTGGCACCAGGTCGGCCAGGCTGGGATCGGGTTCGACGGGCGGGGCGGCAGGGCGGGCGGTGGCGGTGGTCCGGCCGAAGGGTCCACGGCTCCTCATGCCGCCGCCAGATCGGGTACGGCGTGTTCCTGGCCGGGGGCGATCCGGGGCGGCGGTACGGCGTCCACCAGTCGGCGCACCACCGCCTCGGCGGTGATCCCGTCGGCGACCGCGTCGAAGGAGAGCACCAGGCGGTGGGCGAGCACGTCGGCGGCGAGGTCGCGGACGTCCTCGGGCAGCACGTAGTCCCGGCCACGCAGCAGGGCCTGCGCCCGCCCGGCGGCGACCAGTCCCAGGGTGGCCCGGGGGCTCGCCCCGTAGGCCAGCATCGGCGCCAGGTCGGGCAGGCCGAAACGGGCCGGGTCACGGGTGGCCAGGATCAGCCGGACGATGTACTCGGCGATGGCGTGGTGCACGAAGACCGCGTTGGCCCGGGCCTGCAACCCGCGCAGCCGGGGCGGGTCGAGCACCTGCCGGGCGGTGGGGCGTTCGCTGCTCATCCGGTAGAGGATGGCCAGTTCGTCGGCGTCGCTCGGATAGTCGACGGTGACCTTGAGCAGGAACCGGTCCCGTTGGGCCTCGGGGAGCTGGTAGACCCCTTCGGACTCGATCGGGTTCTGGGTGGCCAGCACCAGGAACGGGTCGGGTACCCGGAAGCTCCGCCCGCCGATGGAGACCTGCCGCTCGGCCATCGCCTCCAGCAGCGCGGACTGCACCTTGGCGGGGGCCCGGTTGATCTCGTCGGCGAGTACCAGGTTCGCCATCACCGGGCCGAGTTCGATGTCGAAGCTCTCCTTGGACGCCCGGTAGATGCGGGTACCGACGATGTCCGAGGGGACCAGGTCGGGGGTGAACTGGATCCGGGAGAAGGTGCCACCGACGGTGGTGGCGAGGGTCTGCGCGGCGAGGGTCTTGGCCACCCCCGGTACGCCTTCGAGCAGGCAGTGCCCACCGGCGAGCAGCGCGGTGAGCAGCCGCTCGACGAGCCGGTCCTGCCCGACGATCACACGTTTGACCTCGAAGAGGGTCTGTTCCAGCTCGGCGCCCGGCGCACCGGTGTCGACCGTGCTGGGCAGGCTGGCCAGGGTGTCCGAGATGTCCGTCACGGCGCAACCTTCCCGCCGGCGCGGGAGGCAAACATGAAATCCCGTCGCTTCGGCCGCCGCCGGCCGCCGCACGCGTCGCTGCGCCGGTTGCCGCGCCGCCCGGCGCACCGACGGACCGACGGGCCGACGGGCCGACGGACCGACGGGCCGGTTGCCACACCGAACGGCGGACCGGCAACGGACTCCTGCTAAATCCGGCGGATACGCCGGTCGCCGGCCCGCC
Source organism: Micromonospora echinofusca (assembly GCF_017614955.1). Taxonomy (GTDB): domain Bacteria; phylum Actinomycetota; class Actinomycetes; order Mycobacteriales; family Micromonosporaceae; genus Micromonospora; species Micromonospora echinofusca_A. The sequence continues at coordinate 4,659 of NZ_WVUH01000219.1, forward strand.
CGGGTGGGCGGACCGGCGACGGAGGACCGGTCGGTCAGTCGACCACGGCCGGACCGGTCAGTCGTACCCGGCCGGGCTGGTCAGTCGTGCACGGCCAGGTGGAAGGCCCGGTCGGTACGGACTCCGGCGGAGTTCCAGGTCTGCACGAAGACACCGTTCGGGATGCCGGTACGGCCCACCACGGCGATCTCCCCGGGCGGCGAGATGCCCACGCTGCCGGTGAGCCCGAGGGTGCCGACGAAGGTACCCCGGGTGACGTCGTGGTCGAAGACCACCTGGTACTGCCCGGTGGCCAGGCGCAGCGAGGAGACCACGTTGATCCCCCGGTTGAGTACCCCACCGCTGCTGACCACGGCGGCGGAGGTCCGGGCGGTGGTCGGCAGCGCGCTCACCGACGGACCGCTCTTCATCGCCGCCCGGGCAGCGTCGAGCTGCGCCTTCGTGGCGACCGGCTGCTGCTGGACGGCAGCCCGGCCCTGCTGCGCGTCGTCGGCACCCGGCGACGCGGTGGCGATACCGCCGGCGAGCAGCGACAGCACCAGCGCGCCGACCGCCGCGAAACCGGCCCTACGTCGACTGATTCTTCCCATGACTGATGTCCCTCTTCCTGCCTGAGATGGCATTCCTACGGTTTCGCCGACCATTCCCGGAGAATGACGGCAGACATCACCGGACAACCAGGAGACGCATTTTTCCACTCATGGTCACAGCATTCGATGAGAGGAATTCTCTTTCCCGTCAAGCCCGGTCGCCTGGTACGTGAGACGGCCTACAAACCCGCCCTCACCAGGGAGTACTACTGAGAGTTTTTGTGCCGCAACCAGAGGAAAGGTAACAGCGACGAAAGCCCAGGGTCAATAGCCGATCAAAGGTGGACATATTTGCGACACGGCTGGACGGACCACCGACCCGAATCCCGAGAAAATGCGCGGGCAACTCACTTCTCACTTTGTCGCGATTGGCGCGCCGGGCCGACTGACGGGCCCTGACTAAGCTGACGATCATGACTGTTCCCGCAGTGGCGCACCGCCGTGTGGCCCGGGTGCCGACCGCACTCTGCTGGCTGGCGGTGGCGCCCGGACTCGGCATGGCGGTGGTCCGCCTCACCGGCGCGGACCACGGCCCCCTGGTGCAACTGCTCGCCTTCACCCCGTACGTCGCCGCCGCCACGCCGTTGGCGGTGCTGCCCGCCCTCGCCCTGCGGCGCTGGTGGCCGGCGGGCGTCGCGGCCCTGACCGCGCTGCTGCTGATCGGCGTGGTCGCCCCCCGCGCGGTAGCCGACCGGGCCCCGGACGCCGACGGACCCGCGCTGCGGGTGCTCACCGCGAACCTGCTCAAGGGCGGCGCCGACCCGGCCCACCTGGTCGACCTGGTCCGCCGCCACCGGGTCGACCTGCTCGCGGTGCAGGAGTTCACCGAGACCGCCCGGGCCAACCTGGAGCGGGCCGGACTCTCCGCCCTGCTGCCGCACGCCCAGCTCAACCCGGAGACCGGCACCACCGGCTCGGCGCTCTACTCGCGGTACCCGCTGCACGACGGCGGGTACCGGCGCCACACCGGCTCCATCTTCAGCCAGGCGTACGCCACCCTCACCATCGACGGGGCACCCCCGGTGCTGGTCGAATCGGCCCACCCGGCCGCCCCGTACGCCGTCTCCGTCGTCGACGACTGGCACACCGACCTGGCCGCGCAGCCCCCGGCCACCCCCGACGGACCACTGCGGATCCTGGCCGGCGACTTCAACGCCACCCTGGACCACGCACCGCTACGCGCCCTGCTCGACACCGGGTACGTCGACGCGGCGGACGCGGCCGGCGCCGGGCTGACCGGCACCTGGGGACCGTACGACGGGGACCCGATCCCGCCGGTCACCATCGACCACGTACTCGTCGACCGGCGGATCGCCGTGCACACCGTCTCGGTGCACGGCCTGCCCGGCAGCGACCACCGGGCCGTCCTCGCCACCCTCCGCCTCCCCCAGATGTAAGGAAGGGCCCCGTCCTATCGCATTCGGTAGAGGAAGGGCCCCTTCCTAACACTCGTGAAAACCGCGTCGCATTCGTGAAACCCGCGCCACGCTCGGGCACGCGGCGCCGCCCCGGTTAGACGTGCGCGCGGTCCAGGCCGTACGTCAACGCGTCCACCAGGGCGTGCCAGCTCGCCTCGACCACGTTGGGGTGTACGCCGACGGTGACCCAGTCCCGCCCGGCCTGGTCGGCGGTCTCCACGAGTACCCGGGTCACCGCGCCGGTGCCGTGGCTGCCCTCCAGGATCCGGACCTTGTAGTCGGCCAGCTCGAAGTTGCGCAGTTCGGGGTAGTGCCGGGCCAGCCCGGTCCGCAGCGCCTCGTCCAGGGCGTTGACCGGACCGTTGCCCTCGGCGGTGGCGATCACCCGCTCCCCGCGTACCCGGATCTTGACGGTCGCCTCGGAGACCACCGCGCCGTCCTCCCGGTGCTCCACGATGACCCGGTACGACTCCAGCGCGAACGGCCGGACCGGGGCGCGGTCCGGCAGCTCGGAGCGGACCAGCAGTTCGAACGAGGCGTCGGCGGCCTCGAAGGACCAGCCGCCGGCCTCCAGTTCCTTGACCCGACGGGTCACCCGGGACAGGGTCTCGGGTTGGCCGGCCAGGTCCAGCCCCAGCTCACGACTCTTGAGCTCGATGCTGGCCCGGCCGGCCATCTCGGTTACCAGGATCCGCATGTCGTTCCCCACCACTGCGGGGTCCACGTGGTTGTAGAGCAGCGGATCCACCTTGATCGCACTCGCGTGCAGCCCCGCCTTGTGGGCGAAGGCAGCGGCCCCGACGTAGGCCTGATGGGTGTCGGGGGCGATGTTGGCGATCTCTGCGATGGCGTGCGAGACGCGCACCATCTGTTCCAGGCAGCCGTCCGGTAGGACAGGCAGCCCGAGCTTCAGTTGCAGGTTGGCGACCACGGCGAAGAGGTCGGCGTTGCCGGGACGCTCGCCGTACCCGTTGGCGGTGCCCTGGAAGTGCCGCACGCCGGCCTCCACGGCGGCGACGGTGTTGGCCACCGCGCAGGCCGTGTCGTTCTGGCAGTGGATGCCGAGCCGTTCCGGGCCGATCCCGGTCCGCTCGGTCAACTCGGCGATGGCCCGGGTCACCTGGGACGGGAGCATGCCGCCGTTGGTGTCGCAGAGCACCATCACCTCGGCCCCGGCGGCCAGCGCGGTCTCCACCACGGCCGAGGCGTACGCCGGGTCGTGCCGGTACCCGTCGAAGAAGTGCTCGCCGTCGACGAAGACCCGGCGTCCCCGCGCCACCAGATGGGTCACCGTGTCGTGGATCATCGCCAGGTTCTCCTTGGCGGTGGTCCGCAGCGCCCGTTCGACGTGTCGCAGGTCGGACTTGGCGACCAGGGCGACCGCCGGGGTCTCCGCGTCCAGCAGGCCGCGCACCTGCGGGTCGGCCTCGACGGCGACCCCGGCCTTGCGGGTGGCGCCGAAGGCGACGAGCACCGCGTGCCGCAGGTCGAGTTCGGTCCGGGCGCGCCGGAAGAACTCGGTGTCCTTGGGTACCGCACCCGGCCAGCCGCCCTCGATGAAGCCGACCCCGAACTCGTCGAGCAGCCGGGCGACGGCGAGCTTGTCGACCACCGAGTAGCTGATCCCCTCGCGCTGCGCTCCGTCACGCAGGGTGGTGTCGTACACCTGGTATGTCATGACAAATCCTTCCGGACGGGTCGACGGCGGTCGGTGGGCTGGGGGTACGGATACGGTGGGCAACGCTGCCGGAGCCACGGACGACACTGCGACGCGGGCCGGTCCGGCAGAGCCTGGACCAACAAAAAGACCCCCCGCGGATGCGGGAGGTCTGCGCGTCGGCGAGGGGCCGGCGCGCTAGGTGCGAATAATCAGAGCAAGGCGGGTCACGGTGGGTACTCTGCCACCCGGAGCCCGGCCGTGGGAGGAAAAACCCACATGCCGGGACGCAGATTCAGCCCGACGGGTCACCGAGCGTCGCTACCACCCCAGGTGGGACGGACCCCGGACGGTCGGCGCTGGTGATCGACTTCACAATCCACCAGGGCGCCAGCGTGCGGAAACACCGCTGAGGAAATATCTGGAACGAATCCAGTTACCGGCCTCGCGCCGCTGTCAAGGAGGACCAGTGCTCACTGTCGGTGACCGCTTCCCCGAGTACGAACTCACCGCCTGCGTCTCGCTCGATGCCGACAAGGCGTTCGAGACGATCAACCACAAGTCCTACCAGGGCAAGTGGCGGGTGGTCTTCTTCTGGCCGAAGGACTTCACCTTCATCTGTCCGACGGAGATCGCCGAGTTCGGCCGCCTGAACGGCGAGTTCGCCGACCGCGACGCCCAGGTGCTCGGTGTGTCGGTGGACAACGAGTTCGTCCACTACGCGTGGCGCAAGGACCACCCGGACCTGCGGGAGCTGCCGTTCCCGATGCTCAGCGACATCAAGCGCGAGCTGACCGACGCCTGCGGCGTGCTGGGCGAGGACGGCGTGGCCCAGCGGGCGACCTTCATCGTCGACCCCAACAACGAGATCCAGTTCGCCATGGTGACCGCCGGCTCGGTCGGCCGGAACGTCTCCGAGGTGCTGCGGGTGCTCGACGCCCTCCAGACCGACGAGCTGTGCCCGTGCAACTGGAACAAGGGCGGCGACACCCTCGACGCCACGAAGCTGATGGCCGGGGTCTGAGCGGTGGGACTCGACGCGATCAAGGCGGCGCTGCCGGAGTACGCCAAGGACATCAAACTGAACCTCGGCTCCACGGTCGCCACCTCGACCCTCACCAGGGAGCAGTCCTGGGGTACCGCGCTGGCCTGCGCGGTGGCGGCCCGCAACCCGGTGGTACTCGCCGAGATCGCGGCCGAGGCGGCCGACCATCTCAAGCCGGAGGCGGTCGAGGCGGCCAAGGGCGCCGCCACCATCATGGCGATGAACAACGTCTACTACCGGGCCAAGCACCTGATCGGTGACGAGCAGTACGCCTCGATGCCGGCCCGGCTGCGGATGCAGATCATCGCCCGGCCCGGGGTGGACAAGGGCGACTTCGAGCTCTGGTGCCTGGCCGTCTCGGCGATCACCGGCTGCGGCGTCTGCCTGGAGTCGCACGAGAAGACCCTGCGGGCCGCCGGGTTCACCCGGGAGCAGGTGCACGAGGCGCTGCGGATCGCCGCCGTCGTGCACGCCGCCGCGGTGGCGTTGGACGCCGAGGCCGCACTGCGCTGAGGCCGGGGATGTGTAGGGCCCGGAACCGGGGGTAGGAGTATTCGGGACAGAGCACCATCCCCGAACGAACTGGTCGAGAAGAGGAGGAACAGTCCAATGGACCGGCTCGATCCTCAGACGACGTACGGCACCACCGGGCCCGTCACCCACGGTGGTCAGGGCGCTTTTCCCGGTGGCGCACCCACCGGAGCCTTCGACCCCTGGCGGTACCGGGACGACACCACCGTGGGTGGCGCCGACCTGACCGGCTACAAGGTCGAGGCGACCGACGGCGGCATCGGCAAGGTCGACTCCGCCAGCCACGAGGTCGGCTCCAGCTTCCTGGTGGTGGACACCGGGCCGTGGATCTTCGGCAAGAAGGTGATGATCCCGGCCGGCGTGGTCAACCACGTCGACCACGACGACCGCAAGGTCTACGTGGACCGGAGCAAGGACCAGATCAAGGCCGCTCCGGAGTACGACGAGCAGAGCCACGCCGACCCGGTGTACCGGGACAAGCTCGGCGGGTACTACAACGACACCTATTCGGCACTGCCCCAGGATCCGCTGCGGTGACGACGGGCGGTACCGGACCGTTGCGGTAACGGCAGCGACGGGCGACGAACGCGGCGGGCGGGACACCCTGGTGTCCCGCCCGCCGTTATCTTGTCCCGGGTGGACGCGACTGAGCAGAACCGCCGCAGCCCGTACCTCTTCGACACCCTGTTCAACTTCCGGGACGTCGGTGGCTACGCCACCCGGGACGGTCGGACGGTGCGCTGGCGCCGGCTCTACCGCTCCGACTCCCCGCACCGACTGACCGCCACCGACGTCGAGGCGTTCGCCGCGATCGGGGTCCGTACCGTCGTCGACCTGCGTCGCCCCTACGAGGTGACCCGCGACGGCCGGGTCCCCGGGTTCGACGGGCTCGCCTACCGGCACATCCACCCCGAACACCGGGAGTGGGCCGAGTCACGGTACGACAGCACGACCGACCTGGCCCGCTACCTGGCCGACCGGTACCGCGACCTGACCGACACCGGCGCCCGAGGGTTGGCCGAGGCGGTCGGGGTGATCGCCGATCCGGCCGCCGCCCCGGTGATGGTGCACTGCGTCGCCGGCAAGGACCGTACCGGCCTGGTCTGCGCGTTGACCCTCGCGGCGCTCGGGGTGGCCGACGACGACATCGCCGCCGACTACGCGTTGACCGACGAGGGGATGGCGCGTTACCTGACGTCCACGGTGGCCGGGCCGGACACGAACCCGCTGGGTGTGCCGCTGGCCTGCCCGCCGGAGGCGATGGCGCTCTTCCTCGGCGAGCTGCGCCACCGGTACGGCTCGGTGGAGGAGTACCTGATGGCCGGCGGGTTGACCGCCGACCAGCTCACCACGCTCCGCGACCACCTGCTGGACTGAACCCGAACCGGCGTCGCTGCGGCGGGCCGTGGGCCCCGCCGCAGCGCCGACCCGTCCCGGGTGGCCCGGCCGGGTTCAGCGCACCCGCCGCACCCAGCCGTACTCGTCGTCGGCCGCACCGCGCTGGATGTCGACCAGCTGCTGCCGCACGCTCATGGTGACCGCCCCCGGCCCGCCGTCGCCGACGGTGAACGAACCACCCGGGTGCCGCACCTCGCCGATCGGGGTGATGACGGCCGCCGTCCCGCAGGCGAAGACCTCCCGCAGCCGGCCGCTGGCCGCGTCGGCCTGCCACTGCTCGAAGCTGACCGGCTGCTCGGCGACGGTGTGCCCGGCCCGCTCGGCCAGCCGCAGCACCGACTCCCGGGTGATGCCGGGCAGGATGGTGCCGGTCAGCGGCGGGGTGACCAGGCTGCCGTCGTCGTAGACGAAGAAGACGTTCATCCCGCCCAGCTCGTCGACCCACCGTCGCTCCACCGCGTCCAGGAAGACCACCTGGTCGCAGCCGTGCTCGATGGCCTCGGCCTGGGCGACCAGGGAGGCGGCGTAGTTGCCGCCGCACTTGGCCGCCCCGGTGCCACCGGGGGCGGCGCGGGTGTAGTCCGGCGACACCCACACGGTCACCGGCTGCACCCCGCCGGAGAAGTACGACCCGACCGGCGAGGCGATCAGCACGTAGAGGTACTCGTTGGCCGGGCGGACGCCGAGGAACACCTCGCTGGCGAACATGAACGGCCGCAGGTAGAGGCTGCCGCCCTCGACCGAGGGGATCCAGTCCCGGTCGATCCCGACCAGGTGCTCCAGCGACTCCAGGAACGCCTGCTCGGGCAGCTCGGGCATGGCCATCCGGCGGGCCGACGCGGCGAACCGGGCGGCGTTCGCCTCCGGGCGGAACAGCGTCACCCCGCCGTCGACGCTCTGGTACGCCTTCAGCCCTTCGAAGATCTCCTGCGCGTAGTGCAGCACCGCGCTGGCCGGGTCCATCGGGATCGGCGCCCGCGCCTCGACCCGGGCGTCGTACCACCCCTTGCCGTCCGCGTACCGGATGGTCACCATGTGGTCGGTGAAGACCCGACCGAAACCCGGGTTGGCCAGCAGCGCGGCGCGGTCGGCAGCGGATACCGGTGCAGGATTCGGACGGATCTCGAAATCGAGCTTGTCACCACCGCTCATCGCGCTGACCTCCGTAAGGGTGGGCGTCCGG
>NZ_WVUH01000021.1 GCF_017614955.1 Micromonospora echinofusca
GTATAGAAGGGGGGTGGGGCGGTGCGTGACATCGATCCCGTAGCACCGACCGGGTCGGGCCTGCGGTGGGGGTTACGGGCGAACGCTGCCCAGTTCACCCTGCTCGTGGTGGTGAACGCCCTCGTCGGTGGTCTGCTGGGCACCGAACGTACGGTGCTGCCGCTCCTCGGCGAGCAGGAGTTCGAGCTGAGCGCCTACACGGCCGCGCTGACCTTCATCCTGGCCTTCGGCGTCACCAAGGCGGTCACCAACCTGCTCGCCGGTACCCTCGCCGACCGCTGCGGGCGGCGGCCGGTGCTCGTCGCGGGATGGCTGGTCGGGCTGCCCGTACCGGCGCTGCTGATCTGGGCACCCGACTGGGGTTGGGTGATCGCCGCGAACGTGCTCCTCGGCATCAGTCAGGGCCTGGCCTGGTCCACCACCGTCATCATGAAGATCGACCTGGCCGGACCCCGTCGACGCGGTCTCGCGATGGGCCTCAACGAGGCCGCCGGGTACCTGGCCGTCGCCGCCACCGCCATGGTGACCGGCATGCTCGCCGCCGGGTACGGACTCCGCCCGGCCCCGTTCCTGCTCGGGGCCGCGTACGCCGCCCTGGGCCTGGGTCTGTCGCTGGTGCTGGTGCGGGAGACCCGTGACCATGCCCGGCAGGAGGCCGCGACCCACCGGTCCGCAGTGGACCGGCAGCACGCCGCCCTCTCCACCCGGCGGGTCTTCGCGCTGGTGAGTTGGCGGGAACCCGCCCTCTCCTCGGCCAGCCAGGCCGGTCTGGTCAACAACCTCAACGACGGCCTCGCCTGGGGACTGTTCCCGCTCCTGTTCACCGCCGCCGGGCTGTCGTTGACCCAGGTCGGCGTCCTGGCCGCCCTCTACCCGGCGGTCTGGGGTCTCGGTCAGATGCTGACCGGCCCGCTGTCGGACCGCATCGGGCGGAAACCGTTCGTCGTCGTGGGGATGCTGACCCAGGCCGTCGCGCTCGGTCTGGTCGCCGCCGCCGGCACGTTCCCGACCTGGGTGGCAGCCGTGCTGCTGCTCGGCGCCGGAACCGCCATGGTCTATCCCACCCTGCTCGCGGCCGTCGGGGACGTCGCCCACCCGGCCTGGCGGGCCCGGGCCGTCGGGGTCTACCGGCTGTGGCGCGACGGCGGCTTCGCCGCCGGGGCGCTGCTCGCCGGCGTGCTGGCCGACCTGGCCGGTATCCGGGGCGCCACCTGGGCGGTGGCCGCCCTCACCGCAGCGTCCGGTCTGGTCGTCGCCGCCCGGATGTACGAGACCCACCCGGTGGGCGCCCGGCGGCGGCACTGATCCGTTGGTTGGCGCCCCGGTCGCCGGCCGGCGGTCCGCCGCCGTCGCCTGCGGGCGCCACCGGCACGGTCGTCACGCGAGCGACAGGAACAACTTCTCCATCTGTTCGAGGTTGGCCTTGCGTTCCTCGCCCGGTGCACCGCTGACGCACTGCTGGAGCCCACTTGCGATGATCTTGAAGCCGGCCCGGTCCAGGGCCCGGGACACCGCAGCCAACTGGGTCACCACCTCGGCGCAGTCCCGCCCGTCCTCCAGCATGCCGATGACCCCACGGATCTGGCCCTCGGCGCGGCGGAGCCGCTTGATCACGTCACCGATCGCGTTCTCGTCGACCTGCATGTCCAGCCTCCTCCCGGTGTACGGCGTCAACAGTACACCGGGGGGTATCGGGCGCCCCGGGGTCGAGATTCCCGGTCCGGCGTCCACCCCGACCGGTCCGGCGTCCTGCCGGCCGGCCGGGCTGCCTCACCCGGTGGCCCCGAGCGGGCTGCCGTCGGCGACGGTCAGCTGGTAGGGGGCGTGGGGGGCCCAGTGGGCGACGACGCTGAACCGGTCGCCGCGTACCAGGGTTTCGCGCCACTCGACCGGGTCGCCGTCCGCGTGGCCGATCCGGTCGATGGCCAGCAACGCGACGCCCCGGCCCAGACCGAGCAGCCGGCGCTGGTCCACGGTCGGTGTGACGGCGTGGATGCGCTCCTGACCGCCGGTGATGCGGACCCCGCCGAGGCGGGCGAGTTCGGCGTACACACCGGTCGCCGTCAGGTCCGCGTCCAACAGGGGACGGGCGAGCGGGGCCAGCAGCCAGGTCCGGTCCAGGGCGAGGGGCTCGTCGTCGGCGTACCGCAGCCGTTCGAGGCACACGAACTCGGTGTCGGCGGCGACGCCCAGCCGGGCGGCGACGGCGGGATCGCGACCCGTGTGCCGGGCGAGGACCTGACTGCGCTGCTGCATGCCCCGGGCCTGTACCTCGCTGAACAGTGAGTACAGCGCGCCGAGCGGTTGCTCGATGCGGGTCGTCCGGACGTCGGTGCGACGCCCGCGCCGGGAGTCGAGGATCCCGGCCTGGCGCAGTCGGCGCAGCGCCTCGCGGACGGTGTGCCGGCTCACGTCGTACTCGTCAGCCAGTTGGTGCTCGCCCGGGAACGCCCCGCCGAACGCCTTCGCCTCCAGCCGCCGTACGAGGTCCCGGTGGAGCTGCGCCCACAGGGGGAGTGGGCTGCTGCGGTCGAGCGGGCGCGCTGATGTCTGGTCTGCCATCAGGAATTCAGTCATCTCGGGCGGATTGTGTGGTTGACCGGACAACTCTACCAGCCGGTCGGGGTGCTGCCGGGCCTCGGTTGCAGTTGTCCGTTCATTCGGACATACTCGGAACAGGTACCCCGGGGGGTATGCCCGGAGGTTGTCGTCCCGCCAACAGATGGAGTCCACCATGAACGCCAAGAACGGCTCGTCCGCCATCGACGTGCCCACCGCCCGTGCCCTGATGGCCAACAACCCGGACATCCTGGTCGTCGACGTCCGTACCGCCGGCGAGTTCGACAGCGCCCACGTGCCCGGCTCGATCAACCTGCCGCTCGACCAGGTCGACCAGCACCTCGGCCGGATCGTCAACGACGCCGGTGGCCGGCTGCTGCTGATGTGCCAGTCCGGCAACCGGGCCACCCAGGCCTGTACCAAGCTGGTGAACGCCGGGCTGAGCAGCGCCACCGTCATCAGCGGTGGCATGAACGCCTGGATCTCCGCAGGTGGGCCGGTCGAGCGCGGTGTCGAGCGGTGGAGCCTGGAACGGCAGGTCCGCCTGGTGGCGGGGTCCATCGTGCTGCTGTCCGTGGTGGCCAGCATCTGGTTCCCGCCCGCGCGCTTCGTGGCCGGCTTCATCGGTGCCGGCCTGACCTACGCCGCGCTGAGCAACACCTGCGCGATGGGCATGCTGCTCTCCAGGCTGCCCTACAACCGGGGCGCCACCTGTGACGTCGACCTCGCCATCGGCCGACTGCGCACCCCGGGTAGGCGGGCATGACACCGGTCGCCTACGTCCAGCAGGACCGCGCCGGTCTGGCCCGGGTGGTACCGCTGCTGGGCTGGCTGCGCCACTACGACCGGGCGACCCTGCGCCACGACCTGACCGCCGGACTGACCGTGGCGGTGATGCTGGTGCCGCAGAGCATGGCCTACGCCACGCTCGCCGGCATGCCACCGGTCACCGGCCTGTACGCCGCGATCGTGCCGCTGGTGGTCTACGCGCTGCTGGGCACCTCCGGTTCCCTCGCGGTCGGTCCGGTGGCCATCACCGCGCTGATGACCAGCGCCACGCTGGCGCCGCTGGCCGACGGTGACCCGGCCCGGTACGCGGCCCTCGCCGGCCTGCTCGCCCTGCTGGTCGGTGCGATCCAACTGCTGATGGGCGTGCTGCGGCTCGGTGTGCTGGTCAACTTCATGTCCCACTCGGTGCTCTCCGGGTTCACCTCCGCCGCCGCCATCGTCATCGCCGCCAGCCAGGTCAAGGACCTGTTCGGGCTCAAGGCGGGCCGGGCGGAGACCTTCCCGGAGATCGTCGGATCGGTGTGGCGTACGGCGACCACCGCGCACGGCCTGACCATCCTGGTCTCGGCGGTCAGCGTCGCCGGACTGGTGCTGCTCCGGCGGTACCTGCCGAAACTGCCCGGTGCGCTGATCGTCGTCGCCGGGGTCACCGCGGTCAGCGCCGCGCTGTCCCTCGGCGACCGGGGCGTGAAGATCCTCACCACCGTGCCCGGCGGGCTGCCGGCACCGGCGCTGCCGGCGCTCTCCGGTGCCGACGTGTCGGCGCTGCTGCCCGCCGCCGTGGCGATCGCGCTGGTCGCGTACATGGAGGGCATCGCGGTGGCCAAGTCCCTCGCGGCCAAGTCCCGCCAGCAGGTCGGCGCCAACCAGGAACTGGTGGCGGTCGGCGCGGCCAACGTCTCGGCCGGACTGTTCCAGGCGTTCCCGGTCGCGGGCGGGTTCTCCCGCAGCGCGGTCAACTTCTCCGCCGGGGCGCGGACCCCGGTGGCCACCCTGGTCACCGCGGCGGTGGTGGCCCTCACCGCGCTCGCGCTGACCCCCGCCTTCTACCACCTGCCCAAGGCGGTGCTGGCGGCGATCGTGGTGGTCGCCGTACTCGGCCTGGTCGACCGCAGGGGGGCGGTCACCTCGTGGCGGGCCCGCCGGTCCGACGGTCTGACCCTGGGCCTGACCTTCCTGGTCACCCTGCTGTTCGGAGTCGAGCCGGGTCTGGCCGCCGGGGTGGCGTTCAGCCTCGGGGCCTTCCTCTGGCGTTCGGCCCGGCCGCACACCGCCGAGCTGGGTCGGGTCCCCGGGACGGACACCTTCCGCAACGTGGCCCGGTACACCGGTCTGGTCACCGACCCCGGGGTGGCGGCCATCCGGATCGACGGACCGCTCTACTTCGCCAACGCCCAACTCCTGGCGGACCAGCTCCTCGGACTGGCCGAGCAGCGGGCCGGCCTGACGACGATCGTGCTGGACGCCAGCGCGATCAGCGACACCGACGCCGACGGCGCCCACGCCCTGGCCGAACTGCACGACCGTCTGGACGCGCGCGGTGTCACGCTCCACCTGGCGACCGTCCGGGGCCCGGTGCGGGACCTGCTCGACCGGGCCGGCGTGTGGCGGCCCCTGCACGAGGCGGGGCACGTGCACCGCGACGTCTCCTCGGCGCTGGCCGCCGCCGGGACCGGACAGCCCGGCCGGACGCACCGCACCGTACCCGCCCGACCCGTCGTGACGCAGGAGGTGCTGTAGCCGTGCCGGACCGCTTCGCCACCATCCTCACCTGCATCGACGGTCGCATCCAGGGGCCGGTCGCCGAGTGGGTGAAGCAACACCTCGACGTCGAGTACCTCGACACCATCACCGAGCCCGGACCGGAGGCGGTGCTGGCCACCACCGACGAGCGGGATCTGGCGGTGCTGCTGGGGAAGGTCCAGGTGTCCCAGCGCGCCCATGGCAGCGGCACACTGGTCATCGCCGCCCACGCCGACTGCGCCGGCAATCCGGTCTCGCACGGCGAACGGCACAGCCAGTTGCGGCAGAGCCTGGCCCGGGTCGCCGACCGGCTACCCGGCACCCGGATCCTGGCGATCCACGCCGGTCGGTGCGGCGAGCACTGCTGGGCCCCGGAACTCGTCGCCGAGGTGCCGTCGGCACCCGCCGGTGACCCGGCGGCGGCATGAGCGTCCAGCGCGCCGCCGGGCGTGCGGTTCCCCGCCGGTACGGGCCGCGCGCGGTGGACGAGGGGGTGGCCGGCACGCCGGCGGCCACCCCCGACGGCCACCCGGGCGGCGGCTCCCCGGTCCCGGCGGCTTCCCCCGTCCCGGCGGCTCCGGTCAGGCGCCGACGTACGCCGCGAGGTGCTCCCCGGTGAGGGTGGCGCGGGCCGCGACGAGGTCGGCGGGGGTGCCCTCGAAGACGATCCGGCCGCCGTCGTGACCGGCGCCGGGACCGAGGTCGATGATCCAGTCCGCGTGGGCCATCACCGCCTGGTGGTGCTCGACGACGATGACCGACTTGCCGGCGTCGACGAGCCGGTCGAGCAGGCCCAGCAGGTGCGCGACGTCGGCGAGGTGCAGGCCGGCGGTCGGCTCGTCGAGGACGTAGACGCCGCCCTTCTCGGCCATGTGGGTGGCCAGTTTGAGCCGCTGCCGTTCGCCCCCGGAGAGCGTGGTCAGCGGCTGGCCGAGGCTGAGGTACCCGAGCCCGACGTCGGCGAGCCGGGTGAGGATGGCGTGCGCGGCCGGGGTACGCGCCGCACCGGCGCCGAAGAACTCCCCGGCCTCGGCCACCGACATCGCCAGCACCTCGCTGATGTTGCGACCGCCGAGCCGGTACTCCAGCACCGACGCCTGGAACCGTCGGCCCTCGCACTCCTCGCAGACGGTGGTGACCCCGGCCATCATCGCCAGGTCGGTGTAGGTGACGCCGGCCCCGTTGCAGGTCGGGCAGGCGCCCTCGGAGTTGGCGCTGAACAGCGCCGGCTTCGCCCCGGTGGCCTTCGCGAACGCCTTGCGGATCGGGTCGAGCAGGCCGGTGTACGTCGCCGGGTTGCTGCGCCGCGAGCCCCGGATCGCCCCCTGGTCGACGGCGACCACCCCCGTGCCGGCCGGGATCGACCCGTGCACGAGTGAACTCTTGCCGGAACCGGCGACCCCGGTGACGACGACCAGCACGCCGAGCGGGATGTCCACGTCCACGTCGCGCAGGTTGTGCCGCGACGCGCCCCGGATCTCCAGGGTGCCGGTGGGCCTGCGTACCTGCGCCTTGAGGGTGGCCCGGTCGTCAAGGTGCCGTCCGGTGCGGGTACCGCTGGCCCGCAGCCCGTCGACGGTGCCCTCGAAGCAGACGGTGCCGCCGGCCGTACCGGCGCCGGGGCCCAGATCGACGACGTGGTCGGCGATTTCGATCATTTCCGGCTTGTGTTCCACGACGAGCACCGTGTTGCCCTTGTCCCGCAGCCGCAGCAGCAGCCCGTTCATCCGCTGGATGTCGTGCGGGTGCAGCCCGACGGTGGGTTCGTCGAAGACGTAGCTGACGTCGGTGAGCGACGAGCCGAGATGGCGGATCATCCTGGTGCGCTGCGCCTCGCCGCCGGAGAGGGTACCGGCCGGCCGGTCGAGCGTCAGGTAGCCCAGGCCGATCTCGGCGAACGAGTCCAGCAGGTGCCGCAGCCCGGCGAGCAGCGGGGCGACCGACGGTTCGTCGAGTGCGCGGACCCAGTCGGCCAGGTCGCTGATCTGCATCGCGCAGAGGTCGGCGATGTTCTTTCCCCTGATCGTCGAGGAGCGGGCCTCCCGGCTGAGCCGGGTGCCGGCGCACTCGGGACAGGTCGTGAAGGTCACCGCCCGCTCCACGAAGGCGCGGATGTGCGGCTGCAACGCGTCGACGTCCTTGGCCAGCATCGACTTCTGGATCTTCGGAAGCAGACCCTCGTAGGTCAGGTTGATCCCGTCGACCTTGATCTTGGTCGGCTCCCTGTGCAGCAGGTCGTGCAGTTCGCGTTTGGTGTACCTGCCGATCGGCTTGTCCGGGTCGAAGAACCCGCAACCCCGGTAGATCCGGCCGTACCAGCCGTCCATGCTGTAACCGGGGATGGTGAGCGCGCCCTCGTTGAGCGACCGGCTCCCGTCGTAGAGCGCGGAGAGGTCGAAGTCGGTGACCTGGCCCATGCCCTCGCAGCGGGGGCACATCCCGCCGAGCCGGTGGAAGGTGGCCTTCTCGGCCTTCGTCCGGCCCCCGCGTTCGACGGTGATCGCGCCACTGGCGGTCACCGACGGGACGTTGAACGAGTACGCGTTGGGCGGACCGATGTGCGGGTCACCGAGCCGGCTGAAGAGGATGCGCAGCATCGCGTTGGCGTCGGTGGCGGTACCGACCGTCGACCGGGAGTTGGCGCCCATCCGCTCCTGGTCGACGATGATCGCGGTGGTCAGCCCGTCGAGGGCGTCGACCTCGGGCCGGGCCTGCGTCGGCATGAAGCCCTGCACGAAGGCGCTGTAGGTCTCGTTGATCAACCGCTGCGACTCGGCGGCGATCGTGCCGAACACCAGCGAACTCTTGCCCGAGCCGGAGACCCCGGTGAACACCGTCAACCGGCGCTTCGGGATCTCGACGCTGACGTCCTTCAGGTTGTTCACCCGGGCACCGTGTACCCGGATCAGGTCGTGACGGTCGGCGACGTGCGGCGCGGGCGCCTGCGGGTCCGTCTTCTCGGCCGTACGCATCATGTCTCCCCACTTCGTCACGGTCGGTGACGGCTGCGCGCCGTGGCCCGCAGCCGTCACCGGGGTCACCGCCGGGCTCCGGCGGTCAGCGCAGTTCCTGGATCCGGACCAGGTTGCCGGCCGGGTCGCGGAAGGCGCAGTCGCGCATCCCGTACGGCTGCTCGGTCGGCTCCTGGACCACCTCGACGTCGCTGGCCTGCACCTTCTCGAAGGTGCCGTCCAGGTCCCGGGTGGCCAGCAGGATCCAGCCGTAGGTGCCCTTGGCCATCATCTCGGTGATGACGCGACGCTCCTCCTCGGTGATCCCCGGGTCGACGGTCGGCGGTGCCAGCAGGATCGACGTGTCGGGCTGGTTGGCGGGGCCGACGGTGATCCACCGCATCGTGCCCTGCCCGACGTCGTTGCGGACCTCGAAGCCCAGGACGTCGCGGTAGAAGGCCAGCGAGGCTTCCGGGTCGACGTGCGGCAGGAAGCTGGTGTGAATGGTGATGTCCATGGCCATCACGCTAGGTGAGGATCCGGGACCGTGCTTCTCGATTCCTGACCGGTCTGGTCACCTGCTTCGTCACGCAGGACGGCAGCCCCGCCGCCGGGCGTGCCTCCTGCCGCCGGTATACGCTCGGGGGTACCCCCACCAGCTCGGTGAAGCGGGTGCTGAAGGTGCCCAGCGACGCACAGCCGACCGCGAAACAGACCTCCGTGACGCTCAGGTCGCCCCGGCGCAGCAGCGCCTTCGCCCGCTCGATCCGCCGGGTCATGAGATAGCTGTACGGTGACTCGCCGTAGGCGAGCCGGAATTCCCGGCTGAGGTGCCCGGCCGACATGTGCACGCCCCGGGCGAGCGCCTCGACGTCCAGCGGCTGCGCGTACTCGCGGTCGATCCGGTCCCGGACACGGCGTAGCCGCGCGAGGTCGTTCCACCGTTGCTCGGGGGTGGTTCTGCTGGTCACCCGGCTGATCGTGCCACGTCGCCGCGCCGTTGCCCAACCGTCGGTGCCGCAGCGGGTCGGGGGACACCGGTGCCGGTGGCGACGACCCGACATGTCCGGTGCCCGCCAGGCGCAGCCATAGCGCCGCACACCTGCGGTTAACCAAGCTGTGCCACACACCGGTACGGACCCGGGTACCGGCAGAAGGAGGCCAGCTCAATGCCAAGAAAGAAACCGACGTTGGTCGGCGCCACGCTCGCCGTCACGCTCGTCGTGGCCGGCGGCGGAAGCGCGTACGGCCAACCACCCGCGTCCGTGGCCGGGGTGACCGCCGTACCGGCGTCGTCCGCAGCCGCCGCGCAGGTCACCCTCGTCACCGGTGACGTGGTCACGGTGACCACCGTGGGCGGCAAGCCGGCGGTCACCGTGACGCCGCACCGTCCGGAGAGCATCTTCCGCACCTACTCGGTCGGCAACGACGTGTACGTGGTGCCGCTGGCGGCGCAGCCGTTCCTCGCCTCCGGCCAGCTGGACCAGCGGCTGTTCAACGTCACGGGTCTCGTCGCCCAGGGCTACGACGACGCGCACAGCTCGACCATCCCGCTGATCGTCCGCTACGCCGGGCAGAACAACGCCCGGACCGCGGCCGCCCCCGCCGCCCCGGCCGGCAGCCGGATGACCCGCCGGCTGCCCAGCGTGCGGGGCGCCGCCCTGGCCGCCGACAAGAAGCAGGCCGCCGCCTTCTGGGAGAGCGTCGACGACGACTCCGCCAAGGGGCACACCCCCGCCGCGAAGCTCACCGGTGGTGTCGAGCGCATCTGGCTGGACGGCAGGGTGCGGACCCTGCTCGACGTGAGCGTGCCGCAGATCGGCGCGCCGGACGCCTGGGCGGCCGGGTACGACGGCACCGGCGTGAAGGTCGCCGTCCTGGACACCGGGGTGGACCCGAACCACCCGGACCTGGTCGGGCAGATCGTCGAAACCCAGAGCTTCGTGCCGGGCGAGACCGTCCAGGACGGGCACGGGCACGGCACCCACGTCGCGGCCACGATCGCCGGCACCGGCGCGGGCTCCGGCGGCAAGCACCGGGGTGTCGCACCCGGCGCCAGACTCCTGGTGGGCAAGGTGCTCTCCGACGGGGGCGCCGGCGGCGAGTCGGGGATCATCGCCGGGATGGACTGGGCGGCCCGCTCGGGCGCGAAGGTCATCTCGATGAGCCTGGGTGGAGACACCCGGGACGGGACCGACCCGATGTCCGAGGCGGTCAACCAGCTCACCGCCGAGACCGGGGCGCTGTTCACCATCGCCGCCGGCAACTCCGGGCCCGGGGCGACGACCGTCGGCTCGCCCGGCATCGCCGAGGCGGCCCTGACCGTCGGTGCGGTGGACGACACCGACGCGGTCACCTCCTTCTCCAGCCGTGGCCCGTTGGTCGACGGACGCCTCAAGCCGGAGATCACCGCACCGGGCCGGAACATCGTCGCCGCCCGGGCCGCCGGCACCAGCATGGGTACGCCGCTGGACGCCCACTACACCTCCGCCAGCGGCACCTCGATGGCCACGCCGCACGTGGCCGGTGCCGCCGCGATCCTGGCCCAGCAGCACCCCGGCTGGACCCCGGAGCGGCTGAAGAACCAGCTGGTCAGCACTGCCAAGATCACGCCGGGTGCGTCGGTGTACGACCAGGGCGCCGGCCGGACCGACGTGAGCCGCGCGGTGCGGCAGTCGGTTTCCGGGTCCGGGGTGGTCGACTTCGGCAACCAGGAGTGGGACGTCACCGTCCCGGTCACCAAGAAGATCACCTACGTCAACGACGGTGACCAGCCGGTCACCCTCGCGCTCAAGGTGCAGGACGCCGGTGCGGCCCTGCCGGCGGGGACGCTGGCGCTCGGTGCCGACACGGTGACCGTACCCGCCGGGGGCACCGCCGACGTGCCGGTCACCCTCGACGCCACCAAGGTCACCACCGGAGCGTACGGCGGTCACGTCACCGCCACCTCGGCCGACGGTGCGACGGCGCTGACCACGGCGGTCGCCTTCGTCAAGGACGTCGAGCGGTTCGACGTCGCGGTCAAGCTGACGGACCTCGACGGCAAGGCGCCGGCGTCGACCTACAGCGCGGTGTGGGTCTTCGACCTGAAGACGTCCCGCCCCGCCGACATCCACTTCCTGCTCAGCGCCGAGGGCACCGTCAACCTGCGGCTGCCGCGCGGTGAGTACGCTGTCGCGTCGACCACCTACCGGTACACGGCCGACTACAGCCAGGTCCGGGACTACGTCTACGGGGCCGAGTCGGGCATCAACCTCGATTCGGACCGCACCATCACCTTCGACGGGCGTACCGCCGGCCAGGTCAGTGTCGCCACGCCCAAGCCGAGCCAGTCGAAGCGGGTCACCATGGGGCTGAGCCTGATCAACGACGCCGGGACGATGGCCTACTCGCTCCAGGACGGACTCTTCGGCCACACGCGGATGCACGCCATTCCGTCGCGGCTGGAGAAGGCCAACCTGGTGCACCGGCTGAACTGGTCGCTGGTCGCGCCGGAACTGAAGGCACAGATCGTCACCCCCGGCGCGTTCCCGATCACGCCCGAGTACGTCGACGGCTGGCTCGGCTCGGCGCGGCTGGACGGTACGCACCTGCTGCGCGTGGTGAACGCCGGCATCGGACGGGCGCAGGACTACCCGGGCACGTCGGCGAAGGGCAAGCTGGCGCTGGTCCGGCGTAGCGACGACGTCACCCCGGGCGAGCAGATCGCCAACGCGGCGGCGGCCGGTGCCCGCGCCGTTGTCATCTACCACGACACCGCCGCCGACTGGGGCATCAGCAGCTACGCGAGGACGGCCACCGCGATCCCGGCCATGACCCTCGGCAACGGGCCGGGTGCCCGGCTCGCCGACCTGGCCACCCGTCGCGACGTGACGGTCCGGCTCACCGGGGTCGCGGTCAGCCCGTACACCTACGAGGTGCTCAAGCACCAGCAGGGCATCCTGGCCGACCAGAGCTACCGGGTCGGTACCGCGGAACTGGCCCTGGTGCGGTCCTCGTTCCACGCCTCGACGTCCGGTACGGAAGGTGGCTACAACCGGTTCGTCATCGGTCCGCTGCAGAGCTTCCTGGTCATGACCACCAGCCGGATCGCCCTGCCCCGGACCGTCACGGAGTACGTCACCGCCAACCTGCCGACGATCGAGATCATGTCGGTGACCCCGGTGTGGGAGTCGCAGCCGGCCTTCCAGTACACGACTCCGGTCGTCCTGCAGGCGGGTCAGATGGCGACGCGGACCTGGAACAAGGCGGTGGTCCGGACCGCGACGACGGTGAACCGGCCCGACGGTGGCGCCGTGCGGGACGGCAACGTCGGCGTGGTGCTCCCGGTGGGGCTGCTCGACGGGGCGGCCAACCAGCTGTACGGGTTCCGCCACTTCACCGACCGGGAACTGGCCACGGTGTACCGCAACGGTCAGCTGCTCGGCTCCGCGCCCGGCGTGCAGGTGGCTTTCCCGGTGACGCCGGAACGGGCCCGGTACCGCGTGGTCACCGACGTCCAGCGGACCCAACCGGCGTGGACGACCTCCACCAGGGTCAACACCAGCTGGGAGTTCGACTCGGCGGACGACGGTGTGGCGGGACCGCAGAAGCTGCCGTTCATCTCGGTCGACTACGACGTGGACGTCGACCTGACCAACAGCGCGCGGGCCGGGTCGGCGGTCGGCATCGGCATCGGCTTCCGCTACCCGCAGGGGCTGGATGGACTGCGGATCGTCGAGACCAAGCTGTGGGCCTCCTACGACGACGGGGCCACCTGGCAGCAGGTGTCCGTCACCCCCAACGGTGCGAACGGTGTCACCGGCGCCATCCGGAGCCCCGAGCTGAACCGCACCAACGGGTTCGTCACCCTGCGGATGCAGGCCACCGACGCCGACGGCAACACCGTCGAGCAGACCGTGACCCGCGCCTACCAGCTGCGCGGATAACCTCCGCCGGCACCCGGGATCGCCCCCGTCCGCACCGCGGGCGGGGGCGATCCGCTGTCCCGGACCAGGCGGTCGGGATCAGCCAGCCGTCGCGGACCGTGACGGGGAGCGTCAGGACGGGATCAGCCCGGACCGGGCCGCGTACCAGGCCAGTTGCATCCGACTGTCGGTCCCGGCCAGTTTCATCAGCCGTTGGATCCGACGCTGCACGGTGCGTTCGCTGGTGCCGAGGCGGCTGGCCACCGTCTTGTCCGGCATGCCGGAGAGCAGGTACGTCAGCAGGGCGACGTCCACGTCGTCCCAGGCCGGCACCCCCTCGGTCACCCCGGTGGCGGTGAGCCGCAGCGGCGTGGCGGCCTGCCAGACCCGTTCGAAGAGCGCCACCAGCAGGTGTACCAGCGCCTGTCCCCGGACCAGCAGGAACCCGGGCCGCACGCTGGTCTGGTCGGGCAGCATCGGCAGCAGCACCGCCGCCCGGTCCACGATGATCATCTTGCTGGGCAGTTCGGGGGCGATCCTGATCTCGTACCCGCTCTTGAGGAACCTGCCGATCTCGTCGGGTGTCCGTGGGTCGTCGAGGGCGGCCCGTTCGTACACGTACCGGTACCTCGGTGCGTCCGTGGAGACGTCGAGGTCGCCGTCGAGCACGTACGGCGGCCGGAAGAACGCCAGCACCTCCTGCTTGGCACCCCGCTCCATGTTGTCGATCCAGGTGGCGAGCTGCTCCGGCGTGGTGAGCGCCTCCACCTCACCCACCGCCGCCGCCGCTCCCGTCCGGTACACCTCCACCAGTTGGGCCAGCCGGCCCTGGACCTGTTGCAGCGCGGCCTGCCGTTGCACGATCAGGGTGCCGAGCCCGACATCCGGCGGTACCACCACGTACAGTTCGTCGTCGTCGCGGGTCACCAGGCCGAGCGTGACCAGCCGTGCCATCACCGTCGCCGTCTCCGCCGCCGGCAGTCCGAGCGACTCCGCCACGTCGACGACGGTCGCCCGGCGCCGCCGCAGCAACTCGACGTAGACGGCCTCGTCCTGTTCGTCGATACCCAGCCCGTGCAGCATGCGTCACCTGTTCCCACCCGTTGTCGCGGCCCTGCCGGGGACTACTATGCCGCCCGACGGCGGCGGCGGGCAGTGGCGGAAAGACCCATTCCCACTGGTCGGAGGCGTGTCAGGTGCCCAGGGCGGCGGCGCCCGGTGGGCCGGCCGCGGCGGACGGCCGACGGACACACCGGGTCAGCGCGGGACGCCGGCACCGGGTACCGGCCAGCGTGCCGGGTCCGGTGCGACGGGCTGGCGCAGCAGGTGCAGTGGCGCGGCGGTGATCCCGGCTCCGGTCAGCGCCTGCGCGTACCCGGTCGCCGTGGCCAGGTCCACCGGACCGTGCACCAGTGGCAGGTGGGGCGTGGCCGCCCGCAGCAGGGACTCGAGCTGGCAGGACGCGATCGTGCCGGGCAGGCCGGCACCCGCCGCGTGCCCGGCCACCGCGACCGGCGGCAGGTCGGCCGGCACGGTACGCCCGGTCCGTCCCAGGTGCAGCAGGCCTCCGCCGACGACGAGGACGTCACCGTCGCGGTGCATCCGGGCCGCCGCGCGTACCGGGTCCAGGGCGTGCGGGAACGAGTCGTCGACGACGACGGTGCCCGGACGGAGCCGGTCGACGTCGATCGGCTGGCCCGCCGCACTCGTCGCACCGATGATCACGTCTGCGGTGTACACCTCGTCGGGGACCCCCGGCGTGGACCGGCACACCTCGACGGTGCCGGTGAACCCGTCGGCCCGCAGCCGGGCGGCGTGGGTGGTCAGCCGGGGTGCGGCGGCGGGAATGTCGCAGAGGACGAGCCGGGCCGGTGGTCGGGGGGTGCGGGCGAGCAGCAGCGCCAACGAGGAGGAGCCGATCGAGCCGAGGCCGACCACGGCGAGGGTCCGTCCGGCCAGGGTCTGTCCGGTCGCGGCCAGCGCCGCCTCCGTCGTCAGCACCACGGAGACGACGGTGACCGCGTGTCCCGTGGTCACCGCCACGCCGGTACGGGTGTGCCGCAGTACGCCGGTGCCGTAACCGGTGTGCGCGGGGATCATTCCGGCGAGCGACACGCACCGCGCGCCGAGGCCGGCGGCCAGGTCCACCGCACCGGCCGTCTCGGCGGCGAGGGTCTCCCGGGCCCCGACCAGTTCGTCGGAGAAGCGCGGGAGGCAGACGAATCCCGAGGTGCCGAGCGGGGTGGTCAGTTCCTCCAGGAGCCGGGCCCGGCCGTCGGGGAAGAGCAGCTCACGCAGGTGTTCCCGGGGCAGGCTCGCGGCCGGCAGGCCGGCGATCGCGGCGAGCTGTGCCGGCGGCGGCAGGTAACCGACGATGGCGGCGGTCAACGGTGTCGCGTGCCGAACATCAGGGACGCCGGCCGGCTCACCCTGCGCTGCTACCGGGGCCGCTGCCCCTGCCGCCACCGGGGTCGCGGTGGTGTCCGCCGACCCGTCGGGGCCGGCACCCCGGGTCGGGCGCGGCCGGGCGGTCGCCGTCGCTGCGGTGGTGAGGTCGTCCCGTAGCCGGTCCGCGAGGCGGCCCAGGTCGGCGGGGTGCACCGCCCCGGTGGCGCCACGGATGGTGATCCGCAGCCCGCCCGCCACCGGCCGGGCGGTCAGGAACAGGTCGGTGCCGATCGGTGGTGGCGCCAGGTCGGTGTCGTCGTCCGCCCAGCTCAGCGTCAGGGTGTCCGGCCCGGGCGGGTCGGCGGCCGGCGGTGCGGCCGGCGAGCCGAGCGCGTCGAAATCCAGGAAGCTGAAGAAGAACTGCGCGCCGGCCGGGGCGCCGTCCCGGCCGACCCCGGTCACCGCCGCCGCGACCGACGGTGGATGGTCGTGCTGCCGGGCCCCGGCGAGCTCGGCCGCGACGTGGGCCAACTGGTCGGGGAACGCGGCCGTACCGTGCAGCCGGAGCGGCAGCATCGCCGCGCAAGGGCCGAAGACCCGGTGCAGATCGGGCAACGGGTGGTCCCGTCCGGTGACGGCCAGCCCGACGACCAGGTCGTCCTGGCCGGTGAACCGGGCCAGCGCCCGGTGGTACCCGGTCAGCACCGTGGCCGCCACGGTGGTCGCCGCACCGGCGGCGAGCCGGCGCAGGCCGGTGACGACCGGGGCGTCGAGGGTGACCCCGCACACCGGCGCCGACGGGGCCGGTGCGGACCGGTCGGCACCCGGGGCCCCGGCGGTCCACCCGGACCGGGGGTCCGCGCGCAGTACCGGCGGCCGGTACGGCCGGTCGAACCGCTCCGCCCACCAGGCACGGACGGCCGGATCCGGCGCGGCGGCTGCCCGCCGGTTCACCAGCTCCACGTAGTCCCGGAAGTTCGTCGGCAGCGCGGGCAGCCCGTCGGACCCGCCGCCGGCCAACCGGTGGTAGACCGCCAGCAGTTCACGGCCCAGCAGGGCGACGCTGTACCCGTCGCCGATCAGGTGGTGGGCGTGCACCAGCAGGACGTGCTCGTCCGGTGCCAGCGCCAGCAGGCGTACCCGCAGCAGGGGCCAGGCCCACGGCTCGAACCGCCGGCTGCGCTCCTCGGCGACCCGGGCGGCCAGCTCGGCGGGAGAGGAGAGCACCTCGTACCCGACCGGCAGCCGCATCGACGCCGGCAGTTCCTGCTGCACCGGCGGCCGGGCCCCGGCGGGGAAGACCACCCGGAGCATCTGGTGCCGTGCGACGAGGACGTCCACGGCGCGCTGGAACACGTCACGCCGGACCGGACCGTGCAACCGCAACCGGGCCAGCCAGGCGGTGCCGGCACCGGGGGAGACCGCGTCGGCGAGTAGGAAACCGCGCTGGGTAGCGGTCACCGGGAACGGACCCGAAGGATCCGGGACGGGGCCGGGCACGGCGTCGGCCGCTGCCCCGGGTGCGTCGTCTCGGGCCGCCGGGGCGGCTTCGTCCCGGGCCGCCGCGTCGAGTGCGGCGGCCAGCCCGGCGAGGGTCCGGTGCCGGTAGATCAGGGTCGGGCCGGGTGCGGCGGGGAAGCTCTCCCGCAACCGGGCGAACACCTCCAGGACCAGGATGGAGTCGCCGCCGAGGGCGAAGAAGTCGTCGTCCGGTCCGACCGCCGGCAGGTCGAGCAGGTCGCGCCAGATCCCGGCCAACCGCTCCACCGTGCCGGTGCAGGTGCCGTTATCGGTGGCGGTGGCGGTGCGGACAGGGGAGTCGCTGCCCTCGGCCGCCAGCCCACGCCCGGTCAGGGCCAGCAACCGGTCCCGGTCGACCTTGCCGACGGTGGTCAGCGGCAGGCTCGCCACCAGGTGGATCCGGGCCGGGACCAGGTGCTCCGGCAGGCTGGCCCGGAGGTGGGTACGCAGCTCGGCCACCGTCGGGGCGGCTCCCGGGACGGGACAGACGAAGGCGTGCAGCCGTGGGTGCGGATCGGCCCGGTGCAGCACCACGGCCGCCGCCACCGCGGGGTACCGGCGCAGCACCGCCTCGATCTCGCCGGGTTCCACCCGGTGACCGTGGATCTTCACCTGGTCGTCCAGCCGGCCCAGGAACTCCAGTTCGCCGTCCGGCGTGACCCGCCCCCGGTCACCGCTGCGGTAGAACCGTTCCCCGTCCCGGAGCACGAACGCGGCGTCGGTCAGCTCCGGCTCGCCGAGATAGCCGGCGGTCAGGCCGACCCCACCCAGGTACAGCTCCCCGGCCACGCCGGGGGGACAGTCGCGTCCCTCGTCGTCGACGACCCGCACCACCGCCCCGCCCACCGGCCGGCCGATCGGCAACCGGCGTACCCCGTCGTCCGGTCGCCGGTCGATCAGGTGCCAGGTGGCGTTGATGGTCGCCTCGGTCGGCCCGTACAGGTTGGTGATCCGGCACCCGCTGCCGAACAGGTCGTACCAGCGCCGTACCGGCACCGGGGACAGTTCCTCCCCGCCGACGTGCACCCAGCGCAGCGAGGTCAGGTCCGGGGGTACGCCGTCCCGCGTGGCCCGTTCCTCGGCGGCCCGCAGGATCCGCTCCCACAGGGTCGGCACCGAACTCCACACGGTGACCCGGTCCCGTTCTAGCCGGGTCAGCAGGGCCGCCGGGTCCCGCAGCAGGTCCCGGGTGAAGGTGACCACGGTGGCCCCGACCAGCAGCGGCGCCAGCAGTTGCCGTACCGAGGCGTCGAAGCAGATCGAGGCGGTCTGCGCGAGCCGGTCCCCGGGCCGGTACCCGAAGGCGCCGATCGCCCAGTCGAGGTAGTTGAGCATCGACCGGTGGGTGACGGGTACGCCCTTCGGCCGGCCCGTCGACCCCGACGTGAAGATCACGTACGCCGGGTCCTGCGGGGCCGGCGTACGGCCGACCGGACCGGACCGGACGGCCGGTTCGTCCGGGTGGGCGGACCGGACCGGGCCGAGCCGGACCAGCCGGGCGTCGGCACCGAGCTGTCCGGCCACGGCAGCGCAGTCGTCGTCGTGCAGCACCAGCCCGGCCCCGGTCCGGGTGAGCTGGTCGCGGAGCCGGGCCGGGGGATGCGCCGCGTCCAGCGGTACCCACGCCGCGCCGGCCCGCAGGATGCCGACGACCCCGACGACCGTGCCGGGTCCCGGGGCGGTGAGCAGCCCCACCATCCCGCCCGGACCCGCCCCGTACGTGGCGAGCAGCGCGGCCACCCGGTCGGCGGCCCGGTCGAGGGCGCGGTAGGTCAGTGCCGCCGTGCCGTCGTGCACGGCCACCGCCTCCGGGGTACGCCGGCAGACCGCCCGGATCCGGGCGCTCACGTCGTCGTCCCCGGCCGGACCGGTCCCGGCCCCGACGGCGGGCGACCCGGGCGTCGGGTCGACCGGACCGGGGTCACCGTCCGGTGCCGGGCGGGCCAGGTCGACCAGTTCCCGCCGGTGCTCGGCGGCGAGCCGGGCCACGGTCGCCCGGTCGAAGAGCCGGACCGGGAAGTTCCAGGAGAAGCGCAGCGTCGGGCCGGACTCCCAGCAGAGCAGGCTGAGCCGGGTGGCGGCCGACGCGGTACCGGCAGCCGTCGCGGCGACGGTGACCGGGCAGTCCGGATCGTGCCGGACCGGGAAGCGGGCGAAACTGAACCCGGCCGGGCTCGCCGTGCGGGGGCCACCACCGGTCGGGCCGAGCAGCCGGGCCAGGTCCAACCCGGACACCGAGCCGTGCCGCTGCGCGGCCGTCCAGGCGATCCGGAGCCGGTCGGCGAGCCGTTCCACCGGCTCGTCCGGGTCCACGTCGGCCAGCAGCGGCAGGGTGTCGGCGAAGGGCCCGACGATCCGGTCGATGCCGGGCAGCCGCGCCTCGCGGCCGGCGCGGGCCACGTTCACCGGTACCTGCCGTTGCCCGCTCCACCGGGCCAGGCACCGCACGTACCCGGCGAGGAGCAGATGGAACAGCGAGACGCCGGCCCGCGCGGCCCGGGCGCGCAGCGCCGCCACCAGCTCCGGCTCCAGGTGCGCGGAGTGGGTGCTGTACGGGGGAGCGGGCGCGGCGTCGGGGTCACCGTCGAACGGCAGCCGGAGCGTCCACCCGGCACCGCCGAGGGTGTCCCGCCAGTACGTCAGGTCCTGCCCGGTCGGGGCGCCGGTTCCGGCGACGTACCCGGCGAAGTCGGCGACCGGCGGCGCCGGTTCCGGCGTCCGCCCCCGGGCCAGGGCGGTGTACCCGGCCCACAGTTCCTCGCTGACCAGGTTGAGGCTGAACCCGTCCCCGGCGGCGTGGTGCAGGACGAGCACCAGGTGGGCCCGCCCGGGTCCCTCCCGCACCAGGACCGCCCGTAGCGGCGGATCACGGGTGAGGTCGACCGGGGTGTTGCAGAGCTGCTCCTCCCGCGCGGCGAGGGTACCGGTCAGCGGCTCCTCCCGGTACCAGCACGGCCGGTCGGGCGCGGGGACGGTCGGGGGGAGGACCACCTGTCGCGGCGCGGTGGCCGTGGCGCCGGCGGTGAACCGGACGCGCAGCATCGCGTGGCGGGTCTCCAACCGGGCCAGGGCCCGGCCGAGCAGGTCGGTGTCGAGCGGGCCGGTGATCGTGTGCCGGACGAAGGCGTAGCTCGCCACGGTCGGGTGGAGCTGCTCGTTGACGTGGAACGCCCGCTGCACCGGGGTCAGCGGGAATCCGGCGTCGGCGGGTGCGGCCGACGGGAAGCCGGCGTCGCCCGGTGCGGTCGACGGGAAGCCGGCGTCGCCCGGTACCGTCGACGGCCCCGGCCCGGCGGCCGTGGGCGTCGCGGTGGGCGCCGGGGCCGCCGCGCCGGCGGTGGCCGCGAGGTGTCCGGCCAGGTCGGCGACGGTGGTGTACTCGAAGAAGAGGGTGACCGGCAGTTCCCGGCCGAGTTCGTCCTCCAGCCGCTTCACCAGGTCCACGGCGGCGAGGGAGTCCAGTCCGAGGGCGAGGAACGAGACATCGTCGGCGATCTCCTCCGGCCGGCGGTGCAGTGGTTCGGCGACCAGCCGGCGCAGCAGTTCGGCCAGTTCCGCGAGTTCCGCCGGCGGCGCGCCGGTGCCGCCCGGTCGGGCGTGGACGGCCGACGGACCGGCCGCCGGGGACCGGTCGGTGGTCGCCGCCCCGGTGCCCTCCGACGGCCGGGGCCGCAGGTCCGCGACGACCAGGTGGGCCGCGTCGACCTGCCGGGCCAGGGCCAGGCCGCGCAGCGCCCCGTCGACGTCCAGCGCCCCGTCACCGACGGTACCGGCGGGCCCACCGGCCCGGGCCGCCATGCCGGTACCGGTGATCGCGGCGAACCCGACCGCCTGGAACGGGCGGCCGGCGGCCCGCTGCGCGGCGGCGAACGCGTCGAGGAAGGCGTTGCCGGCCGCGTAGTCCCCGATCGCCGTGGCCCTGCCGGGCAGCACGGCGCTGACCGAGGAGAAACCCACCACGGCGGTACCGTGGTGGCCGTGCCGGCGCAGCGCCTCGGCGAGCAGGTAGCTCCCGCGCACCTTCGGTGCCAGCACGGCGAGGACGTCGGCGGGGGACTTCGCCCGTAGGGTGCCCACCCGTAGTGTCCCGGCGGCGTGGAACACGGTGTCCAGCCGGCGCGGGCCGGTGAGCAGCGCGTCGAGGTCCGTCGGGACGGTCACGTCGCACCGGTGGTACGTCACGGTGGCCCCGGCGGCGGTCAGTTCGGCCAGCAGCGCGGTGGGGGCCTGCGCGGAACGGCCGGCCAGCAGCAGGGTCGGGCGGCCCCGGCGGGCCAGGGTACGGGCCAGCGCGGCGCCGACCCCGCCGGTCCCGCCGAGGATCACGTGCACGCCACCGCCACCGTCGCCGGGGCCGTCGCCGGTAACAGCCGGTGCCGACGGATCGACCGGCGCCGGCTGCGGTGCCGCCGCCACCCCGGTGAGCACCCGGACCAGGCGGCGTCCGCCCCGCCAGGCCACCCCGGTGGCCGGGACCGCCCCGTCCTCCCCGGTGCGCCCGGTCGCCGGGGCCGCGCCGGTGAGCCCGGACAGCTCCCGGCGGACAGCCGCCACCCGCGCCGTCAGATCGTCCACACTGGACGAATCCATCGCCCGTACCAGCAGGTCGGGCCGCTCGTCGGCGAGGGCGGCGGCCAGCCCGGCCAGGACCCCCTGCGCCGGGCGGGGCCGTTCGGCCGCCGCACCGGTGACCTGCACGTCCTCGGTGACCACCAGCAGCCGTCCCGGCCCACCGTCCCGCCCGGCGGGCAGGGTGCCGGACCCGCGCCCGGCGGGAAGATCGTCCAGCATCGCGTGGAAGGCGTGCACCAGGCCGGACACGACGGTGTCGAGCGTGTCCACGTCCGGTGGGTCGACCGGGGTGCCGGCGAGGAACACGACCACGCCCCGGCCGTCCGGGGACGTACCGCCGACCGGACCGGCGCGGTCGACCGTCACGCCCCGCGCCGCCAGGTCAGCGGCGAGCCGGTCCCCGAGCGGACTCCCGGCCGCCCCCGGACCGCACAGCCGGACCCGTCCGGGCAGCGGACCCGTCGGCGGGGGTGTCTCCCGCCAGCCGACCCGGTGCAGGAGTGCCCCGTCACCGTCCGCCCCGGTCCCCACCGGACCGGCCGACCCCGGTGGCCGGTACGCCCGCCGTTCGAACGGGTAGGTCGGCACGGCGACCCGCCGACGTCCGGCGTACAGCGTCGACCGGTCCAGCGGGCCGCCCCGCGCCCAGAGCCGCCCCACCGCCGCCAACAGGTCACCGACCCCGGTCAACCCGGCCGGGTCCGGGGACCGGTCCAGCACGGCCAGCACGTGGACCGGACCGCCGCCGTCCGCCGCCCGGGTCGCCGTCGCGCCGAGCGGACCGGCCGGGCCGAGTTCGACGAAGGTGTCGTACCCGTCGTCCCGCAACCGGCGCAGCGCCGCCGGCAGGGTCGGGGTGTCCGCCGGCCCGGTCGTCCCGTTCCGTCCGGCGGGCGCGGTCGGCGCCGGTACCCCGGCAGCGGCGGCGACCGCGCGCCGGACCGCCTCGGCGACGTCGAGTGTCCCGGCGGCGGCGGCTGCGGCGAACTCGCCCGTCCCGTCCCCCAGTACCGCGTCGGCGGGCATCCCCCAGGCGGTGAGCTGCCGGGCCACCGCGAACCCCACCGCGACGTGCACCGCCGCCGCGACCGTCCGGGCGTCCCGGGTCCGGTCCGGGTCCACCGGCTCCGCCGGGCCGTCGCCGCCATCCGGTGCCGGCCCCGACCCGTCCAGACACCAGGACAGCAGCGGACGCCCGGCCACCGGACCGGCGGCGCCGGCCCCGACGAGGGCCGCCCGGAACACCGGCAGCCGGTCGTGCAGCTCCCGCACGACCCCGGCCGGGGGCACCGGTGCGTCCGCTCCCGGGAAGAGGAACACGGTACGGGGCCGGCGGGTGACCGGCCCGGCCGTGCTTCCGTCCGGTTGGTCGGCTGCGGCGTCCAGTGGGCCGTCAGCTGCGGCGTCCAGCCGGTCGGCCAGCTCACCGGTGGTGGTGGCGACCACCGCCAGCCGGTACGGGCCGTCGTCGCGGGCCGTACCCGCACTGGCGCACACCTCGGCCGGATCGAGGTGCGGGTGGGTACGCAGGTATCCGGCGAGGTCGCGGGCGGCCCGGCGCAGCGCGGTCGGGGTGTGCGCGGAGAGCGTCACCAGGTGGGCGCCGGCTTCCCCGCCCGACGGTGCGGGTACGGGCGGGACGGGCGGCGCCTCGCGCAGGATGGCGTGCGCGTTCGTACCGCCGAACCCGAACGCGTTCACCCCGGCGGTCAGCGGCGCGGGGCCGGTCCACTCCCGGGTACCGGTGACCACCGCGAAACCCGCCGCGCCGAGATCGAACCGGGTGGGCGGTCGCACGTGGTGCAGGGACGCCGGCAACCGCCGGTGGTGCAGCGCGAGCACCACCTTCACCAGCGACGGCATCCCGGCGGCGTTGAGCAGGTGACCCAGGTTGGTCTTGACCGACCCGAGCCAGCGCGGCGTCCCGTCGGCCCGGGGCCCGAACGCGTGCGCCAGGGAGCGCACCTCCACCGGATCACCGAGCGCGGTACCGGTGCCGTGCGCCTCCACGTAGCTGACCCGGTCCGGGTCGATCCCCGCCTCCCGGTACGCCCGCTCGATCACCTCGCCCTGCCGGTGCGGGTTCGGGGCGAGCAGGCTCAGGGACCGGCCGTCGTTGCCGACCGCCGTCCCGGCGACCAGGGCGAGTACCCGGTCCCCGGCGGCGTCGGCGTCACCGGGCCGGCACAGCACGAGGGCGGCGCCCCCCTCACCGGGGACGAAACCGTCGGCGTCCGCGTCGAAGGCCCGGCAGCGTCCGGTGGGGGAGAGCGCCTCGGCGGCGCCGAGCAGCCGGTACGCCGTCGGGGTGAGGTTCACGTTGACCCCGCCCACCACCGCGATGTCGCACTCGCCGCCGGCCAGGCTGCGCACGGCGAGGTGCAGTGCGACGAGCGCCGACGAGCAGGCGGTGTCCACCGCCACCGCCGGCCCGGTCAGGTCCAGCAGGTGCGCCAGCCGGGCCGCCACCAGGTTGCGCAGGTTCCCGACCAGCGCCGCCGCCGAGGTCACCGGCCCACTGTCGGCCAGCAGTTCGGGATAGCCGCTCTCGCCGACGGCGGCGAAGACGCCGACCCGGCGCCCCTGCCGGCGCGGACCGGCGTACCCGGCGCGTTCCAGCGCCTCGTACCCGATCTCCAGGAACAGCCGGGCCTGCGGGTCCGTGTACCGGGCCTCCTCCTCCGTGAACCCGAAGAACCCGGCGTCGAAGAGCATCGGGTCGTCCAGGTGGCCACCCCAGCGGGTGGTGTCCGCCGGGGTGACCCGCCGGTGGGCGGGGAGCGGGCCGACCGCGTCCCCGCCCTCGACCAGCCGCTGCCAGAACTGCTCGGGGCTGTCCGCGCCGGGGAACCGGCAGGCCATCCCGATCACCGCCATGGGGCCCGCCGGCCCGGTGGCGGGTACCGGTCCGGCAGCGGCGGACCCGGGCACGGGTGCCGTGCCGACTGCGACCGGTGGCGTGCCGACAGCCGCCGGTGGCGTGGCCGCGCGGGCGAGCAGCCGGTCGGTCAACGCCGCCACCGTCGGGCAGTCCCGCAGGTCCGCCGGGTCGAGCGGGGTACCGAGGGCGTCCTCCAGGCCGGCCAGCACCTCCATCGCCCGCAGCGACGAACCGCCGATGGCCAGGAACCGGTCGTGCGCGTCGATCGTGTCGGCCGGCCGGTCCAGCACCCGGGCCCACACCTGCCGGACCAGTCGTTCGACCTCGTTGCGGGGCATCCGGGACACGGCGGCGGTGGGCCGGCCCGGCCCGCCCGGTGGACACCAGCGCCGTTCCCGGTCGGCGAAGTCACCGGCCAGGTACCGGTCCCGCATCCGGCGCCGTCGCAGCTTGCCGCTGGTGGTCCGGGCGAACGCCCCCGGTGGCAACGGCAGCACCCGCACCCCGTCGTGCCCGGACGCCTCCGCCACCCGGGCCCGCACCACGTCGAGCACCCCGGCCGCGTCGGCACCGGGTCGGGCCCACGACACGAACACCACGATCCGTTCGCCACCGCCGTCCGGGTCGGTGCAGCCGACCACCACCGCCGGACCGGCCGGCAGGCCCGGCGTGGCGGCGACCACCCCCTCCAGGTCGGGGGCGTGGAAGGTCCGGCCGTTGACGAAGACCACGTCCTTGGCCCGGCCGGTGACACAGAGCCGCCCACCGCGCAGGAAACCCAGGTCGCCGGTACGCAGCCAACCGTCCACGAAGGTCTCCCGGCTGGCCTGCGGCGCCCCGTGGTACCCACGGGCCACGTTCGGTCCGCGTACCTCGATCAGCCCCACCCGGTCCTCGCCCACCGGCCGCCCCCGGTCGTCGACGATCCGCAGCGCACAGCCGGCCACCGGGTGGCCCAGGTCCATCAGTTCCACCGCGTGCGGTCCCGGTTCGGTCGGTACCGCCCGACCCCGGCTCAACGCGGCCCGGTCCAGCACCAGCGGGACCGCCACCTCCCCGGCCGGCGGGAACGTCACCGCGAGGGTCGCCTCCGCCAGGCCGTACACCGGCTGCGGCGCGGCCGGGTCGAGACCGGCCGGGCGGGTGTGGGCCAGGAAGGCCCGCCACACCGCCGCCGAGACGGGTTCCGCGCCCACCGCGACGAACCGGACACTACTCAGGTCCAGGGCGGTGAGGGTGTCCGCCGGTACCCGCCGGACCGCCAGCGCCAGCGCGAAGTTCGCCGCCGACAGCAGGGTCGCCCGGTGCCGGTGGGCGGTGGTGAACCACAGCGCGGGCCGCTTGGCGAACGCCAGCGGGGGGATCCGTACCTGCTTCATCCCCACCGCGAGGGGCGTCAGGTGGGTGCCGATCAACCCCATGTCGTGGAAGTACGGCATCCAGGTGACCAGCACGTCGTCCGGTCGTGCGCCGCTGGCCAGCCGGGCCTGCTCCAGATTGGCCCGCACGTTGGCGTGGGTCAGCTCCACACCCCGGGGTGCCCCGGTGCTGCCGGAGGAGAACTGGAGGAACGCCACGTCGTCCGGCCGCGCCCCGGGCAGGCGGGCCGGTGGCCGGCCGGTACGCAGCACGGACAGCCGCAGGACCGGACCGGGCAACCCGTCGGCCACCCCGGAGGTGGCGTCGTCGGTCGCCACCACCGACCCGGTGAGCAGGTCGCGTACCGCCCGTACCCGGGCCGGCTCGGATGGCAGCGGGACCGGCACCAGCCCGGCGGCGAGTGCCCCCCAGAACAGCGGCTGGAAGTCGTCCCCGGCGTCGGCGAGCAGCAGGACCGGCGTACCCGGGGCCACCCCGGCGGCCCGGAACCCGCCGGCCACCCGCAGCGACTCGTCCCGCAGCTCACGGTGGGTGACCGTGCGTTCGCTGCCGTCCTCCCGCACGTGCACGACGACCTGCTCCGGCGTCACCTCGGCGGCGTCGAGGAGAACGTCGAGCAGTGACCGGCCGTCGCCGGATCCGGGCAGGTTCCGCACGGCGCCATGCTAATGATCAACCTGGCCCGGCGGCGCCGTCCGGGTGGCGCGATCCGGGTGGATGAACGTGTGCTACCCGGGGGCGGTCCGTCGGACCGGGAGAACCCGGTCCGACGGACCTCGGACGACCCGGGGTCAGCGCAGTCGGGACTCGATGGCCTCGATGATGCGCGGACGCAGCTCGGCGGCGCGGATGACCGCGTCGACCGAACCGACCTCGACCGCACGCTGGATGTTGTGCACCCGGTCGAACTCGGTGGCCACCTCGCTGAGCTTCTCCGCGCGGACCGACGTGCGCAGCTCGTCCAGCTCGGCGGTCAACGCCGCCCGGTCGGCGCCGGAGGCCGCCGCGACGCGGGCCTCCAGCTCCCGTACCCGGGGGTCGGCCCCGGTGCGGGCGTTGACGTCACCGGAGAAGACCACCGCGGCGGCGGGCGCGCCGCCGAGCACCGAGGCGAACGAACCCTCCAGCGCGAGCACGGTCATGTTCGGGTTCAGGGCCTTCGAGAACACCACGAACGCCCCACCGTGGTACCGCGAGATCACGCAGAACACGATGGGCCCCCGGAAGTTCACGATCGCCCGACCGATCTCGGCGCCGTACTCCAGTTGCAGCTTCCGCATCGACTCCGGCGAGCCGTCGAAGCCCGACAGGTTCGCCAGTACCACCAGCGGCCGGTTGCCGCTGGCCGCGTTGATCGCCCGTGCGGCCTTCTTCGACGACCTGGGGAACAGGGTGCCCGCGGTGTAGGTGTCCGGACCGTCGGTGGGCGGGAAGCCGCGTCGCGGTACCGACCGCGACTCGATGCCGAGCAGGCAGACCGGGATGCCGCCGAGGTGCGCGTCCTGCACCACCGCGGTCTCCGCGTCCGCCATGCCGGCCCAGCGTTCCAGCACCGGGTGGTCCTGGTCGGACAGGGCCCGCATCACGGTCCGGATGTCGAACGGCTTCTTGCGGTCCGGGTTGGCCTCGGCGGAGAAGATCTCGCCGACGGTGGTGAAGTCGCTGCCGGCCACCACGTGCGGGAAGGTGGTGACGTCCCGGTCGACCGGGTCGGTCGTGCCGGCCCGCCGGGGTGCCTCCTCGCCGGGGGCGACGTACGTGTGGTCGTAGTACGACATCAGCACGTCCCGCGCGGCGGTCAGGTTCGGCGCCCAGTACTGCGCCTGCCCGTTCGGACCCATCACCCGGTCGTAGCCGCCGATGCCGAAGTTGTCCTCGGCCGACACGCCACCGGAGAAGTCCAGCGACTGCTTGCCGGTCAGCACCATCGCCGAGTCCGGCGTCATTACCAGGATGCCCCTGGTGTGCATGAGCATGGTCGCCTCGGCGTTCCAGTACGGCTGCGCACCCACGTTGATGCCCGCGACCACGATGTTGATCTCGCCGCCGTCCTGGGTGAACTCGACGATCCGCTTGAGCGCGGCGGCCACCCAGTCCATGTTCTCCGTACCCGACGCCATCGAGATCCGGGCCCCGGAGGAGAGCGCGTACCACTCCACCGGTACCCGCATCCGCTCGGCGAGGTCCAGCGCGGCGATGACCCGCCGGCACTCCGGCTCCGACAGCGCGCCGAGCGACTTCGTCGGGTCGCCCAGCAGCACGACCCGGGTGACGCCCTGCGGGTGCCGCCGGGTCGGCGTGCTGACCACACCCGCGACGATCGCCGCCTTGTTGCGGCCCCGGGGCCGGTCGACCGGCACCAGCGCGTGGTCGTCGTCGAGGTCGTGCTCGACGAAGGTGCCGAGCAGGCCGGTCAGCTCGTACGGGTACACGGTGTTGCGGCTGCTCGCCCGCAGCACCTTCTGCCGGTAGTCGTCGAGCGGCTCGATCGGCTCGTCCGACGGCTCCCCGACGGTCAGCTCGGTACCGCCGGTGGCGTCGAAGGAGACGCGTACGGCGATCTTGGTCAGCTCGCCGGTCGACCGGTCCCGCTGCCGGGCGATGAACAGGATCTCCTCCAGCCCGGCGCCGGCGGTCGTCGGCAGGACCCGTCCCGCGATCGTCTCCAGCTCCGCGCGGGTGATGTCGCTCGGCGGCCAGACGTAGATCACGATCCGGTTGGTGTTGAACCGGGTCTTCGACGGCCGCTGCGACTGCACCCGACGGATCGAGTCGAGGCAGGTGGCGACGGTGTCCTCGGCGGTCGGCAGGGCGACCAGCCGGCCGTCGTGCTCGCGCAGCTCGGTCAGGTCACGCACCTGCGCGAACGCGACGAGCCGGTCGTCCGACGGGTTCTCCCGCGCCACACAGCGGAAGAGGTAGACCTCCTCGTCCGACGACGGCAGCCGGGTGAGGTCGAACTTGCGCAGCCGCTCCAGCTGCATCCGCTGCGCGATGTACGGGTGCAGGCCACGGATCAGCCGTTCCTCGGTCATCCCGGTGGTCGACGGACGGAACGTGAAGTGGTGGTGCATCACCGCGCCGCTGCGGCCCGCGACGGTGGCGGTGAGCCGGCGTACCTGGGCCGGCAGCGGGTGCGCGCTGATCACCTCGTGCAGCGCCGCCGCCATCGCGTCGAAGTCCGCCGGCTGCCGCTCCCAGGCGAGGTAGATGTCGGCGTCGATGGCGTCCTCGCCGCCCGCCAGCTCGGCGAGGCCGCGCAGCGCGCCGCCGAGCGCGTCGAAGCTCACCGCCGAGGAGACCACGCAGGAGTCCGCCCGCTGGGCGACCACGAACGTGCAGCCCGCGACCTCGCGGGTACGGACACCGGTGAGGCCCTTGTTGCCGTAGTACCGCCGGGTCAGCACCTCCAGCATGATCGAGTTGTCCAGGTGGTCGCGGACCAGTCGCTGGCCGAGCAGGCGTACCAACGGCTCGGTGCTGCGGACCATGTCGGCGATCCGCTCGGCGCGGTCCGGGGCGTCCGGGTGCGTGTCCAGGTGGCGCAGGTGCCGGCGCACGTCGGCGTAGACCCGGGCCCTGGTCCGGCGCAGCAGCGGCTGGGCGAACCAGGCGAACACCACGCCGTGCGCGAGGTCGGAGACCACCGGGAAACGGACCTGGGTCGCGGCCACCAGCCGCTCCAGGGCCAGACCGGCCGGCTCGCGCAGCGTCTCGTCCGGCGGTGCCTCCCGCAGCCAGGCACGCAGCAGGGTGGCGATCACCCGGGCGTCGGCGGCGGCGCGCTGCTGGGCGAGGAAGATCCGGAACACCGCGGCTTCGAGGTCGGGCGTGCGCTCCAGGTCGGTGACGCCGTAGTGCCCGAGCGCCTTGGCCAGCTTGGCCTGGAACGACTCCGGCAGCCCGGCCCGTTCGACGTCGAGGCTCTGCAGGTAGGTGTGGAAGTACTCACGGGCGCTGGGCACGTGCCCGGGGCCGCTGCCGTCCTCGCCCGCCGGCCGGTTGCGGCTCAGTTCGGCGAGGTCGGCGAAGACCTCGACGAGGGCGAGTTCCTCGGCCAGCGGCCGGTGGCCGTCCTCGGTGGCCGCCCGGCGTGCCGCGAGGTAGTCGTCGAGTACCCGGCGTTCGTCGTGCGGGTCGACGTCGAAGCCCAGCAGCAGGCTGCGCAGGTCCTCCTGACCGCGCCTGGCGCGGGTACGGGCCGGGACCGTCTCCGGCGCGGCGGGCAGGTCCAGCTCGACGGCACCGGCGGACGAGGTGTCCTCGGCCTCGGCGGTGTCGTCGGCGAGCGGCTCCAGCCGCAGCAGCGCCGCGCCGGTCTCCACCTGGCTGCCCACGGACACGGCGCATTCCTTCAGTCGGGCCCGGAACGGTGCCCGCAGCACCGTCTCCATCTTCATGCTCTCCAGCACCAGCACGGGGGCGCCCGCCTCGACCTCGGCGCCGACCTTCAGCGGCGTGGCGACGACCAGCGCGGGCGCGGGGGAGCGGACGACGCCGCCCTCGTCACGGCTGACCCGGTGCGTCACACCGTCGACCTCCACCAGGTGGATCGGCCCGTGCGTGTCGGTGAGCAGGCGGTACCGGGTGCCGTTGACGACGACCTGCCCGGTGTGCCGGTCGAAGCGGTCGAGCTCGACGTCGGCGGTGCGGACGTCGGCGCCCACCTCGATGCCGACCCGGAACCGGTGCGCGCCGACCCGGGCCACCCGTACCCGGTAGCCGACGCCCCGCAGCTTCAGGTCGAGCGGCCGGCCGCTGTCGTGCTGCACCTGGGGACGCCCGCCGAACGCGGTGGACAGCAGCCGCTGCCGCTCGGCGCGCTCCTCCTCCTCGTACGCCTCGATGGCGGCGGCGGCCAGCGCGACGGCGGAGTGCCGGTGCGAGACGAGCCGGCCCTCGCCGCGGACCCGGTCGATCCAGCCGGTGTCGGCGCTGGCGTCGATCACCTCGGGCTGGTCGAGCAGGTCGAGCACGAAGCTCTTGTTGGTCGCGCCGCCCTCGATGACCACCGTGGTCTCGGCCATCGCCCGGCGCAGCCGGCCGAGCGCCTCGTCCCGGTCGCGGCCGTAGGCGATGATCTTCGCGATCATCGAGTCGAAGTTGGCGGGGATGGTGTCACCCTGGCTGACGCCGGTGTCCACCCGGATTCCCGGCCCGGCGGGCAGGTCGAGCCGGGTGATCCGGCCCGGGGAGGGCGCGAAGTCGCGGTCCGGGTCCTCGGCGTTGAGCCGGGCCTCGATGGCGTGCCCGCGCTCCACCGGCGGCGTGCCTTCCAGACGCCCGCCCGAGGCCACCTGCAGCTGCGCCTTGACCAGGTCGAACCCGGTGGTCGACTCGGTGATCGGGTGCTCGACCTGGAGGCGGGTGTTGACCTCCAGGAACGCGAACAGCCGGTCGCCGGGGTGGTAGAGGAACTCGACGGTCGCCGCGCCCTGGTACCCGACCGCGATGGCCAGCCGCTCGGCCGACGCCTTCAGCTCGGCGGCCTGCTCGGGGCTGAGGACCGGGGAGGCCGACTCCTCGATGACCTTCTGGTTGCGGCGCTGCACCGAGCAGTCCCGGACCCCGAGCGCCCATGCCGTGCCCTGGCCGTCGGCGATCACCTGAACCTCGACGTGCCGGGCGCCGGTGACCAGGCGCTCCAGGAACACCACCCCGCTGCCGAACGCCCGCGCGGCCTCCTGGCTGGTGCGCTCGTAGGCGTCGACCAGCTCGGCCTCGTTCGTGATGACGCGGATGCCGCGTCCACCACCGCCGGCGGTCGCCTTCAGCATCAGCGGGTAGCCGATCCCGGCCGCCGCCGTCACCGCGGCCTCCAGCGTCTCCACCGCGCCGCGGCTCCACGGTGCGACCGGTACGCCGACCTCCTCGGCGATCAGCTTCGCGCCGATCTTGTCGCCGAGCTTGCGCATGGCGTCCGGGTTCGGTCCGACGAAGGTGACCCCGATCCGCGCGCACAGCTCCGCGAACGCCGGGTCCTCGGCGACGAAGCCCCAGCCGACCCACGCCGCGTCGGCCCCGGTCTCCACCAGCGCCCGTTCCAGCACCTTCAGGTCCAGGTACGGGCGCGCGGACGCGGGACCGAGATCGTAGGCGATGTCGGCCTCCCGGACGAAGGTGGCCGTGCGGTCGACATCGGTGTGCAGCGCGACGGTCTCGATCGGATTCCCGGTCTCTGCGGCCAGGTCCCGAGCGGCGTGGATGAGCCGCATCGCGGCCTCACCACGGTTGACGATGGCGATACGACTGAACACCCGAACGAACCCTCCTGCCCAGGGCGGCGGCCGGTGGACCGGCGAACTGGGCGGTTCCTCTTTGCAACGGTGGATGGTGACCGGCTGAGCGTAGTAGATGGCGCCCGGTCTGGGCATAGTGGCTGGTGCCTGATTTGGGTGCAATGACCGCATCGAATGATGAGTCAGTGGCTCCCGTCCTCGATGCCCGGGTACCTCCATCCGGAATAGGGGTGATTAAGGGTCGCCTGGTGGGCGGCGCATTTCCGGTAACGGGGCATGGTCGCTCCGACATGGTCGGGGATCTCGGCTTCCATCGATCGGCGCCCAGTTTAGATATCGACGGACAGCGATGCCAAGATGTGTCGCGTGGCGGGTGGATGCCGAATGCCCCGGCTTCCGCCGCTGAAATGCCACGAAATGGCCGGGCCGTGCAGGTGAAAGCGGGAATTCACCTGAGCACCCCGACCGGAAGGGCGGGATCAGCCGTTCGGCCGCAACTCGGCGAGGAGCTTCTCGACCCGTGCGCGGATCTCGTCCCGGATCGGGCGCACCGCCTCGACCCCCTTGCCGGCGGGATCGGTCAGTTTCCAGTCCTCGTACCGTTTGCCGGGAAAGACCGGGCAGGCGTCGCCGCAACCCATGGTGACGATGACGTCGGAGGACTCGGCGGTCGCGTACTCCAGCAGTTTCGGGGTCTGGTCGGTGATGTCGACGCCGACCTCGGCCATGGCCTCGACGGCCGCCGGGTTGACGGCCCCGGCGGGGGCCGAACCGGCGGAGCGGACCTCGACGGTGTCCCCGGCGAGGTGACGCAGCCAGCCGGCGGCCATCTGGGAGCGGCCGGCGTTGTGGACGCAGACGAACAGGACACTCGGCTTGTCGGTCATCAGATGCCTCTCCTGGCGGTGCGGGGGTCAGGCGGACCGGTCGTCGGTCCGGTCGGTGGGCACGGTCACCCGGTCGGCGGCGGCACCGGCGTCGGGGTAGAGCACGGCGAGCAGGGCCACCCCCACGGCGAGACCGACGAGCTGGGCCAGCACGAACCCGGGTACCGAGGCGGGGGCGATGCCGGCGAAGGTGTCGGTGAAGGCGCGGCCGACGGTGACCGCGGGGTTGGCGAACGAGGTCGACGAGGTGAACCAGTACGCGGCGCCGATGTAGGCCCCGACGGCGGCCGGGGCGACCGGGGCGCGACCGGACCGCGCGAGGGCGAAGACCAGCAGGACGAGTCCGCTGGTGGCGACGACCTCGCCGAGCCACAGGTGGCCGGCGGCGCGCTCCCGGCCGGAGAGGTCGACGGCGGCCAGGTCGAACATCAGGTTCGCCAGTACCGACCCGGCGATCGCGCCCAGCACCTGGACCACCACGTAACCGGCGAGTTCCCGGAGGGTGAGGCCGGTGCCCCGACGGCGGCCGAGGAACCAGTCGGCGGCGGAGACGACCGGATTGAAGTGCGCACCGGAGACCGGGCCGAAGATCAGGATGAGTGCGCCGAGGGCCAGCGCGGTGGCGATCGAGTTCTCCAGCAACTGGAGGCCGACATCGTCGGGGGAGAGGGTGGCGGCCATGATTCCGGAACCGACCACGGCGGTGACCAGCAGGGCGGTGCCGGTGAACTCGGCCAGCAGCCGCCGGAGTGCGACGGTCATCAGTTTTCTGTCTCCAGGTCGGGTTGCCGGCGGGACGCCGGAACGGTGGGGGTCATCGGCTGTCTCCGGAGAGGACGGCGGGGGCGAGCCGGTCGACCCGGTCGGCGAGGTCGGCGTAGGCGGCTTCGAACGCCTCGTCGGTGTCCACCCGGACCGGGTCGGGAACCGACCAGTGCAGGCGGGGACGCACCGGCCCGGTCAGTTCCTCGTGGGCGTTGTCGCACACGGCGATGACCAGGTCGTCCCCGCGTACGACCTCGTCGACGTGGGCGGTGCCGGTCGGGTCGAGGTCCAGGTGGTGACGGTGGGCGACCGCGAGCGCCCGGGGGTGCACGCGGGGCGCCGGCTCCGTGCCGGCCGAGGCGGCGGCGCTGTCGGTACGGCGTTTCCACAGCGCGGCGGCCAGCTGGGAGCGGGCCGAGTTGTGGGTGCACACGAACACCACCCGACCGACCCCGGTCAGGCGCGGGGTGGCGAGGGCGGCGAGGGTTTCCGGACGCAGCCGCAGATAGGTACGGCGCCGGTCGCCCTCGGAGCGCCCCCTGGTCACCAGGCCTGCGTCGGTGAGGACCCGGACGTGGTGGGCGACCAGGTTGGTCGGCAGGTCGAGGGCCTGGGCGATCTCCCCGGGGGAGGCGTCACCCAGGGTGAGGGTGTCCACGATCGCCAGGCGTGCCGGGTCGCCGAGGGCGGCGTGGGTCCGGGCCCGCTCCGCACGCCGAGAAAGCTCAACTTCCATTGACTCAATATATGTTGAGTGATTATGCGGGTCAAGTCGCCGGCGGCTCAGGCGTGCTTCCGGGGCAGGGTGAACCGCCAGCGTTGGGCCCGCAGGACGGGTACGACCCGGTCCACCGCCTCGACGGTCTGGCTGCGGTCCCCGCCACCGTCGTGCAGCAGCACCACGGCACCCGGCGTGATGCCGTCGAGCAGCCGGCGGACGAGTTCGTCGGTGCCGGGTGGTTCCCAGTCACCGACGGACAACCGCCAGCCGAGCGGCTGCATGCCCAGCGCGGCGGCCACGGCGGGGGTCCGGCCCCAGGCGCCGTACGGGGCGCGGAAGTACCGGACCCGGGCGTGCGGCACGGCCCGACGGATGGCCTCGTTGGTCTCCGCCAGGTCCGCCGCGATCCGCTCCGGCGGCCAGGCCCCCATGTCGTCGTGGCGCATGCCGTGGTTGCACAGGGTGTGTCCGTCGGCCACGATCCGCCGGACCACGCCGGGGTGGGCGTCGACGTGTTCACCCCACAGGCAGAACACCGCCGCGACCCGGTGCCGGCGGAGGACGTCGAGCAGTCGTAGCGTGTCGGCGGGGTTCGGGCCGTCGTCGAAGGTGAGGCTGGCCGCCCGGCCACCGCTGCGGGCCCGGTCGACGATGCCGGCGTTCACCCCGGGACGGGGCCGGACGGGACCGGCGGTCGCCGGGGTCGGGGTGGTGGATGGCATCGGAGATCCTCGTCGGTGTCGGCCACCCCGGCCGGCGCGGTGGGCGTCCGGATCGGTCGCCGCCGTGCCGGCCGGGGACGGGTCGCCCTGGCTGCGCAGTGCTGCCCGGTCAGCCGACCCGGCAGGTCAGCGCCGGCCAGGACCAGTTCCCGCCGTGGGAGATGGTGAACCCGAAGGTGTTGCCGCTGCCGTTCGGCCGCATGGTCATCACGTTGCCGCTGCTGTCCCAGCTGGGCGTACCGCTCCAGGTTGCGATGATCTTCTGCGGCGGGGTGACGGTGACGGTGACGATCCAGTTGTTCGTACCGGTCACGGTGACGCTGCCGTTGAACCGGTCACTCCACTTCTGCCCCTCGCTGTAGGTGGCGGTGCAGCCACCGCTGGTGGGCGGCGGGGTGGTGGGG
>NZ_WVUH01000220.1 GCF_017614955.1 Micromonospora echinofusca
CCCCGACCGGCACCCCACCACCCCCGTCCGTGCGGCGACGCATCCGGGGCAGACGGTAGGTGGCCGGCCCGAACACGGAAAGCTATTTCCCTGGCGGCACCGTCCGGGACGGTTAGGGTCGGAGCGTGACGGCTGACCCGCTACTGCTCATCGGTGAGGTGGACAGCGCCACCGACCGCCTGCTGCGTACCGCGGCCACCTTCGACGAGGCCGCGCTGGCCGGGGAGTCGCTGCTGCCCGGCTGGACCCGGGGGCACGTCCTGGCCCACCTGGCCCGCAACGCCGACGCCCACGTCAACCTGCTCACCTCCGCGCGGACCGGCGAGCACATCCCGGCGTACCCGTCGCCGGCCGCCCGGGAGGCGGACATCGTCGCCGACGCGGCCCGCCCACCCGCGGCGCACCTGGACGACCTGCGCCGCAGCGCCGACCGGTTCGCCGAGGCGGTGGCCGCCATGCCGGCCCGGGCCTGGGCCGCCACCGTCCAGGCCAGCGGCGGTCCCCGGCTGGCGGCCACCCTGGTCTGGAGCCGGCTGCGGGAGGTGGAGGTGCACCATGTGGATCTCGCCGCCGGCTACCAGCCGGCGGACTGGCCGGAGGTGTTCGCGCACCGGCTGCTGCACGAGGTGA
This sequence comes from Micromonospora echinofusca, assembly GCF_017614955.1. Lineage (GTDB taxonomy): Bacteria > Actinomycetota > Actinomycetes > Mycobacteriales > Micromonosporaceae > Micromonospora > Micromonospora echinofusca_A. The sequence goes on from NZ_WVUH01000220.1 coordinate 631, forward strand.
CGACCGACCTCGGTGGGAACGCGGCGGCACCGTCGATGGTGCTGCGCTTCGACGGGAGCACGCACGAGCTGGTGGTCGGTGACCGGACGGCCGCACCGACGGTCACCGGCCCGGCCGCCGAGCTGGCCGCCTGGCTGGTCGGTCGATCATCCGGGGCTATGCTCACCGTCACGCCCGACGGGCCCCTGCCCACTCCCCCGCCCTGGAGATAGAGGACCACATGGCCTACAGCGGAGACGTCACTACCGGTGGTGCGCCCGACGTCCGCGACCTCGCCGCGTTGACCATCACCAAGGTCTCCGTCGGACCGATGGACAACAACGCCTACCTGCTGCGCTGCCGGGCCACCGGGGAACAGCTGCTCATCGACGCCGCCAACGAGGCACCCCGGCTGCTGGAGCTGGTCGGCGACGCGGGTCTGACCGCCGTGGTGAGCACCCACCAGCACATGGACCACTGGGTGGCGCTGGAGGAGGTGGTGGCCGCCACCGGGGCACGGTCGCTGGTGCACGCCGCGGACGCCGAGGGGCTGCCCATCCCGTCCGAGACCCTCACCGAGGGTGACACCGTGACCGTCGGTGACTGTCCGCTGGAGGTCATCCACATCGCCGGGCACACCCCGGGGTCGGTCGCGCTGCTCTACCGCGACCCGGACGGTATCCCGCACCTGTTCACCGGTGACTCCCTCTTCCCGGGTGGGGTCGGCAACACCGACCGGGATCCGCAGCGGTTCGCGTCCCTGATCGACGACGTCGAGCAGAAGCTGTTCGGCCGGCTGCCCGACGAGACCTGGTTCTACCCGGGGCACGGTAAGGATTCGACCATCGGCGCGCAGCGCCCGCACCTCGCCGAGTGGCGCGCCCGGGGCTGGTGAGACCGGCCGGGTCCGCGCCGGCTCCCGGCGGTTCCGAGCGGAGGAAGCCGCCCACCCGGGTCGGGTGGGCGGCTTCGCCGCTGCCGGCGGCTACCTGTCGTTGCGCAGGTTCACGATCACACCCTGGTTGGCGCAGGCGGTCTGCAGGCCCGCGATGTGGGCCCCCATCGGACCGATGAACGCCAATGCGCTCATCTCGTTGTCGTCGTCGAGCTGATTGATCTGCCACACCAGATCCAGCAGGGCGGTGCCGTGTTCGCGGATGTCCGCGTGGCGGGAGTCCTCGAACAGTTCCCGCGCCTCCCGGTACTCGGCCTCGGTGAGCTTGCTGTCGCGGTTGCCACCGTCGTTTCCGTTGATGCCCCTGCCGTCGCGCATGGCTTTACAGGCGGCGACGCCGGAGTCCTCGCGGAGGTAGCCGTCGTAGACGGCGTAGGCGACGGTGACGGCCATCAGCAACGCGAGTACGCCGGCCCCGGCGACGATGAGCGGCTTCCGGTTGGTGCCGACGCTCATGTCGGCGGGGTTCGGCGCGCTGGCGGGCTGTTCGGCCGGCGGCGGCTGACCGTAGGGGTCGCCAGCCTGCGGGGGCGGGTACGTCAAGGTTGTTCTCCTTGGTCTGGTGGGACCAGATTCATGCTGCTGCTTGGGGTGGATTCTGTGGGCCGGCTGTCGGATAGGCGACTGCGGTAGGGACGATCAGCTCCGTCGCTGCCGCGCAGTCCCCGGCCAGAATCCGCCTCGTCGCACGACACGATCCGTCGATCTTGCACTTCGGGCCCCAATTTTGCCCCTTTTGGAAATTATGCGGGGGCCGGAACTGCAAGATCGACGCTGCTGGGGCGGACCGGTGACTTCGCGGCCGGTGGCGGGCGGTTCACTTCCGCCAGGCCGGGTCCATCCGTTCCGACATCTCCCGCCAGAACGTCCGCAGGTCGTCCCGGTTGACCACCTGCCACGCCGGTCGTCCCGGCGAGTGGTACCAGTGCCCGACGAGATCGATCTGCCGGGCACAGAACGTCTCGTCCATCTGGTACGGCAACTCGTCCCCCTTCGGCGGCAGCGGGCACAGCCGGAACGGGCAGTCGTCGATGCAGGTGGAGCCGGGCTGCACGTCGTGCGCCTGCCGCCGGCTTAGGTTGACCCGCATGGCGGTACGGTCGATGGTGAGACAGGGTGGCAGGTCGGACCGACTCGCCCGGCTGAGGCGACGCGCCCGCTCCAGGTGGTCACGGCCCCGGTCGGCGAGGTTGAGCAGGAGCATCACGTCGGCCAGCAGCCGCTGCGCCCGGGGCTCCAGTACACCCCAGCCCAACGACGGGGGCAGCCACAGATCCTGCGCCCGGCGGATCTCGGGCTGCGGGCTGACCGACCCCACCCGCCCGACGATCTCCCGCTCGTCCACCCACAGGTGCCGTTCCGGATGACGGTCGATGAGTGCCTCGACGCACAGGTCCGCCGCTTCGGCGATCAGCGGGTGCTCCGATTCGCTGCCCGGGTGCGGGGCAGGCTCGCCGCCACCGGCGATGGAGGTCCAGTAGTTCACCAGGCCACGCGGATCCGACCCGTGACCCCGCTCGTGCAGGCCCTCCGCCGGGTCCCTGGGCAGGGCCAGCAGGGTGAGTGCCTGCATCAGCACCAGGTGCGAGTACCAGAAGCGGGAGTGCCGTAGTGCCTTCTCGGCCTCCTCCACCAGCAGGCTGCGGTGCGGTGGATACCAGCGGCAGTTGGCGGCCAGCCGGAAACCCTGCGCCAGGGTGATCTCGTAGATGCGGGCCCCGTCCGACATGTCGGTGGCCAGACGGTGCACCCAGTGCTGCAGGTTCCTGCCGGCCATGTCGAGCCAGTCGGGCTCGTCGCCGGGGTGCTCTCCGGAGGCGAACAGGAACAGCGCCGGGGCCAGCCAGGTCCGGAGCTGCTGGGCGCTCTCCCGGTGCTGTCCGGACCGCCCGTCGGGACGGTCGGCTGTCTCGTCGAGCAGGTCGCGCAACGCCTGGACCGTGGCGTTGCCGCCCCGGGCGAGTTCCCGGGCCGCCACCAGCCGGGGCAGGTACGAGGTCTCCGCGCCCATCATCTGGAACAACTGGCGGTACTGCGGACCAGGTCTCGGCCACACCCGCCGGACGATCGCGGCGCGGGACCTGTCTTGGGTCAGGCGGGCGGCCGCACCGAACCGGTACACCAGGGCGATCTTCGCGTCCTCCAGCGGTCGGTCGGTGATCGAACCGTCCCCCTGGTACCGCGGCCAGGCATCCCGGATCGTGTCGGCCAGCTTCCGGTGGAACGCGTGTCCCGTGGCCGCGTCCATCTCCAGGGCGGCCGCGAACATCTCCAGGGCCCGGGTGCGGTTGCCGGTCCGGACGGCCTCGGCGCGGAGCCGGTGGACCAGCACCGTCGACCGGAACCGGGTGGTCCGCACGTCGCGGGCACCCGGACCGGTGTCCCCGGACCGGCGGCGGGACCCGCTGAGCCGGCGCCAGCCCCGGTGCAGTGGCCGCTGCGAGCGTCCGTCCCGCCGTTCGAAGGTGCCGTCGCTCTGCGGGTAGAGGGTCAACGCGGTGAGCAGTTCCCGACCGGGGCCGTCGTTGCGGGTGAAGGCGTACTCCAGGAAGGCGTCGTCCCGCAGCGCGGCGGTCAGGTAGCGGGCACCGAGGTACGCCTGGACCACCCCGTGCTGGAAGCGCACCCCGTCCTGGTGTTTCACCACGATGTTCAGCTCCACGCCCGCCGTCTCGGCCAGCCCGACGTCCTGCGGGTTGTCGGGGTCGATCTTGCGGAGCCGGGACCTCAGCTCCGCCAGGATCCACCGCCGGCCGGCGTCCGGGCCACCGGTGCCGCCGGTCAGTTCGGCCGTCCGCACCACCAACCGGTTGTTCCGCAGGCCGATGCAGGCGAGGGCGGACAGGACCTCGATGGCGTCGCCCCGTTCGGTCTGCGGCACGCCGTAGTCCTCGTACAGGTCCCCGGCGATCATCGCGGCACACCATTCCTCCAGCAGTTTCCAGCGCGCCTCGGCCCGGCCCCGGCCGCACAGTTGGATCCCGTCGAGGCGGTCGACCTGGTACAGCTGACCGATGGCCCGCAGGTGGAACGGGGAGTCGGCGACGTCGGCCGCCTTGACCAGGGTGCTGATCCGGTCCCACCGGAACCCCGGGTCGTCGCGGCGGCCGTGCGCGCGCACGTACTCCAGTGCGGCCCCCTCGGCCAGGGGTTCCAGTTGGAGCAGCAGCGCGTTCAACCCGCGCAGCGGGTCCTCCGGACGGGACGCGATCACCAGTGGGAGGCGTTCCCGGACCGCGTCCGCGATCGCGGCCCGGACCATGCTGTCCCGGTCGCAGGGTTGCACCGCGTCGGCGAGGGCCTCCTCCAGTCCGTCGGCGAGCACGACGAGCCGGTTCTCCAGCCAGAGCCGCCGCCACACCTTGTCCGCCTCCCCCTCGGCGCGCAGCTGGGTGTCGATGGTCTGCTGGAACCGGGTGCGCGCGAGTTGCCGGAAGTTCAGCTCGCCGGGCGTGTTGACGCCGCGCAGCTCGATTCCGATCGGTACCACGTCGGTGCTCGCGAGCAGTTCCGCGAGGCGTACCAGGGTGGCGGTCTTGCCGGTGCCGATCCCGCCCACCAGGATCAGGGGACGCCGGGTGTGGTTGTCCCGCAGCCGCGCGATGATGAGTTCGCACAGTTCGTCGCGACCGACGATGCGAACGTCACCGATGTCCCGTTCGGCGCTGGGCATGACCATCTGGCGGTTCTCCAGGGCGTTGCGCCGGTACCAGCGACCGACCAGGAGGTACCGTCCGCCGAGGAAGACCGCCAGGCCCAGGGCCACGTACAGCGGCGCCTTCACGAACTCCTGGACCTGCCCGCAGTAGTACCCCCGTGGACCGTCCCCGGAGCACCACTGTGTGATGCGCAGCAGGCCGGGTTCCCTGCCCAGGACCACGAGCACCACGGAGTACAGCGTCCACAGCAGGAGCACCGAAGCACAGAACATGACGGCCCACCGCAGCCTGCGGTGGTACCGCCAGCCCAGTCTGCCGCTGGCCCGCTGGTCCAGGTCCCGGCGCCGGATCCGCTCGACGTGCCGCTCACGGCGGGTACGCCAGCGGCGCCGGAACTGTCGCAGCCACAGGTCAGCCGCCCAGACCAGACCATGCTTCGACCGACGACGCATCGACACCCCCGTGCTCGGCTTGCGTCGGATCCCCGGCGGAGACCTCGGCCTCCTCCGTCCGCCGCCCACGCTAGTGCTCCGGGTACCGGGTGGTGGCCTGTTCGGTGGTCTGGTCTCGGTCCGGGTCGGTCAGCCGGTGGCGGTCACCGCACGCAGCCGGCGCCGGGTGGCCAGCAGCACCAGTCCGCCGAGGAGCAGTCCGACGGTCATCGTGCCGACCATGGCGAACGACCCGCCGGGCAGCAGCCCGCCGAGGACCCGACCGAGACTGCCGAGCAGGACGTAGAGCCCGGTCCAGAGCGCCGCGCCGAGGGCCGCGCTGGCCAGGAACCGCCGGTACGACATGCGCAGGCCACCGGCGGCCAACGGCAGCAGGGCGTTGAACACCGGCAGGAACGGCGCGACCAGCACCATCCGGCCGCCGCCCCGGCGCAGCACACCCTCGGCGGCGGTCCACCGGGCCTCGCCGATCCACGAGCCGACCCGGCTGTGCCGCATCCGGTCACCGAAGAGCCGGCCGGCGAGGAACGTCATCGACCAGCCGGAGAGGCAGCCGGCGACCACGGCGGCGTACGCGCCCACGCCGGCGGCGGGACGACTCACCCCGACCACGGCGAGCACCGCCACGTCACCCGGGACGAGCACCCCGACCAGCGGGATGGCGTCGAGCAGCATCACCACCCCGAGCGCCGTCATGAGCAGCCCCGGGGGCAGCTCGCCGATCCGAGTCAGCTGGTCCTGCATACCCGCACGCTATGCGGCTGCGGCCGGTGCCGGCATCGGGCGCGGCACCCGGATCCCCCCTGATCTTCGATCAGGGGATTTCCCCGGGTAGGGGTGCTCCGCACGCCAGCCGCAGCACCTGCACCCGGGGCACCGGACCGTCCACGAACGCCTCGGTGGTCGGTACCCGGTAGCTCGCCACCACCTGCATCCGGTCCACCGGTAGGTGCCCCCGTCCCGGGTCACCGACCAGCACCGCCGCCCCGCTGGCGGCGACGCGTTCCAGGAACGGTAGGACCCGGGCGGCCATCGGGGCGTCGTAGAAGACGTCCCCGGCCAGGAGCAGGTCCGTCCGGGGTACGGAGTCCAGCAGGTCACCGTCGGCGCAGGTGACGCGTACCCCGTTGACCCCGGCGTTGAGCGCGACGGCCGCGGCGGCGTACGGGTCGATGTCGTTGGCGGTGACCGACGCGGCACCGGCCAGGGCGGCGGCGATGCCGGCGAGACCGGATCCGGTGGCCAGGTCGAGTACCCGCCGCCCGGCGACCACCTGCGGATGGTCGAGCAGGTACCGCGCGAGGGCCTGCCCGCCCGCCCAGACCGAGGCCCAGTACGGCGGCGGCAGCCGGTGTCCCACTTCGGCCTCCATCCGGGCCCACCAGACGATGGCGTCCTCGGCGAGGTGCAACCGGACCTCGGGGACGAACGGCGCGGCCACCAGCCGTAGCCGGTCGAGCCCGTCGTCTCCGGCGGAGACCTTGCGCCGCAGGTCGGCCAGAGCGGCGTCGGTGAGGGTCTCCATCAGCGCAAGCATGCCGCACGGCAGGGCCATCGGGGTGAGGTTCGGCACGGCGACCCGCCGCTTCGGCCCGCATGTTCCGCGTCGGGTCGCTACTGTCAGGGGCGTACGGGGCGATCACCGGCACGCCGCCGGGGATCTCCCGCCTGGCACAGGGAGAGATGCATGGCAACCGGCACGGTCAAGTGGTTCAACTCGGAAAAGGGCTTCGGCTTCATCGAGCAGGACGGTGGCGGCCCCGACGTCTTCGTCCACTACTCGGCGATCGCCTCCAGCGGCTACCGGGAGCTGAACGAGGGCCAGAAGGTCGAGTTCGAGGTGGTGCAGGGGCAGAAGGGCCCGCAGGCGGACAACGTCCGGCCGATGTAGTGCTTGCCGGCGGGGCGGTGCCGGTCACCGCCCCGCCGGGCCTGCCCGTCGGGCTCAGCTGACCAGTCGACGGGCCAGTTCGTCGGCGACCTGCTGGGCCAGGGTCGGCGGGATCGCCGAGGCGATCGCCGTCGGGGTGAGGGTGGCGAGCACCCCGGCCACGATGGCCGGTTCGTCGGTGAAGTCCCGCACCAGGAGCTGGGCGACCTGCTGGGTGAGCAGGTCGATCTTCTGTTCGGCGCTGACCGCGGCGTTACGTGCCTCGGCGAGCAGCTGCCCGGCGGTCCGGCGGCTGTCGCCGCTGCCGAACTGGGCGCCCCAGATCTCGCTGACGGTGGGCATGTCGTCCTCCTTGGGGAGCAGACCGATCTCGGTGAGATAGCGGCGGTACAGCGGTGTCTCGTCCCGACCGGCCTTGGTGGCGTCGCGGAAGTAGCTGACGTGGGTGTGGGTGAGGTGACTGCTGTCCCCGGTGGTGCGTCGGGCCAGCCGGTCCCACCGCCGGACCACCACACCGTCCGGCGAGTAGATGACCTCCCGGATGTCCTGGGTGTCGGCGGTGCCGGCCGTGCACTGGGCCACGCACCAGGTGGAGAAGGTGCGCAGGTTGTGGCTGCGGCCGGCGACGGTCACCGAGAACGTGCCGATGTCGATCGCCGACGCGTAGCGAGTCAGGCCGGAACTGTCGCGGGGTGACTCGACCACGGAGTAGTCGTTCGTCGTCACCCGGTCCGAGCCACAGTGGTAGCCGCCGACGTGGTGCGCGTCGCCGACGATGCCGACGCTTGCCGGCGCGAGGTTGTCGAGATGGTCGAGGAGCAGACTGCGGACGGCGAGCAGGTTCGCTGGAGCCTCGGTCATACGGCCCCCTTCACTTCCCCTCACCATTACGGTGAGTATTGATTCGGGTTGTCCAAGGTCACCCTGCAACGGAGCGGCAGGCGCCTCGCAAACCCCAACACATCGGTGCGCATCATCGCACCGATAGGGCAACCCTATCCACGGGCAGCGACATAAGACCAGCTCAGGGATGCTTTTCTGAGACCGGAACCCGACTGCTCGGTCCACCCACGGTTGACGCGCGGGCAGACTCTCCGGAGACGGCCCGGGAGTATCCACAAGGCCGATCGATCCAACCGACAGTGATTCTCCGCAGCGCTGGGCCGGTTCGGTGCGGCGCGCGGTCAACCGGCGGGGCGGCGCACCGGTTCGCGCACCAGTCCGATCTCGACCAGGTAGCGGCGGATCAGGGGTCGCTGGTCACGGTTCGCCTTGATGGCGTCCCGGAAGAAGCTGACGTGGGTGTGTATCCGGTGCGAGTTGTCGCCGGTGTCGCGCTTGGCCAGCCGGTCCCACCGCTTGACCACCTGACCGTCGGGTGAGTAGATGACCTCCCGGATGTCCTGGCTGTCCACCGTGTTCTCCACGCACTGGGCGACCAGCCAGCGGGAGAAGGTCCGCAGGTCGTGGGTCTGGCCGGCGACCTGTACGTCGAACCTGCCGATGTCGAGGGCCGCGGCGTGGTCGGTCAACCCGGCCCGGTCCCGGGGCGACTCGACCACGGAGTAGTCGTCGGTCACCACCCGGTCCGAGCCGCAGTGGTAGCCGCCGACATGGTCCTCGTCGCCGACGATGCCGAGCGACGCCGGCGTGAGGTCGTCGAAGTGATCGAGAAACAGCCGGCGTAGCGCCAGGAGGTTCTCCGGAGCCCTGGTCATGTCGTTCCCCCCGTCACGTCGCTGCGTCGCCCGCCGGTCCGGGTCACCGCGCGACCCCGCCCCGGCCGAGCCGGGCGCGGCACGAGCAGGTGGGCCGACGGCGTCCACCGCCTCGGACGTTACGGCAGCAGCGGCCACCAGGACGGCGAATCGCGACGCGGAGCAGCGATACCGCTCCGGGTTCAGGCCGGCGGTCGGCGGACCGGGTCGGGCCGGGCCGCGCGGACGGCGTCCCGGTGGTCCCGCATCGAGTCGGCCATCGCGGCGAGGAACCGGTGGACGGTCTCCAGTTCCTCGTCGGTGAAGCCGGCCATCACGTCGTCGCTGCGCCGCCCGAGCGGCCGGAAGAAGGCGATGGCCAGTGCGGCGCCCTGGTCGGCGTAGTGCAGGAAGACCTTGCGCCGGTCGGCGGTGTCCCGGTCACGACGCAGGTGCCCGGCCCGTTCCAACCGGTCGACCAGGGCGGTGACCGAGCCGGAGGAGATGTTCAACTCCTCCCCCAGCCGCCCGGGGGTGATCGGCGCACCCCTGCGTTCGGCGTCCATCACCGCGATCAGGGCCTGCAGGTCGGTGGCGTTGAGCCCGTGCAGGCCGGCGAAGGCGTGCCCGATGTGCTGCGCGTCGATCGAGTACCGCCGGAGCGTGTCGGTGATCTCGGCAGCCAGCCATTCCCGTCGGGTCCTCCTCGACCGGTACATGCTCTCGGCTGCCATGTCGCTGGACTCTTCTCCCCGCCGGCTCGCTTGCGGTTGCAGCATAACTCAGCTCCCGATAATCTCGCTTATCAAGATACTCGACAATCGGGAGATACCCATGAGCGCACTGCGCGCCGCCGGCCAGCGACTGGCCGGCGTGGTCACCGGTAGATGGAGCGCCTGGGTCGTCCTGCTGCTCGCGGTACTGGTCTCCGGTGGCCTGATCGCCGCCGGCGGTGAGGCCCGCAGCAGCAACGACCCCACCGCCGCCCTGCCCGACACCGCCGACTCGGTCCGGGTCGCCCAACTGCAACGCCAACTGCCCAGCGGCCAGCTCAACCCCGCCCTGGTGGTCTACTCCCGCGACGGCGCGGCCCTGACCGGCGCCGACGAGCAGGCCATCGCCGCCGACGCCACCGCGTTCGCCGGCATCGCGCAGCGCACCCCCGGCGGCGGACAGATCTCCCCGCCGGTCTTCTCCCCCGACCGCAAGGCCGCCCTGCTCGCCGTCCCGCTGCCCGCCGACGCCGGCATCGAGACCATCGGCACCACCGTCGACGAACTGCGCACCATCAGCCGTGACGGCCTCCCCGCCGGGATGACCGCCCAGGTCACCGGCGGCGCCGGCTTCACCGCCGACGTCGCGTCCGCCTTCGACGGCGCCAACGTCACCCTGCTGCTGGTCACCGTCGCCGTGGTCGCCGTACTGCTCATCGTCACCTACCGCAGCCCCTGGCTCTGGCTGGTCCCGCTGGCCGTGGTCGGCACCGCCGACGTGGTCAGCAACGCGCTCATCTCGATGGTCAGCCGGGCCACCGACATCACCATCGACCCCTCCACCACCGGCATCGTCGACGTCATCGTCTTCGGCGCCGGCACCAACTACGCGCTGCTGCTGATCGCCCGCTACCGCGAGGAACTGCGCCGCCGCACCGACCGTCGGGAGGCCCTGCGGCGGGCCCTGACCTCCGCCGGACCGGCCATCGCGGCCAGCGCCGCGACCGTCTGCCTGAGCCTGCTCACCCTGCTCACCGCCGTACTCGGCAACGACCGGGCGATCGGCATGGCCGGCGCGGTCGGCATCGCCACCGCCGCGGTCTACGGGCTGATCGTGCTCCCCGCCGCCCTGGCCGTCTGCGGACGCGGTCTGTTCTGGCCGTTCGTCCCCCGGCCGGGACAGAGCGACCCCACCCGCACCGGCATCTGGGCCCGGGTCGGCAACCTGGTCGCCCGCCGCCCCCGCGCGGTCCTGGTCGGCTCCCTGGTCCTGCTCACCCTGCTCGCCGCCGGCCTGTACGACGCCCGGCTCGGCCTGAGCAAGACCGAACAGTTCCGGGTACAGGCCGAATCGATCGACGGCCTGAACACGTTGAGCCGCTACTTCCCGGCCGGTGCCGCCGACCCGACGGTCGTCGTCGCCCGCGCCGACGCCGAGGCACCCGTCCTCGCCGCCGCCCAGGCGACCCCCGGGGTGGCCGCGGTCCGGCCCACCGAACGGGCCAACGGCCTGGTCGCCATCGACGTGGTGCTCACCGCCGAACCCGACAGCGCCGCCAGCTACGACACCATCCGCGAGCTACGCGACCGGGTGGGCGCCGTGGACGGCGCCGAAGCCCTGGTCGGCGGTACCGTCGCCACGAACCTCGACACCCGCGACGCCGCCGTCCGGGACCTGAAGGTGGTCGTACCGCTCATCCTCGCGGTCGTCCTGCTGGTACTGATCCTGCTGCTGCGTTCCCTGCTGGCCCCGCTGATCCTGGTCGCCACCGTGGTGGCCACCTTCTTCGCCGCCCTCGGCGCCAGCAACTTCCTGTTCACCGGCTGGCTGGACTACGCCGCCCTGGACACCAGCGTGCCGCTGCTGTCGTTCCTGTTCCTGGTCGCCCTCGGCGTGGACTACAACATCTTCCTCGCCACCCGCGCCCGGGAGGAGGCGGTCACCGAGGGCACCCGCCAGGGGGTACTGATCTCCCTCGCGGTCACCGGCGGGGTGATCACCAGCGCCGGCATCCTGCTCGCGGCGGTCTTCGCCGTCCTCGGGGTGCTGCCCCTGGTCACCCTCACCGAGATCGGCATCATCGTCGGCCTGGGCGTACTGCTGGACACCCTGCTGGTCCGGACGCTGCTGGTGCCGTCGATCGCGGTGCTGCTGGACCGCCGGTTCTGGTGGCCCAGCGCACTGTCCCGCCCAACCGACCAGCCGACCGGACCGGCCGCCGCGCCCCGCCACCCGGAGACCGTCGCTTCCTGACCGGGGCGCCTGCGGGAACCCGGGTACGCCGCCGTCCGGTGCCCACCGGACGGCGGCGTCACGGCGCCGGTACCCCCGGAGACACCGGCACCGGTGCCACCGGCGGCGCATCCCCGACCGCCCGGTCCCGGGTCGCCCAGGCCACCATGAACACCGCCGTCCAGGCCACCCCCAGCAGCACCGCGCCGACCGTCTCGCTGGCCAGGTTGAAACCCAGATAGAGCCGGGCCCCGGCGACGAGGACCACCCC
>NZ_WVUH01000221.1 GCF_017614955.1 Micromonospora echinofusca
CCTTCGTCGGCAGCGCCAGATGTGTATAAGCGACAGGTGCCGCCCCCGGCCGCACCGGAGCAGAAGAAGAGCGGCGGCAAGAAGCTGCTCGGCATCCTCGGCGTGATCCTCGCCGTGATCGTCATCGGTGGGCTGAAGTTCGGTGCCAAGTCCCTCTTCGGCGACAAGGACGAGACCGCGCAGGCCAAGGTCGGCGACTGCATCGCCGGGCTGCCCGAGGTCGCCGAGGGCAAGGAGGAGGAGGCCAACGACGCCAAGGTCGTCGACTGCACCTCGACCGAGGCGGCGTTCAACGTGGTCGGTCGGGTGGAGAACCAGACCGAGGCGCAGGCCCAGCTCGGTACCGCCTGCGAGCAGTACATCAAGGAGGGTGAGGAGGGCTACACCTTCTACAGCATCCCGGCCGGCGGTAAGGGCTACCTGCTCTGCCTGACCAAGAAGGCCTGACCGGGAGACCGGATCACCTCGGCCACCGACGGCGGTGGTACGACCCCCGGGTCGTACCACCGCCGTCGGCGTTCCGGAGCCCGCTACCAGCACCGGCCGGGAGGTGAACAGGAGGTATATGCCACTGTCCCGCTGTCTTCCCCGGCGCGGCGGGGGCGTGGCAGGCTACCGGCACGTACGACCACTGTGCGACCAGCCAATGATGACTGACCGCTAGGAGACGGGCCGATGGGCGAGATGGTGAGCTACCGCAGCAACGGTGGGACCAGCGAGGGGTACCTCGCGTTACCCGCCGATGGTGCGGCCGGCCCGGCGGTCGTCGTGATCCAGGAGTGGTGGGGCCTGGTGCCGCACATCACCAGCGTGGCGGACCGGTTCGCGGCGGCCGGGTTCGTGGCCCTCGCGCCCGACCTCTACCACGGCGAGTCGACCACCGAGCCGGACCACGCCGGCAAGCTCATCATGGGCCTGGCCATGGACCAGGCGGCCCGGGACATCGCCGGGGCGGCCGACTACCTCGCCGGGCGACCCGAGGTGACCGGTAAGGTCGGTTGTGTGGGTTTCTGCGCCGGGGGCAGCCTGGCCCTCTGGTCGGCCACCCTCTCCGACCGGATCGTCGCCACCGCCGGCTTCTACCCGGTCCTGCCGTGGAACCGGATGCGTCCCGACTGGGCCGACTACGCCGGCAAGACCGCGCTGATCCACTGCTCGGAGGAGGACGGCACCTCGGCCGCCGAGGGCGTACAGACCGCCCGGGCGGCGATCGAGGCGGCCGGTGGCAACTGCACCGTCTACGACTACCCGGGCACCGCGCACGCGTTCTTCAACGACGACCGGCCCGAGGTGTTCCACCAGCAGGCCGCAGCCAGCGCCTGGGCCCGTACCCTCGAATGCTTCCGGGCCCGGCTTGGCTGAACCGCGTACCCCGTCGGAGGTGGTCGCCCGCGCCGCGCGGGCGACCGACCTCACCGACCTCGACGGCGCGGTCAGCAACTGTTTCGCCTGCCCGCGCCTGGTGGACTGGCGGGAGGAGGTGGCCCGGGTCCGCCGGGCCGCCTTCCGCGACCAGGAGTACTGGGGCCGCCCGGTGCCGGGGTTCGGGCCGCCGGACGCCCGGATCGGCATCCTCGGGCTCGCCCCGGCCGCCCACGGCGGCAACCGGACCGGGCGGATCTTCACCGGGGACCGCTCCGGGGACGTGCTCTTCGCCGCCCTGCACCGCGCCGGGCTGGCCAACCAGCCGACCAGCGTCGCCGCCGACGACGGCCTGGCCCTGCGGCACACCCGGATCTTCGCCGCCGTCCGTTGCGCACCGCCGGACAACAAGCCCACCCCGACCGAGCGGGACACCTGCGCACCCTGGCTGCACCGGGAGGTGACGCTGATCAGACCCATGCTGCGGGTGGTGGTCGCGCTGGGTGCGTTCGCCTGGGCCGCGTGGTGGCCGACGTTGCAGCAGGTGTACGGCGTCCGCCCGCCCAGCCCGCGCCCGGCCTTCGGCCATGGGGCACACTGGTCCGGCACGGCCGTGCCGCAGGTGCTGGGTTGTTACCACGTCAGCCAGCAGAACACCTTTACCGGGCGGCTGACGCCAGCCATGCTGGACGACGTGTTCGTCCGGGCCAGGGAGCTGGCCGGACTGGACTGAGGCGACGCGGGGGCGGTGGCGATGACGGATGGACGCCCACCGGACGGTTTCCGATCCACCCTGGTCACGCTGCTCCGGTTCTGGCCGTTGGCGGCGGTCGCCGGGCTGTTGACCGTCGCCGGGTTCGCGGCCACCCGGTCCGGCCTGCGGTTCAGCCGGGTCGAGCAGCCGTCCGACGAGATTCCCGCCCTGGCCGAGTACCCGACCGACGTCCCGTCGGCGCCGCCGATGGAGCGGGTGGCCCCCGCCGAGCCGACGCAACTGCCCGGCTGGCTCACCACCCTGACGGCGGTGCTCTGCGGGCTGGTCGCGGCGGTGCTCATCGGGCTGCTGGTCTGGAGCCTGCTCAAGGGGCTCTCCGGCAGCATCCGGCGGCGCCGGGCGAAGACGCCGGTGCGCCCCGCTACGGCCGGCCGTTCGGCGGCGCAGACCGCCGCCGAGGTGGTGGCGGCCCTCGACGCCGGGCTGGTGGACCTCTCCGACACCGACACCGATCCGCGTCGGGCGGTGATCGCCTGCTGGGTACGCCTGGAGGAGGCCGCCGCCGCAGCGGGGGTACCGCGCAGCGTCGGGGACACCCCGACCGACCTGGTCACCCGGCTGCTCGGCAGCGCTTCGGCGCGGATCAGCGCGGACGTGCTCGCCACGTTCGCCCACGTCTACCGGCAGGCCCGGTACGCCACGCACACCGTGGACGAGCAGATGCGTGACGAGGCCCGCTCGGCGCTGGCCCGGCTGCGCGCCGAACTGACCGCCGGGGTGCCGTCGTGAGCCGGTCCGGCCGTACCGCCGTGACCGGACCGAGCCGTATCCGGGGGGTGCCGTCGTGAGCCAGTCCAGCGCGAGCATCGACGACCTGCTCCAGCACGAGGAGGAACCGGTCGGCGACGAGCCGGGCCGCCGGGAGCGTCCCGGTCTCGGCGGCTGGCTGCGTACCGCCGCCTCGGCCGGCGCGCTGACCGCCGTCACCATCGTCGGGATGCGGCTGTTCGGGGTGGCGCTGCCGGTCGTGGCGGTACTCTCCGGCTGGCTGGCGCTGCTGCTGCTCCGTCGGGTCACCGGCCCGCTCCGGCCACCCCCGCCCGGCCGGCGCCGCTCCTACTCGGGCGGTGAGGACGACAGCCGGTACCGGTTCAGCGGCGAGGACGCGCTGGGCCGGGCGGTGGCCCGGTGGGAACGCCGGCTCGCCTGGTCCCAGGGGGAGCCGGACCGGTTCGCCCGGGGCGTCCTGCCGCCCCTCGGTGAGTTGGCCGACGACCGGCTGCGCCAGCGGCACGGGCTGGACCGGCGGTCCGACCCGACCCGGGCCCGCGCCCTGCTGGGCGAGGAGGTCTGGGCCCTGCTCGACACGACGACGACCCGGCACACCCCGTCGCCGCGTGACCTCGCGGCGGTCATCGCCAGACTGGAGAAGGTTTGACATCCTCCCCGCCCTAAAGGACGGGGACTCCCGTGGTCGCCCCCGGGTTTTCCTGCTTCATCGCCTGCTGCCCCGTACGGAGGTTCCCCCGTTGAGGTCTTACGCCAGCCCCACAGGCAGTCACCGCCAGCCCGGCGGCCAGAATGTTGCGCGCCGCGTTGACGTCGCGGTCGTGGGTCTGCCCGCATCGGCAGGTCCGCGTCCGGACGGTCAGCGGCATCCGTTGCGCGAGCGCACCACACGCCGAGCACAGCTTGGACGACGGGAACCAGTGGTCCACGGCGACCAGGGTGCGGCCGTACCAGTCGGCCTTGTACTCCAGCATGGTGCGCACCTGTCGCCCGGCCGCGTCCTGCGACACGGTCACCGTGGACGGTGTCGTCCTGTCGGGCAGCGGCCTCGACCACACGATGTCCAGGGGGTCGGTCATCTTCGCCAGGGTCAGCCGGCCGTCACGCCAGCGGAACGCGCTGGTGGTGTACTCCGCCGACCGGCGCGGCTTCTTCCTGCTCTTGAACGTCGGATACCTGGCCCGTTTGGCGAAGAAGTGGGTGAACCCGGCCTGGAGGTGTCGCAGCGTCTGCTGCAACGGCACGGAGGACACCTCGTTGAGGAACGCCAGTTCGGCGCTCTTCTTTCAGCCGGTCAGCATCGCCGAGGTGGCCTCGTAGGTGACCCGCTCCTGGCGCAGCGTCCACGCCTGCGTGCGCGCCTGCAACGCCATGTTGTAGACCAGCCGGACACAGCCGAACGTACGGGCGAGCTCGGCAGCCTGCCCGTCGGTCGGGTAGAAGCGGTACCTGAACGGCCGCTTCACCGCCCTGGCCACGGCTCACAGGCTAGCCAGCTGGCCGGTGAGCCCCGCGGTGCCACGCGGGTGGACGCCGGTCCGCGCTGGCCGTGGATCGGCTTTTTCTGCCCTGCGCCGCAGGGGCTCCGTTTCCTCTCCGGTCTGAAGGCCGGAGTATCCACGGAAGGAATGCGATGAACGAGGCCCGCTTCCTGCCGGTCGCCGAGGTCGGCCGGCTGGCCCGCTCGGTGCTCGATGCGGTCGGCACCGTGGTGGTCGGCAAGCGGGAGGCACTGGAGCTGGTCCTCTCGGGCATCCTGGCCGGTGGCCACGTCCTGCTGGAGGACCTGCCGGGGCTGGGCAAGACGCTGACCGCCCGGTCGTTCGCCCAGGCCCTCGGCCTGGACTTCCGGCGGCTCCAGTTCACCCCGGACCTGCTCCCCGCCGACGTGACCGGTTCGTTCCTCTACGACCAGCGCAACGGCGACTTCGCCTTCCGGGCCGGTCCCGTCTTCACCAACCTGCTGCTCGCCGACGAGATCAACCGGACCCCGCCGAAGACCCAGTCCGCGCTGCTGGAGGCGATGCAGGAGAAGCAGGTCTCGGTGGAGGGGGTCACCTACCGGCTCGACCCGCCGTTCCACGTGCTCGCCACCGCCAACCCGATCGAGTACGAGGGCACGTACCCGCTGCCCGAGGCGCAACTCGACCGCTTCCTGCTCCGGGTCTCGTTCGGTTACCCGCTGCCCGAGGAGGAGTGGGACGTCCTGCGGCGCCGGATCTCCCGGCGCCGGGAGGAGACCGTGCTGGAGCCGGTGGTGGACGCCACCACCCTGCTGGCCATGCAGGCGGCTCTGGAGGAGGTGGTGGTGGAGGACTCCATCGGCCGGTACATCGTCGCGCTCACCTCGGCCACCCGGGAGCACCCGTCGGTGCTGGTCGGCGCCTCGCCCCGGGGGTCGCTGGCGCTGCTGCTGCTGGCCCGGGCCCGGGCCGTGCTGGCCGGCCGGGACTACGTGATCCCCGAGGACGTCAAGGAGGTGGCGGCGCCCGCCCTGGCGCACCGGATCACCCTGCGCCCCGAGATGTGGCTGCGCCGTACCGACCCGTCGTTCGTGGTCAGCGAGGTGCTGGAACGGACCCCGGCCCCGGCCAGCGGCGCCCTGCCCAGCTACGCGGCCACCACCGGCCTGGCATGACCCGGGCACTACGGCCCGCCGTACCGACCGGTGCCGCCGACCCGGTGCCGCAAACCGGCGCACCCGGTCCGGCGCCGGCACCGGAGTGGGTACCGACCCGGGCGCTCGGCCGGGCGGTGCTGCTGACCGGCCTGCTGCTGATCCTCGGGGTGCTGCTGGGCCGGATCGACCTGGTCGTGCTGGCCGTGCCGTTCGGGCTCGGTACCGCGTACGCGCTGCGGCAGCGTCCCTCGGTCGCCCCCGGGGTACAGGTCGACGCCGACGACACGCACCTGGTCGAGGGTGGGCCGGTCGCCGGCACGGTGGGCGTGGACAATCCGGGCGTGGTCGACTTCGACCTGGTGATCGTCCGTACCCTGGTCTCGCCCTGGCTGCGCATCGACCGCGCCGGGCAGGCCACCGGCCCCGCGCCGGCCCCGAACGGTGGGCAGGCCACCGGTGCCGGGTCGACGGCCGGGGCCGACGAGGGCCTGCCCGCCGGCGGGCTGGACCGGCCGTTCGTGCTGACCACCCCGGCCGGCAGCGGATCCGACCTGCTGCTGCGGGGCGAGGCGCTGCGTTGGGGACGGCACCCGATCGGCCCGGCCGGGGTGCGCGCAGTGGCCTGCGACGGCCTGGTCGCCTGCCGTCCGGTGGTGAGCGGCGCCCGGACGGTCCGGGTCTATCCGAGGACCGAACCGTTCGAGGCGGACGAGGCGATGCCCCGGGCCGCCGGTCTGGTCGGCGGGCACCGGTCCCGGCGCCCCGGGGAGGGCGGTGAGCTGGCCGGGGTACGCGTCTTCGGCCCCGGGGACCGGCTGCGCCGGATCGACTGGCGGGTGTCCCTGCGGGCCCGGCAGCTGCACGTGGCCGCGACCCTCTCCGACCGGGACGCCGAGGTGGTGCTCCTGCTCGACGTGCTGGCCGAGGCGGGACGGTCGGGCGGGATCGCGGGTACCGCCTCGGTGCTGGACACCACCGTCCGGGCGGCGGCGGCCATCGGCGAGCACTACCTGCACCGGGGTGACCGGGTGTCCATGCTGGAGTACGGCCCGTCGGCCCGCCGGCTGCGTCCGGCCACCGGGCGCCGGCAGTACCTCACCCTGCTGGAGTGGCTGCTCGACGTGCGGGTGGAGCAGTCCGAGTACCAGCCCTACGACCAGGTGTTCGGTCCGCACCTGCTCTCGTCGAACGCACTGCTGGTGGTCCTCACCCCGCTGGTCGATCCGCGCTCGGCGGAGATGCTGGCCCGGCTGGCCCGTTCGGGGCGGTTCGTGGTGGCCGTGGACACCCTGCCCGCCGGGGTGGGCCCGCCACTGCGGAGCCCGTGGACGCAGGTGGCGTACGGGCTGTGGCGGCTGGAACGGGAGAACACCATCGGCCAGCTCCGTCAGCACGGCGTACCGGTGGTGGCCTGGGCCGGGGCCGGCAGCCTCGACCTGGTGCTCCGGGACGTCGCCCGGATGGCCGCTGCACCGAGGGTGGGCATGCGATGATCTCCGCGATCAACGACCGGATCCGCACGGTCAGCGTGGCCGTGGCCCGGATCACCCTGATTCCGCTGCTGGTCCGGGTGGGTGTCTTCGCCACCGCGCTGACGTCCTTCGTGCTGGCGTACCCGACCCGGATCCTGTTCGACCGGCCCGGCCTGCTGCTGCTGATCGCGGCGATCCTGTCGGCGGTCGCCCCCCGGCGTCGGTGGCCCACCGTGGCGGTGCTGGTCGCGGTGGCCGGCTGGTTGCTCTCCACGAGCTGGTACGGCGAGCCGGTGGCGCTGTGGCGGCTGCTCGGCCTGGCGACCCTGCTCTACCTGACGCACACCCTGGCCGCGTTGGCGGCGCTGCTGCCCCACGACGCGGTGGTCAGCCCGGACGTGCCGACCCGTTGGCTGCTCCGCGCCCTCGGGGTGAGCCTCGCCGGGGCGGTCCTCTCGGTGCTGCTGATGTCGTTCACCGCCTCCGACGCGGACCGGGCCGGGCTGGTCTCGGCGCTGGTCGGGCTGGGGGTCGCGGTGCTGGTCGCGACCCTGCTGGGCTGGTTGTTCCGGCGTCGGTGAACGGTCGCAGCCCCGCCGGTCCTGCGGCCGGGTGCGCTTACGGCCGACATTCGGTGAATGATCTCCGGTGCTTTTCCTGATCTTGCGAGATACGTTCGGTACAGGCCGGTGACAAGCGCGAAATCGTCGTGCCGGCGGTGTGGTCGGAATACCCATTCCGCCCCCATCGCCGGCATTTTTTCCCGCGACGAAAATCACCTTCCCACCTCGGGTTACGCAGCTCACAAGGGGTGCTCCGTCACAGAAGGGGCCATCGGACGCGCATACTCCGGGCCGGGTGGGAAAGATGGATGACGTGAATCCGAAGCGGATCCTTGTGGTGGGTGCCGGGCACGTCGGTCTCTATGCCGCCCTGCGCCTGTCGAAGAAGCTCAGCCCGCGCGAGGCCGAGGTCGTCGTGGTCGATCCCCAGCCACACATGACGTACCAGCCGTTCCTCCCCGAGGCTGCGGCGGGGAACATCTCGCCCCGGCACTCCGTCGTGCCGCTCCGCCGTGAGCTGCGGCGCTGCAAGGTCGTCGCCGGTGCGGTGACCCGGGTCGACCACGCCAACCAGACCGCCACCGTGCAGCCGATCACCGGCCCGGTGCGCGAGATCCGGTACGACCACATCGTGATGGCCCCCGGATCGGTGTCCCGGACCCTGCCGATTCCCGGCCTGCACGAGCACGGCATCGGGTTCAAGACCATCGGTGAGGCCATCTACCTCCGCAACCACGTGCTGGACCGGCTCGACGTCGGTGCCGCCACCACCGACCCGGAGGTCCGGCGCTCCGCGCTGACCTTCGTCTTCGTCGGCGGCGGGTACGCGGGCATCGAGGCGCTGGCCGAGATGGAGGACATGGCCCGGGACGCGCTGAAGTACTACCCCGAGCTGAAGCCGGAGGACATGCGCTGGGTGCTGGTCGAGGCGACCCAGCGGGTGCTGCCCGAGGTCGACCGGGACATGGGTGCGTACACCGTCCAGCAGCTGCTCAAGCGGAAGATGGACATCCGGCTGGACACCCGCCTGGAGTCCTGCGTCGACGGGGTGGTCAAGCTCTCCGACGGGGACAGCTTCCGGGCCGACACCATCGTCTGGACGGCCGGCGTCAAGCCGTCGCCGGTGCTGGACGCCACCGACTTCCCCCGCGACGAGCGGCGCCGGGTCACCTGCAACCCGAGACTCCAGGTCGTCGACGGCGACCGGGTGGTCGAGGGGGCGTGGAGCGCCGGTGACTGCGCCGCCGTACCCGACCTGACCGGCCCGCCCGGGGCGTACTGCTCGCCGAGCGCCCAGCACGCGGTCCGGCAGGCGGCCCGGATGGCCGACAACATCGTGGCGGTGATCCACGGTCGGGAGCCGGTGAACTACCGGCACAAGCACGCCGGCAGCGTGGCCAGCCTCGGCCTGCACAAGGGCGTGGCCCAGGTCTACGGGATCAAGATGACCGGCTGGCCGGCGTGGTTCATGCACCGGACGTACCACATGAGCCGTATCCCGTCGTTCAACCGTAAGGTCCGCGTGGTGGTCGACTGGACACTGGCCTTCTTCCTCAAGCGGGAGGTCGTCGCGCTCGCCCAGCTGCACGACCCCCGGGAGGAATTCGTCGAGGCGACCCCACCCGTCCGCTGACCGGTAAGGAAGGGCCCCTTCTTATCGATTTCTGCATAGGAAGGGGCCCTTTTTAACACCCTGCGACGAAAGCAGTCCGGTCAGCCGACCCGCCACCTCGCCCGACCAGCCGACCCGCCAGGTCCCAGCTTCAGCCGACCCGCCAGGTCCAGGCGTCGGCCACCCGGGTACCCGGCCCGAACAGCCCCTCCAGGGTGCCCCGGAGTTCGCTCTCGTGCGGTGCGCCGTCGGCCAGTACGACGCACGAGGCCCCCCAGAACTGCACGTCGCGTTGCGCCTGCCGACGGTGGTTGTCGTCGATCAGCGGGCTGGTGCCCCGCTTCGCGACCTCGGTCAGCAGCAGCGAGGTGGGCTGCTTGTAGGTGCCCATCGCGGCGGTCCCGCCCCGACCGTACGGGCCGATGAAGAACCCTTCCGGCATGCTGAATCCGGCGTCGGCGGCGGTTGCCCAGCGCATCGGCCACGGTTCCTTGGGGGTGGCCAGCGGCACCGGAACCAGCACCCCACCGGGGCGTACGCAGTCGCGCCAGTGACCGGCGGTGATGAACTCGGGCAGCGCCGGCCGGTCGGCGGTGGGCAGCGGTGCGGGCAGTACCGGCAGCAGGGCGACGACCACCGCACCGGGTACCAGCCAGCGCACCGGGGACCGGGCGGCCCGCAACGCCCGGTCCAGCACGAGGACCAGGATGGTGGCGATCAGCGGGAGCAGCGCCAGCGCGAAGCGCATCGGCAGCGCGCCGTCCACCACCGGCAGCCCTTCCAACAGCCGGTACAGCCCGGGTACCTCGGTGCGGTTCCGGTTGACCACCAGGTCCGGGCCGAGCGACAGGGCCGCCATCAGCAGCCCGGCCACCGTGCAGGCGATCACCAGTGGCCGGCGGATCAGCCAGGCCGCCCCGGCGACCGCCACCAGCAGCAGCGGCCAGCCGAGGAAGGTGTTGTACTCGGCCGGGCCGGTGCTCAGCCGGGCCGTCGAGTCGTCGCCGAGTACCGACAGTGGTGAGACCGCCGACCAGCTCACCAGGTCGGCGGAGAAGTAGTCCGGGCTGAACATCCCGTCCGCCACGCCCTGTGGTCCGGCGAACTGGAACCACAGCGGGTAGGCGAGGGCGGTGACCGCCAGTACCGTGGCGAGCGCCATACCGGCCAGGAAACCGGGCAGCGCCCGACGGGCCAGCGCCGGCCGGGCGGCAGCGTACGCGATGGTCATCACGACCAGGGTGAGCGCGGTGAGGAAGAGGACCTCCTCACCGACGAAGACCTGGACGGTGATCGCGGCGGCCAGGCCGACGGCGGAACTGACCAACCGACGCCGGTCGACGCCGGGGCCGGCCGTGGCCGCCCGCCCGGCCGGGTCGGCGGCCCGGACCAGCCGGACCACCAGCCAGATGATCACGGGTACCAGCCACTGGGCGGTCATGTGCAGGTGGCTGTTGCTCTGCGACAGGATGCCGGGACCGAACCCGCACAGTCCACCGCCGACGGCGGCGGCCAGCCGGCGGGTTCCGAGGACCCGCTGGTAGAGCAGGTACCAGGCGATCGCCGTGCCGGCCAGGTTCACGGCGGCGAGCAGGGCGAAGGTGACCGGTGCCCCGAACGCCAACGTCACCGGCGCGAAGAGCAGGCCCAGCGCGATGACCGTGGTGTTGGTCATCAGGTTGACCCCGTCGGGGGCGTTGAGCCGGTCGCTGAGCAGGCCGAAGTCACCGAGCAGCGCCCGGGCGTCGACCGCCAGGAACCACTCGTAGAGGGCCTGGTCCTCCGGATTGAGCGCGAGCACCCGGCCGCCCGGGTCGGGCCACAGGCCGTGGGTCAACCAGCCCGCGAGGAGGACGAACAACCCTCCGGTGACCAGGTCGGCCCGGTGCCGTCGGCCGGCCGCCGCCCACCGCGCCCGCCGGCTCGTCGCCGCTGTCCGGTCGGTTCGCGTCACGGTCTCACCGGGGCCGGCTTTCTCTGCGGTACGGGTTGCGCTGGTCACGGCCTCGACCCTAGTGCGACAACCGAAACGGGGTGCGCCGGGTGGGCCAGAACCCGCTACCGTGGCAGTCACCGGGATGCTTTCGGCATCACGGGCACCCATCCGCCCGGGTGGTGGAAAGGCAGACACGGCCGCCTTAAAAGCGGCTGCCGAGAGGCATGCGGGTTCGACCCCCGCCCCGGGCACCGAACGTGCTGCTGGTCGGCGCCCCGGGCGATCTCCACACAACCGGTCGCGGCACATTACTCTTGAAGCGCACGTCATGTGCGTTGACCCCCTGAGGGAGGCCCGACAGTGAAGACTTCCAACCCGGTACTGGCCCGGCTCGGCCAGGCGGCCGAGCGCGAGCGGGCTGCCGGGTACGCTCCGACCGGCCCGTACGGCCAGCCCGGTTACCCGCAGCAGCCCGGTTACGCCCCGCAGGGCTACGGACAGCCCTACCCGGCCGCACCCGGCTACCCGGCGGCGCCGCCGACCGTGGCGCCGATGTCCATCGACGACGTGGTCGTCAAGACCGTCACCCTGCTGGGCATCCTGGGCCTGTCCGCTGCGGCGGCCTGGGTGCTCGTACCCGACGCGCTGGTCGGCGTCGCCTGGATCGGCGCGGCGATCGTCGGTCTGGCGCTCGGTCTGGTCATCTCGTTCTCCCGGATGGCCAACCCGGCGCTCGTCGTGGCGTACTCGGTCGTCGAGGGCGTCTTCGTCGGCATGGTCAGCAAGGCCTTCGAGTCGCTCTACAACGGCATCGTGCTCCAGGCGGTGGTCGCCACCTTCGGCGTCTTCTTCCTGATGGCGATGCTCTACAAGGTGCGTGCCATCCGGGCCACCCCGAAGTTCGTCCGGGGGGTGACCGCCGCGATCGTCGGTCTCTTCGCGGTGATGCTGATCAACCTGGTGCTCGCGCTCTTCGGCTTCGACACCGGGCTGCGCAGTGGTGGTCCGCTGGCCATCGGGTTCAGCCTGGTCTGCATCGTGGTCGCCTCGCTCAGCTTCGTGCTGAGCTTCCACGAGGTCGAGGAGGGCGTGCGGATGGGTCTGCCGCAGCGCTACTCCTGGACCGCCGCGTTCGGCATCCTGGTCAGCCTGGTCTGGCTCTACATCGAGATCCTGCGTCTGCTCAGCTACTTCCAGGGCGACGACTGATCATCCGACCGACGTGGCGCCCGTCCCGGTTCCCGGGGTGGGCGCCGCGTCGTTTCCGGCACCGGTCGGTACCCGTCGCCCCCACCCCCATTCCTCGCCGATCTTGCACTTTGGGCCCTCGTTTCACGGCTTTTACTACTTATGCACGGGCCACAACTCCAAGATCGACGGGGAAGGGGTGGGGAG
>NZ_WVUH01000222.1 GCF_017614955.1 Micromonospora echinofusca
CGGCGCGGACACCCCCGACACCGTCGGCAAACCCAGCTCCGCCGCCACCGCCTGCGCCACCTCCAGCACCGGCACCGCCACGGCGGCGGGCAACGGGTACCGGTTGATGCCGCCCCCGACGGTCAACCGGGCACCGGGCAGGCGGGGAGCCAGCGCCCGGACCAACCGGTCCACCCGGTGCAGTTCCTCCCCGCTCCAGGCCCGCACGTCCACACAGAACGTCGCCGACTCGGGTACGACGTTCGTCATCGTGCCCGCCGACAGCACCGTCGGCGTCACGCTGGTCTCCCCGGCGGCGAACTCCCGCACCGCGAGGATCTGCTGCGCCAGCTCGATCCCCGCGTTGACCCCCCGGTGCGGTTCCACCCCGGCGTGCGCCGCCCGCCCGTGCACGGTGACCCGGTAGACCGAGCCGCCCTTACGCGCGACCTTCAACTCCCCCGCCTCGGTACTCGGCTCCCCGACCAGCACCGTGCCCGACCGGCTGGCCTCCCGCTCGATCAGCGGACGCGAGGTCACCGAACCGCTCTCCTCGTCGCAGGTGAGCAACAGTCCGATCCGTGAGGTGTCCGGCAGCAGCTCCAACGCGGTGAGCATCTGCACGATCCCGGCCTTCATGTCGCAGACACCCGGCCCGGTGGCGATCGCACCGTCCACCGAGAACGGCCAGTCCCGTACCGTGCCGGCCGGCCAGACCGTGTCGTAGTGGCCGAGCAGCAGGATCCGCTGGTCCGCCGCCGGCCAGTACAGGTGGGGCAGGCCGTCCACGACGACCCGGCGGGCCGGTCGGCCCAGCACCTCACTGCCCCAGGCGTCCAGCAGGTCGGCGCAGGAGGTCAGCTCGTGGACCGCCCCCGGCGGCGACTCGCACGTCACCAGTTTCCGCAGCCGGGCCGTCATGAGCGCGGCCCGGGCCTCGGCCGCACGCCGGATCTCCGTACCATCAACCATTCCTGGATGGTGACATTGCGTGCCCTGCCGATCACCGCAGGCGGCAAGCTTCCTTGCAGCCTGCGGTCCCGATCCGCTGGTCGCGGCGACGGATCGGGCAAGCCGGAAGAACCGTCCCGGCCGCCCGGGTCAGACCCCGCAGGTCGGTGCCTCCCAGTACAGGTTCGTCTGGTTGGCGACGTGGACGTGGTCGTTGTGGTCGGGGTAGCCGGGCCCGAGGATCAGATTGAACCCGTGGTAACGGGACCGCTTCGCCAACGTGCACAGGGACGGACTCCCGACGAGGTCGGCGGCCAGTCCGTAGAGGTGCTTGCTCGACGACGAGCCGCCGACCGCGCTGTTGCAGGCATAGCTCCGGAACCCACTGGAGATGTTGATCGACACGCCGCCGAGCGCGTGCCGCATCGCCTGGAGTTTCCACATCACGACCAGCGCGTTGAACTTCGCCGTCGAGGCGGAGACCGCGCCGCCGGACCAGTCGGAGTTGCAGCGGTTCATCTCGCCGTAGGTGAAGTTGACCGGGGTGCAGTCGCCGTCCTGGAGCTCGTAGATCTTACCGAGCGTCTGCGGACCGGCCTTGCCGTCGACGGTGAGTCCGTACGCCTGCTGGAACCGCCGCACCGCCGCCTCGGTCGCCGGCCCGTACGAGCCGTCGAGCGCCAGGACCTCGCCGTACGCGGGGTATCCGGAGATCCGGATCTGCAACTGCCGCACGTCGTCGCCGGCCATTCCGGCGTGCAGGTAACGGGGCCAGGTGTAACAGGTGTCGGCCTGCGCCGGGGTGGCGACCGTCGTGATGGCGACCAGACTCGCGGTCGCGGTGAGCAGCAGCGCGGCAGCGATCCGCAGCGCACGTCGGAACATCGATGCTCCCCTACGGAGTGGGAATGGTGCCGATCACTCTGAACAGCGCAACATCAACTGTCAATATTTATCGACGTATCTGCGTTGAGATAGGGGCGGCACCCCACAACCAGCCACCCGACCCCTTCCCAGAAGGTCAATTCCGCCAGCTCCATCCACCGCGAAAGTCCTGGTCAGCAAGGGTGATCGATCTCTTGACGCATCGATGTTTGACACTTAATCTAATTTTGTTAACAGCTGCGACATGTCCCGGCTACTGTCCACTCAGAAGGAGAGCAAGTCATGCGACACCGCAAGCTGATCGGACTCTCTGCGCTGGCCGTCGTCCTCATCGGAGCACAGCCCGCCTACGCGGCCACCAACGCCGTCGACGGCAGCATCACCGCCGGCAGCGCGGTCTGCAGCTGGACCAACGGCCGGACCAGCGCCAACCCGCCCAGCACCCTGACCATCGACCGCGCCAGCATCAACCCGCCGGGCGGCAACCTGCAGTGCGGCGGTACGGCCGTCACCCTCAACAACAGCCCCGTCGTGTCGTTCAACGACACGAACGGCACCGCCACCGGCGACGCCGTGGACGTGACCGTCTCCATCCTCGGGCTCAACTGCCGGTACCGGGTGACCAACCCCGTCTTCACCCGCCAGGGCACCACCCGGGACTACGTCGGCGGCCCCTACACCGCCAGCCGCGTCTCCGGCTTCCTCTGCCCCAGCACCACCACCATCGACCAGGCGACGCTGTCCTTCCGCTGACCCACGACACCGGTGAGGCTCCCGTCCGGGAGCCTCATTCCGATCGGCCGTCGCCTCACCCGGGACGCCGGTGTCGACGTTTCCGGCGGTCGGACCGGCTCTGGGAAACTGCCCGGTATGCAGGCGATGGGCGGTCAGGATGTCGAACAAGCGGTAGCCGAGATGGTACGGGTTCTCACGCCCCACGAGTCGGCCGACTGGCGGCGCCGAGCCGGCACGCTCGACTGGAGTTGCTGGACGACAGCCGCCCACGTCGCCCACGACCTGCTGGCGTACGCCGGCCAAGTCGCCGCGCGCCCGGACGACACCTACCTACCGTTCGACCTCAAGGTCCGCGACGACGCCTCACCCCGGGACCTACTGCGGACAGTCACGGCGTCCGGCCGGCTCCTGAGCAACGCCCTGGCCGCATCCGAGCCTTCGGCACGTGCCTGGCACTGGGGACCGACCGACCCGAGCGGCTTCGCCGCGTTGGGCGTGAACGAAACGCTGATGCACACCTTCGACATCAGCACAGGGCTCGGGATCACCTGGTGCCCGCCGGCCGCTCTGTGCGGAGCCGTGCTCGCCCGTCTCTTCCCCGACGCCCCGGGAGGCGACCCGGTCCGCGTACTGCTCTGGTCCACCGGACGCGCGGACCTCCCCGGACGACCTCGCCCCACCTCATGGACCTTGCAGGCGGCGATCGAACAGCCTCGGAACGGGGCGACCAACCAGATCAGCAAATTCCCACCGCTGATCTCCTGACGGTACGGCGCCGAGAATCCTGCCTTCCCGCGGTGACCACGAGATCCTCGTGCGCGGTCCACAGTTTTTGCGATGGAGAGATCGACGGAGCGCCGGTTGGTCAGCGCGGTGTCGTCGCGCCACGGCTTGCAACAAACCTGCACGTCCCAAACCTTGCAAGCGAAGGCACAGGACGGCAGGTGACCATGACCGCGCTGGGCCGGGCCGGGCGAAAGACGACCCGGGCGCGGAAGGGAGTCATGCGTGATGCTGCGTCTGAAGAGGCTCCTGGTACACGCTGGCTGCGGTGGTCACCGGCGATGCGGCGCGGCGCGGCCAGGTCCAGGCGGAGCGCAGGATGAAGGCCAGGAGCAGCACCTCGATTCCGATCGAGAGGCCGTAGAAGGAGGCCCAGTCCCAGGACTCCCCTACCGCGTTGAACACCGTGACGGGGATGTACAGCGATGCCACGACGAGGTTCGTGTTGCGGTTCGCCCGGGCGGGTAGCGCCATGGAAAGCATCACCATCAGGGCCGGGATCGCGATCAGCGCGAGGAACACGGTCATCAACGCCGGGCTGATGTCGAACTCGAAGACGACGCCGGCCCGGATGCCGTCGATGGTGCCGGGCTTGTAGAGGTGGTAGTAGTCGACGTAGATGTAGAGGAACATGAAGCTGGCCCATGCGGCGGCGAGCTTGGCCTGCACGGGGACCGGCGGGTTGTCGAGCAGGTTCGGGGATGTCGTTCGGGTGTTCATCGGTTCTTCTTTCGAGAGGAGCGGTCCGTCCGCCCGAGTGGCGGCAGGTCTGGGCGTGCATACGCACGGGGTGGGTCGTGCTCGCCGGTCCGGTCGTCAGACGGTGACGACGACCTTCCCTCGGGTGTGGCCGGCCGCGACGTACCGGAGGGCGTCGGCTGCTTCGTCGAGGGGGTAGGTGCGGTCGATGACGGGCGTGACCTGCCCGGTCGTGAGCAGGTCGGCCAGGGTGAGCAGGTCCTGGCGCTTCCCGACAGACGTGAAGGGCTTCAACTGCTGACGGGTGAACCCGGACAGCAGGCGCGCTTTGGCGATCCGACCGAGGGGGCCGAGCCATCGACCGCCGTGTCCGCTGTTGGGGATCAGGGTGCCGGTGGGCGTCAGCGCTCGGCGGACAGCCGCCAGGGGCTGTGCTTCCACATTGTCGAGGATGACGTCGTAGCGCTTCTCGGTGCGGGTGAAGTCGGTCCTGGTGTAGTCAACGACGTGGTCGGCACCGAGCGACCGGACCAGGTCGACGTTGCGGGTGCTGCACACACCCGTCACCTCGGCGCCGAACGCCTTGGCGATCTGCACGGCGAAGGTACCCACGCCGCCCGACGCGCCCGTGACCAGCACCGTCTGGCCCGGTCGAACGTTCGCAATGTCGCGCAATGCCTGCAACGCCGTCGTGGCCGACGTGGGCACCGCTGCCGCATCCACGAACGACAGGTTGGCGGGCATGGACACGAGGTTGTCCGCCGGGACGCAGGCGTACTCGGCGAGCGCTCCAGCAGTGCTCCAGCCGAACACCTCGTCGCCGGGGCGGAGAGCGGTGACATTCTTCCCGACCGCTGCCACCACCCCGGCGAAGTCCCTGCCAGGGATCCCGTGACGCGGCCGGCGGAACCCGAACACCAGGCGCACCACGTACGGCTCGCCGGTCATGATGAAGTAGTCGCCAGGATGTACCGAGGCCGCGCCCACCTGGACGAGCACATCGTTTCGACCGGGCAGCGGAAGCCCGACCTCGGACGACTCGAGCACTGAGGGCAGGCCGTAGCGGTGTTGGACGGCGGCCCGCATCGTCGCCGCCCCGGCCGGACCGGCCCCTGGCACCAGGCGTGCTGAGGCGTTCGATCGCTGTTCGTTTCCCACGGGAGCCTCCTCACGTCCGAGCTGCGACTCTCGCTGACTCGTACACCGTACGTCGTACACCGTACTATGCTCGTACGGTGTACGATTGTCAAGCCGTTCGAGGGAGCGAGGAGACCCGTGTCTGCGAGGAAGCAACGCCAGGTCACGTCAGACGCAGGGCTGAGCAAGCAGCGGGTGGTGGTCGAGGCGATCCGGCTCGCCGACCGCGAGGGGGTCAACGGGCTGAGCATGCGCCGGCTGGCTGGCGTGCTCGGCACGGGAGCGATGTCGCTCTACCATTACGTGGCGAGCAAGGATGAGTTGCTGGACGCAATGATCGACGTCGTGTTCGAGGAGATCGAGCTCCCGCCCGAGGAGACCGACTGGCAGTCGGCGATGCGACGGCGGGCGGTGTCCGCCCGACAGGTTCTCGCACGCCATCCGTGGGCGATCGGCCTGATGGAGTCGCGGACATCGCCGGGGCCCGCGCACCTCCGCCACCGCGAAGCGGTCACCGCCTGCCTGCGGAGGGCCGGCTTCCCGGTCCTGATGGCGACGCACGCCAACTGGTTGCTCGACGTCTACGTCTACGGGTTCGCCCTGCAGGAAGCCAGCCTGCCGTTCGACAGCGCCGATGAATTCGCGGACATGGCCGAGGACGTCTTCCTGCCCCAGCTTCCTCCTGACGAGTTCCCCTACCTCAACGAGTCCGCTGCGGCGCTCGTCGCTGCCGGCTACGACCCGGCAGAGGAGTTCATGTTCGGGCTCGACCTCGTCCTGGCCGCCCTCGAGCCCCTGAGAACCTCCGCATAGCGACACTCACAGACCGTCGCGCGGCCTCTGCACCGCAGTTCCGATCCATAACCGCCGTGTCGTAGTGGGCTGGCAGCGGCCGCGCGCCGGGGGTGTCTACGTGATGTCGTCGATGCCTCGGCTGCACTGGCAACAGCAGCCACATCAGCCGCGGCCAGTCGTCCGTGTCCAACAACTTTCGCTGCCGAACTCCTCACCTCGCGTTCATGTCTGTCGGGACGGCCGGATTCGAACCGACGACCCCTTGACCCCCAGGGCGCTTCGCCACACGTCCACGCACGTCACGGCACGCCGTCCCCAAGACCCAGTCTGTTCAGTCGACGACATGTGGCCACCATCGTGCATCCCGTGCGGTCCCCACCTGGTCCCCCGGTGCCGACACACCTGGCGGTCGCAGCACACGGTTCAGGAAGTGTGGACACAGCTGTTGTCACGAGGCACTGACCGGGCCCGTCCTGCGCCGCCATACCGGCCGGCAAGCTCAGGAGTCGACCGCCGCTGTCCGCGCCGTCGCTCCTCCCAACGGGCATGCGACGGGCATGGATCAACTGTCGCTTTGGACAAAACCCCTAGGCTTGTCTCGCATGAGCGTTGGCAATGAAGTTCGACCCGTGGATGCGGATGTGGTGATCGCCGGGTGTGGGCCAGTCGGAGCTGTGCTCGCCGCACTGCTCGGCGATCGTGGCATCCGCGTCGTCGTCGTGGACCCGGCGTCCGACGCGCGCTCCGGGCCGCATGCCCACCCGCGGGCGGCGGTCCTCGATCCGCACGTGCAGCGGATCCTCCGCCGCATTGACGGCTTGGACGGCTGGAACGAGTGGGCGACACCGCTGCGCCGTTCGCAACTGCTCGGCCCCGATCATCGCCCGCTGCTGACGCTTCGCCTCCCGGACGGCGTCCCGGCTGGCGTCATGCTCGATCAGCCTTGCCTGGAACGGGCACTACACAAGCGACTAACGCGGATCACCACGGTGCACCTGCACGCCGGCCGGTCGGTGGCGGCGCTCGAACAGTCCGGCGACAGCGTCGCCGTCACGCTCGACGACGGCTCAACGCTGACCGCCTCATGGCTCGTCGGCTGCGACGGGGCGTCGAGCACCGTGCGGGGCCTGATCGGGGCCTCCTACGACGGCGTCAGCTACCCGGAACCGTGGCTGGTCATCGACGCCCGCACCGACGAGTCCAAGACGGTCGAACCGACCTTCTCCTACGTGCTCGACCCGGCCCGGCCGATGGTGACGTTCGAGCGACCCGGCGTCCGGAGGTGGGAGTGGATGCTGCTGCCTGACGAGGACCCGGCCGACATGGTGACGCGGGCGGGCGACCTGATCCGGCTATGGACGGATCCCGCAGCGCTCCGCATCGAGCGGGCCACAGTGTTCACCTTCCACGCCCGTACGGCCTCGGCATGGCGCCGCGGCCGCGTGCTCCTCGCTGGCGACGCCGCGCACTCGATGCCGCCGTTCACCGGCCAGGGCCTCGGTGCCGGCCTACGCGACGTCGCGACCCTGTCCTGGCTGCTTGCCGACGCACCCGGCGACGTGGACCGCTACGAGCGCGAGCGCCGGCCAGCCGTGGCGCAGATGACCCGCACCGCCCTACGCACCGGCCGAGTCATGCTCGGCCGTAACCGTCTCACGGCAGCAGCGCTACGTGGGATCGCGCGGAGCGCAGGGTTGCTCCCGGGCCTCAGCGCGCGCGCAGCCAAGGCAGCCGCAATGCCAGAACGCCTCACCGACGGCACCCGGCAGCTGCCCGACGTCCCGCTCGTCGTCAACAACCGGCGCACCACCCTCGACGCGCTGCTAGGCAACCGGTGGGGCGCAATCTGCGGCGGAGCTGGCACCCTCGACCCCGAGACCAGGGCGTGGCTGACCGCACACGGCGCCATCTTCGCCCACACGGATGGGTTTGCAAAAGAGCAAGTCACGATCGTGCACCCCGACCGCTTCATCGCGACCACCGTCCCGCTCGCCTGACAGACACCCTCCCCTCGGTCGGGATCCTGCCGGCCAACGAGGACGACGACGCCACAACCAGAGGCTTCACAAGGTGGATCCGCTGCGCCGGATCGCTGCATCCAGACCGATGGGCGTAGGACTGCTCGTCGATCGGAAGCGGCTCGCCCCGTCGGGCAGTCGCCAGACCGTCCAGTCTCTCCGGAGGGGACCAGGTGGAGCGCCCCACCGGAAGGACGTCGACCCCGTCTGGGAGTCGGGTAGCTCTTCTGGTGCCCAGCGAGGTGATCCGCCCGGCAGCTCTGAGAAGGGCCGGGGTTCGGGCCGGAGCCCCGAGGCATTCAAGGGCTTGACAAGAGATCAGTCGTGAGAATTGACCGCATTGGTCCCCAAGAACCCGAGAAGGCCGATCCGATTTCTCGAATCAGCCTTCTGACCTGCGGTTACATCTTGTCGGGACGGCCGGATTCGAACCGACGACCCCTTGACCCCCAGTCAAGTGCGCTACCAAACTGCGCCACGTCCCGCCACCACTCGCGCGATCTCCCGCGTGGCAGCCGGTACAGCGTAGCGCAATCGATCCGGGCGTGCGCACAGGCCCCACCCGCATCCTCGACCGTGTCCTTGCACGCACATGGCCTAGAGCATCCTAGGAGGATAGGTGGAATGCTTTGGGCAGGAAACGAGAACGGCGCCGGGAGGGATGGTCCCTCTCGGCGCCGTCGGGGCGTACCGGATCAGCCGTGCGCCTTGCCCCGCCCACCGGGCCCGAGCTTCTTACGGGGGCGTACCGACACCTCCACCGGACTACCCTCGAAGCCGAACTCCTCACGCAGCTTGCGCTCGACGAAACGCTGGTAGCCGGCGTCGAGCGGGCCGGTGGTGAACAGCACGAACCGGGGCGGGCAGGTACCCGCCTGGGTGGCGAAGAGGATCTTCGGCGCCCGTCCCCCGCGTACCGGGTGCGGGGTGGCCTGCACCAGGGCGGTGAGCCACTGGTTGAGCTGCCCGGTGGGTACCCGGGTCTCCCAGCTCGCCAGCGCGGTCCGCAGCGCCGGGGCGAGCTTGTCCACCGCGCGGCCGGTCTTCGCCGACACGTTCACCCGGATCGCCCACGGGATGCGGCGCAGCTCCCGCTCGATCTCCTTGTCCAGGTAGTATCGCCGGTCCGCGTCGACCAGGTCCCACTTGTTGAACGCGATCACCAGCGCCCGGCCGGTCTCGGTCACCATCGACAGGATCCGCTGGTCCTGCTCGCTGATCGGCTCGCTGGCGTCCAGCAGCACGACCGCCACCTCGGCGGCCTCGATCGCGGCGGCGGTCCGCAGGCTCGCGTAGTACTCCGTGCCGCTGGCCTGGCCGACCCGCTTGCGCAGGCCGGCGGTGTCGACCAGTTGCCAGGTCTCGCCGCCGATCTGCACCAGGCTGTCCACCGGGTCGACGGTGGTCCCGGCGACCGAGTCGACCACCGCCCGCTCCTCCCGGGCCAGCCGGTTGAGCAGGCTCGACTTGCCCACGTTGGGGCGGCCGACCAGGGCGACGCGCCGCGGGCCGCGCGGCCGGTTCTCGACGATCGCCGGGGCCTCCGGCAACGCCGCCAGGATCGCGTCGAGCAGGTCGCCGGAACCCCGGCCGTGCAGGGCGGAGACCGGGTACGGCTCGCCGAGACCGAGCGACCAGAGCGAGGTCGCCTCGACCTCCACCGCCGCGTTGTCGGCCTTGTTCGCCACCAGCAGCACCGGCTTGGCGCTGCGGCGCAGCATGCGTACCGCCGCCTCGTCGACGTCGGTGGACCCGACGACCGCGTCGACCACGAAGAGCACCACGTCGGCGGTGGCCACGGCGGCCTCGGCCTGCGCGGCGATGGCCGCCGCCCGGTCCCGGGCGTCCGGCTCCCAGCCGCCGGTGTCCACCACGGTGAACTGCCGGCCGGCCCACTGCGCGTCGTACGGGACCCGGTCCCGGGTGACCCCGGGCACGTCCTCGACGACCGCCTGCCGGCGGCCGATGATCCGGTTGACCAGCGTCGACTTGCCCACGTTGGGGCGACCGACGACGGCCACCACCGGTACCGGCCCGGTCTGCTCGGCCTCCGCGTCGGGCTCGGTCAGCTCGACCCAGCCGGCGTCGGTGTTCCTGCCCTCGTCGGTCGGCATCCGTGCGCCGCGCTCCCTCATGCGATTCCCTTGCTGTTCAGAAGTTCCCGCAGCCGGGCGACGACCTCGTCGATGCCGAGCTCGGTGGTGTCCAGCTCGACCGCGTCCGGCGCCTGCCGCAGCGGGTCGGCCGCGCGGGTCGAGTCCAGTCGGTCCCGGCGGGCCAGGTCCGCGGCGGTCGCCGTGACGTCACTGGCGTCCTCGGCGCTGCGCCGCCGGGCGCGCGCGTCGGCGGAGGCGGTCAGATAGACCTTCAGGTCCGCGTCGGGGGCGACCACGGAGCCGATGTCCCGGCCCTCGACCACGATCCGACCGGCTGCGGCGATCATGTCACGCTGCCGGGCGACCAGCAGGGCCCGGACGGCCGGTACGGCGGAGACGGCGGAGACGGCCCCGGTGACCTCCGGACCCCGGATCGCCGCCTCGACACCGACGCCGTCCACGCTGACCGGGTACCCGGCCGGATCGGTGCCGATCACCAGGTCCGCCTCGGTGGCGACCTTCGTCACCGCCACCGGGTCGGTCAGGTCGACGCCGGAGCGCAGCACCGCCCAGGTGACCGCCCGGTACATCGCCCCGGTGTCCAGGTAGCGGGCGGCGAGCTGGGTGGCCAGTCGCCGGGAGACGGTGGACTTCCCCGAACCGGACGGGCCGTCCACTGCGACCACACACCGCCCGGTCCGTACGTTTTCCGCCACCGTTCCTCCTTCGCCGCACCGTCTGCCGTTGTCCATCATGCCCCGCGCCCCGACCGTGGCCCCGACCGCCTCGGGGGCCTCCGGCCCGGCCGACACGCGTCACCCGGACCCCGGCACGGCACACCGGCCCACCGTCGACCGCCCGGGAGCCCGTCGTCAGGATTACCCGACCCGTACGGGTCAGTCACCGACCGCCTTGAACAGCGCAGCGACCTCGGCGTTGGTGAGCCGGCGGGTCCGCCCGGCCCGCAGGTCACCCAGGCGGATCGGCCCGATCGCGGTCCGGATCAGCCGGGACACCGGGTGGCCGACCTCGTCGAGCATCCGCCGGACGATGTGCTTGCGCCCCTCGTGCAGGGTCAGCTCGACCTGGGCGGTCTTGCCCAGGGTGTCCACCACCCGGAACGAGTCGAGCTTCGCCGGGCCGTCCTCCAGCTCCACCCCGGCCATCAGCCGCCGGCCCACGTTGCGTGGCAACGGGCCGGCCACCTCGCACAGGTAGGTCTTCGACACCCCGTACGACGGGTGCATCAGCCGGTGCGCGAGGGTGCCGTCGTTGGTGAGCAGCAGCAGCCCCTCGCTGTCCGCGTCGAGCCGTCCGACGTGGTAGACCCGCTCGTCGACCCGGTCGAGGAAGTCGGCCAACGCGGTACGACCCTTCTCGTCGGCCATCGTCGAGACGACCCCCCGGGGCTTGTTCATCGCCAGGTAGACCAGCCGGGTGTCAGTGACCAGCCGCTCCCCGTCCACGTGGATCACCGCGGTGGCCGGGTCGACCTTGTCGCCGAGCTGGGCGACCCGGCCGTCGACGGTGACCCGGCGCCGGAAGATCAGGTCCTCGCAGGCCCGGCGGGATCCGACCCCGGCGGCGGCGAGCACCTTCTGGAGGCGTTCGGCGCCCTCGACGGGGGTGGCGGATCGGGTGGTGCGGTCATCGCGTCGCATCGGTCAGCTCTTCTACGTCGTCGGGGAGGAAGGGGGCGAGGGACGGCAACTCGTCCAGCGAGTTGAGCCCGAGCTTCTCCAGGAACAGGGTGGTGGTCCGGTAGAGGAAGGCGCCGCTGTCCGGTTCGGTGCCGCACTCCTCGACCAGGCCGCGCGTGACAAGGGTACGGATCGTCCCGTCACAGTTGACACCGCGTACCGCGGAGACCCGGGAACGGGTCACCGGCTGCCGGTAGGCGATCACGGCGAGGGTCTCCAGCGCGGCCTGGGTGAGCCGTACCGTCTGCCCGTCCAGCACGAACCGCTCGACGTGGCTGGCGTATTCCGGGCGGGTGTACAGGCGCCAGCCCCCGGCGGCCCGGCGCAGCTCGAAGCCGTGTCCGGCGGCGGTGTACCCGGCCGCGATGCCGTCGAGCGCGGCAGCCACCCGGGCCACCGGCTCGTCGAGTACCTGGGCCAGGGTCAGCTCGCTGACCGGCTCGTCGACCACCAGCAGGATCGCCTCCAGGGCGCCGTGCAGCTCGCCGTCGTCCATCGGGTCGCGCGGTTCGGGTCGCGGCTTGGCGATCTTGGCAGCTTTCGGCCCCTCCGGGGGCCGTTTGCCACCAAGATCCTCGGAGGCCGGCGCGGGCTCGGGGAC
>NZ_WVUH01000223.1 GCF_017614955.1 Micromonospora echinofusca
GTCCCGGTCACCGGGTCAGCCCGACCGCCGTCGCCAGTTGCGCCACGCCGGCCGGCAGCGGCCCACCCCGCGTGATCTCGGCGATCACCGTACGCGCCACCGGCCGGCACCGGACCTCCGCCGGTGCGGTCCGGTCCGCCTCGACCACCGCGCGCCCCGCGTTGACCAAGTCCCCGAGCTGGAGGTACGCCCGCGCGACGTCCACCAGGTGGGCAGCCCGGTGCTCGACCGGCAGCCACCGCCACACGCCCCGGCCGGTGACCTTCTCGTGCCACCGGACCGCCTCGTCGGCGTCGCCCAGTTCCACCGCCGCCGCCACCCGCGCCACGTCGACCGTGGTGGGCCCGAAGCCCGTCCCGTACCGGTCCTCGCCTTCGCCCAACCGCTCGGCAGCGCCGCCCGCAGCGCCTGACCGAGCGGGATCGCGGCGACGGCGGTCCACGTCCGGTCGCCGGCCGCCACCGTCACCGCCCGGTCGGCGACCAACCAGGCCAACGCGGCCTCACCCAGCTTCACCAGGGCAGCCGCGGTGAGCCGGTACGCCTGCACCAGCACGGTCGACGCACCCTCAGCGGCGACGGGGTGGGCGTACCGCGCCTCGGCGAGCTGCGCCGGCAGCGCCCGTACCAGCTGCGGGCACCGGGCGTGCTGGTAGGTGAGCCAGGCATGCGTCAAATGCCGGGACAACTCGTCAGCCGACGGCACCCGCCGGTCCTGACCGTCGAGGAGGTCGTGGCAGGCGAGCGTCGACCGCAGCTCCGCCATCCCGGCCACGCCACAGGTTGCCGCCGCCAGCCGGTCGTCCCCACCGACCAGTACCGACACGCCACCCGGAGCACGTCGGCGAGCACCTGCTGGGTCATCCGGCGCCGCGACCGCCAGTACGCGACCCGCCGACCGATCGGCAGCTCACCGCTCTCCACGCCGCCTCCGCCCCACCGGGACGGCCCGGGTTGTCTCCTCCACCGGTATGCGATCCGCCTCGGCCTGCGCGAGAAGTCGGCGCTTCGCCGCATCCTGCTCGGCCGACTCGACCTGCTGGCCCCTGCTCTCCGGCGCAGGGCCGTCCTGACCACTCATCCCTACCTCCATCCGTGACGGCGCAGCAGAGGACCTCCGGACAGCACCTGTCCATCGGCACAGCCGCTGGGAAGACGGTCTTCCCTCGACCGAAGAGTAGGGTCGTGCGGTGATCAATCAATTACCGCCAGTTATGTGGCCAGGCTGATTCCCATCCGTCCGGCAAGTTGCGTCAGCTCGTCCGGGATCGCGCGACGCTTGGCCCGCTGGGCCATTGCCACCACGGCATCCTGCGCGAGCGGGTTCAGGGCGAAGGGTGCTGGTGCGGCCTGCTCGGCGCGGACGAACGCCGCCAGCGCCTCATCGTCTCGTCGACCGGTTTCGGCCAATGCCCGCCCCAGGTCGAGCCAGTAGGACTGCTGTCGTATCGACGCCGCGAGAACCTGCGGCCGTACGGTCCGGGACAGCTCGATGACCCGACCGCCCTCCCCCTGTTCCGCTGCGATGGACATCTCCCACAGCTTCACATTGGTCGGGCCGAAGCCGCAGCCGTTGAAGCCTGCCCCGTCCGGCGGGTCACCAAGGGTCGCTGCCTCCCGGACCGCCTCGTTCAGGTGATCGCGGGCGACATCCGCGCGGCCACTCACGGTCGAGGTCAGCGCCGCCGAGAGGTGAAGTTGACCGAGCATCTGCCGGACCCGCTCATCGGCAGCACCGGCCTGGAGCGCTGCCAGCGACCGGTCGGCAGCCCGCGCGGCGAGTGGGGCCGACTCGATGGGCAGGCTCTGCGCGTAGGCGAACCGGGAAGCCCCGATCCAGGCCGGATCCTCGGCCTGCTCGGCGGCCGTCACCGCCACCCGGGCCGCGTTGAGGGCCAGGTGGCGATATCCGAGATGCCGCAGACACGTCGACGCGTGATAGGCCACCTGGACAAGCGCGACGCCACCCACAGCCGCAGCGTCGAGGAGCAGGCCGGGCAGCAACCGGGCCATCGCCGGGTAATGGGAACCCGTGCGGAGCCGGTCGCTGCGCGCGATCTCAGCGGCCAGTTCTTCCGTGGTGCAGGTCGCCGGTCGTCGTTCACCGTCCTCGATTTCGATCAGGGTGGACCAGATCGCCGGCACGCACTCGGCCGCGCTCTCCCGGGCCGGACAGCCGGGTTCCGTGCCCTGTCCGAGCAGGTCCGCCACCGTCACCTGGAGAGCGGACGCGACGGCAACGAGGGTGGAGCGGCGGTCGACGGTCTTACGGCCGGATTCGACCTGCGAGATGTAGGGCTGACTGACACCGGCGAGTCCGGCAAGGACGGCCTGGGTCATCCCGTTCCGGCGCATCCGCCAGTACCGGATCCGGGCGCCGATCGTATCGACCTTCTTGGACATGGTTCCGTCTGCTCCCCGGGTAGAGGATCGGGACGACACCCGTCGACCGCTGATCCGGCAGGCCCATTGGGACGGTACTACGCACCGCTCGCAGTGGTACCGGTCCACACCGGCCTGTCACCTGCCGTTGCCGGTTTCTGGCGGCTTCAGCGGGTGAACGGGGGCAGCGCGGCGAACTGGGGATGCAGCGCGACCTGCTGCGCGAGTTGCGCCATCACCTGACGCACCCGGGTCAGTGGATGCTGCGGGAACTGGGGGTCGTACGCCGGATCGTCGGCGACGTGCGACGGCAGGCCGCCCTCGCCGTCGGGGCCGTACGGGTGGGGCCGGAAGTAGTCCGCCGGCCCCACCCGGCTCATGACCATGGCTTCCCGCTGGCCGGACACCCCGCCCTCGGCGGCCTGTACCCGCAACACCGCGCTACACGCCGCCTTCGGCACGATGAAGCTGCCCAGGAACGCCTGCCCCTGGGGCCGGTCGGGCAGCTTGACCTTGATGACCTGCCGGAGTGCCGGCTGCCCGCCGATCGTCGTGACACCGGCCTCGATGAGTGCACCACCCTGGGTGGCGGCCAGTTTCGCCATCCCCCGTTGGAGTGCGGGTACCTCCGTCAGCGTGGCGGGCAGGTCGGGCACCAGGTCGAAGAAGACCGCCTGGACGACGATCCGCTCGTCGTTGGCCCAGGTGTCCGCCGCCACCTGCTGGAATCCGGCGAGGAGGAAGTGCTGGAAGGGGTGCATGATCGTTGATCATGCCAGATCACCGATCCGGCCCGGTGGATCGTCAGCCCAGTTGCCGGGTGACCTCGCCGCTGTCCCAGTAGTCGACACGGTGCGCGATCAGACCGTCGTCGTCGACCCGGAACCGGAACACCCCACGGATCTCGACCGGTCGGTGCCCGGCCCAGCGGGCGAGGAAGGACATGCGGTACGCCAGTACCGCCCGGTCCCCCTCGACGACGAGGTCCTCCGGGTCGTACCGCAGGTCGACGAAGTCGGCCAGGAAACCGTCGAGCCGTTCGCGGTACGCGGCCCGGCCGACGACGCTGCGGCCCAGCGCGGAGGTGTGCTCGTTGACGAAGTCGCCGCTCACGCAGGCGGCGATGGCCCCGGCGTCGTGGGCGTTGAGTGCCGCCACGTACCGGGCCACCGCCGCGCGGGTCCGTTCGTCGTCGGGGGCGACCCGAGCCGACTGGTCGTTCAGGACTCCACCTCGACGTCGGCGCTGCCCCAGAGCCTGCGCACGGTGTCGAAGACCTGCTGGTTGTGCGAGATCTCGATGACGTTGCCGTCGGGGTCCTTCAGGGCGCAGATGTAGCCCACCGGGTCCGGCATGTCGCGCGGCTCCCAGTGCAGGCAGCCCAGTTCCCGGGCGCGTACGGCGAGCGCGTCGACGTCCTCCCGGTTCGGCACCTCGATACCGATGTGCGCGAACGGGGTCAGCAGACCGAGCTTGCCGCCCTTGTCCTTGTTGAAGGAGACCAGCACCAGCACGAACGGCGTCTCGACCTGCTTGTCGTTGGAGAGCCACACGCTCTCACCGTCGGCGTCGGCGAACCGGGCCACCACGACGAGCGGGGTGAGAGCGGTGTAGAAGTCGATCGCCTTGTCGAGGTCGCCGGTGGGCAGTGCCACGTGGGTCCACCGGGCTTGAGTGAGGGAAGTCGCCACAGAATCCTCCGCAGAACAGTTTGTCGTGTAACGGTGCGTCCCGAATGCGGGGCGCAATTTCGCCAGGTGGCCGGCGTACTCGATGCTATTTCCCGGAAATGTCGGCGGCCATGTGCCGGGGACACAAATCAGGCCCGGGATCTCTTGCTCCGCGTAACATGGCCGGCCCGTGCGGGTGGTGACAGCCTGAGGGTCGCCATACCAGACACGGAGGCTTCCGCACATGCGATACCGCACACTGGGCCGTACCGGCATCCAGGTCAGCACACTGAGCCTGGGCGCGATGATGTTCGGTTCCTGGGGCAACACCGACGAGGCGGAGTGCCGGCGCATCATCGGCACGGCGCTGGACGCCGGCATCAACCTGGTCGACACCGCCGACGTGTACGCGGCCGGCCAGTCCGAGGAGATCGTCGGGCGGGCGCTGCGCGGCCGGCGGGACGACGTCGTCCTCGCGACGAAGTTCCACGAGCCGATGGGCGACGACCGTAACCGACGGGGCAACTCGCGGCGTTGGATCATGCGGGCGGTGGAGGACAGTCTCCGCCGGTTGCAGACCGACTGGATCGACGTCTACCAGGTGCACCGGCCCGACCCGGCGACCGACGTCGACGAGACGCTGGGCGCGTTGTCGGATCTGATCCGGCAGGGCAAGGTGCGCTACGTCGGCTCCTCGGCGTTCCCGGCGGAGGAGATCGTGGAGGCGCAGTGGGTGGCGCAGCAGCGGCACCGGGAACGGTTCACCGTCGAGCAGTTGTCGTACTCGGTCCTGGCCCGGCAGGCCGAGGCGGGTACGTTGCCCACCTGTCAGCGGCACGGACTGGGGGTGCTGGTCTTCAGCCCGCTCAACGGTGGCTGGCTGACCGGGAAGTACCGGCTGGCCGGTGAGGTGGACACCGACTCCCGGGCGGTACGCAACAGCGACCACTTCGACTTCGCCACCGAGGAGATCCGGGCGCGGAAGCTGGCGGTGGTCGAGGAACTGGTCCCGCTGGCCGCCGAGGCGGGACTGTCGCTGATCGACCTGGCGCTGGGGTTCGTGCTGGCCCATCCGGCTGTCACGTCGGCCATCGTCGGCCCGCGTACCCTGCCGCAGTTGACCAGCCAGCTCGGTGGGGCCGACGTGGAGCTGCCCGCCGAACTGCTCGACCGGATCGACGCCCTGGTCGCCCCGGGCAGCGCGGTGAACCCGGCCGACGCCGGCTACCGGCCCGCCGCGTTGCGCGACCCGGCGCTGCGCCGCCGCTGAGCCGCGCACCCTCCAATCCCCGGAGGCGGTAAACCGGCGTCGATCTTGCAGTTGGGGCCCCAGTTTCGTCCTTTTTGCTGCTTATATCGGGGCCGCAACTGCAAGATCAACCCGGGTGGCGAGGGTGCCGCGGGGTGCTAGGCGGTGCCGCGTTCGAAGGGTTGCCCGAGTGACCGTGGTTCCCGGTGCTGGGCCGCGAAGAGCAGCATCGTGAGCAGGGCCAGCAGGTACGGGGCGACGATCAACAGCTGCGAGTTCAACGTCACGCCGAGCGCCGGCAACGCCAGTCGCATCGCGTCGGCGAGACCGAACAGGGCGCAGCCGACCAGGGTCCGCTTGAGCCGCCACGCACCGAAGATCACCGCAGCGATGACCAGGTACCCGCGCCCGGCGGTCATGTTCTGGTTGAACGAGCCGACCTCGCCGACGGCGAGGTACGCCCCACCCAGCCCGGCGAGTACGCCGCACCACATCAGGGCCTGCCGGCGACGCTTGTTGACCTTGATGCCGGTGACGTCGGCGGCCTGGGCGTTCTCGCCGACCGCCCGCAGTTCCAGGCCCCACCTGCTCCGCTCGACCAGCCACCAGGTGAGCGGGACGATCGCGAGGATCAGGAACGCCGGCCACCGGCCGACGAACAGCGCCTCGCCGACGATCGGGATGTCCCGCAGGACGGGGATGCCGACCTGGGCGACCTGGTGGGTGTCGAACTCGCTGATCGTGATCAGGTAGCTGGTCAGACCGAGCACCAGGGCGTTGATCACCAGGCCTACCACGAACGTGTTGATCTCGATGCGGTGGGACAGGTTGCCGTGCACCACACCGATCAGCAGCCCGACCACCGCGCCGGCCAGCAGGCCCACGGAGGCACTGCCGGTCATGCTGGCGGTGGCGATCGAGGCGAACGCCGCGCCGAGCATCATGCCCTCGATCGAGATGTTCAGCGTGCCGGCCCGCTCGGCGAGGTACTCCCCGCAGGCGGCGAAGGCCAGTGGCAGGCTGAGCCGGATCCCGCTGGCGAGGATGGTCGAGATGTTGTCGGACATGCTCATGCGACGGCCTCCTCGGGGACCCGGGCGGGCGTGGACACGATCCGGCCCGCCCTGCCGGTCGAGCGACGGGAGATGAGGTTCATGACCACCGGCGGCGCGACGAACGCGAGCACCAGCAGTGCCTTGACCACGTCGACCAGGAACGGTGGCACACCGGTCGCGGCGAGGAAGCCGCCGCCGGAGCGCAGTACCCCGAACAGGACCGCGACCGGGATCGCGACCAGGGGGCGGTTGCGGGCGACGAGGGCGACCAGCAGGCCGTCCCAGCCGATGTTGTTGGAGATCCCGGCCTGGAGCCGGTTGGTGCCCACCGGGCTGGTGAGCAGGACCGCGCCGGCCAGGCCGGCGAGGGCCCCGGAGACGGCGAGGGCGAACCCGCCGAGCGCCGCGACCCGCACCCCGGCCGACTCGGCGGTGACCGGGTTGAGCCCGACCATCTTGAGCCGGAATCCCCAGCGGGTCCGGGTCAGCACGACCGCGACCGCGACGGCCGTCGCGAGGGCGAGCAGCAGGCCGGCGTTGAGCTGGAGGTTCGGGTACTCGCCGACGGAGCCGAGCAGCGCGTTCGCCGGCACCTTGTTGGACTGCGGCGAGACGGTGCCGGTGCCGATCCGGGATTCCTGGAGCAGCCACGGGGTGGTGACCATGTAGGCGACGAGCTGCTGGGC
The DNA here is from genome assembly GCF_017614955.1 of Micromonospora echinofusca. Lineage (GTDB taxonomy): Bacteria > Actinomycetota > Actinomycetes > Mycobacteriales > Micromonosporaceae > Micromonospora > Micromonospora echinofusca_A. Next base: position 7,042 of record NZ_WVUH01000223.1, read on the forward strand.
GAGGAACGTCATCAGCATGGTGCTGACCACGACGTTCACCCCCCGGAAGCGGTACATCAGCGAGCTGAGCCCGGCCCAGGCGCCGGCCGCGAGGGCGGCGACCAGGAAGGTGACGACCAGCAGTACCGGTCCGGGGATCGCCAGGCGCAGCGCGACCCAGGTGGCGGCCATCGCGCCGATGAGGACCTGACCCTCCTGGCCGAGGTTGAAGAAGCCCGAGCGGGCGCTGACACACACGCCGAGCGCCACCAGCAGCAGCGGGGCGGTGAAGAGCAGGGTGCTGCTCCAGGCCGTCGGGTCGGCCATGCTGCCCTGGAACAGCGCCTGCACGGACGCGACGGGGGAACCGCCGGTCACGGCGATGAGCAGGGCGGACAGTCCGAGGGCGGCGGCGACGGCGAGGATCGTCACGCCGACGACCCGCCAGTTGGCGGGGCCGGGGGCGAGCCGGGCCAGTATCCGCCGGCCGGTGCCGTCGGCCGCCTGTCGTCCGTTCATCCGGTCACTCCTCCCACCAGCATGCCCAGCCGTTCGGCGGTGGCTTCCCGGGTGGGCAGCACACCGGTGATCCGGCCCGCCGAGATCACCGCGATCCGGCTGGCCAGTGCCATGACCTCCTCCAGTTCGGTGGAGATCAGCAGCACGGCCACCCCGTCGGCGGCGGCCCGGTTGAGCCGTTGGTACATGTCCTCGATCGCGCCGACGTCGAGTCCCCGGGTCGGCTGGGCGGCGACGAGCACGGCCGGGTTGGCCGACATCTCCCGGGCCAGGACGACCCGTTGCTGGTTGCCGCCGGAGAGGCTGCGCACCGGGGTGTCCATCGACGGTGTGACGATGTTGAACTCTGCGGCGAGCCGCTGGGCGACGGCGTGCATCTTCCGGCGGCTGAGCAGCATCCGCCCGCTGACGTCGCCGAGGGACTTCATGGCGAGGTTCTCGGCGACGCTCATGTCCAGCACCACCCCGGACCGGTGCCGGTCCTCGGGGACGATGCCGAGCCCGGCGCGGTGCAGCGCGCCGGGGCGGGTCAGGTCGACCGGTGCGCCGGCGAGTTCGACCGTGCCCGCTGCGGGCACGACGAGCCCGCAGAGCAGGTCGCCGAGGGTGGCCTGACCGTTGCCCTCCACGCCGTACAGTCCGACGATCTCGCCTGCCCGGACGTCCAGGTTGAGCTGGTCGAGGACGGTGATCCCGCCGACGGTGACCGTCACGTCGCGCAGTCGCAGCGCGGCGGGCTCCGACGTGGTGGTGGGCGTCGCCGGGACGGCCGGGTCCGGCGCCGTCGCGGGTTCCGCCGCTGCGGTGCCCTCCGGGCCGTCGACCGGGAGTGCGCCCAGCCCGAGCGCGGCGCCCTCGGCCCGCAGGGAGACCTCCCGACCGACCATCTGGCGGGCCAGTTCCTGTGGGCTGGTCTGCCGGGTCCGGGCCTCGAAGACGACCCGGCCCCGGCGCAGCACGGTCACCCGGTCGGTGGCCGTGGTGATCTCGGCGAGCTTGTGGCTGATCAGGATGACCGCGCGTTCCTCGGTCTGCACCAGCCGGCGCAGCACCGTGAACAGCTCCGCCGACTCGGCCTGGGTGAGCACCGAGGTCGGCTCGTCGAGGATGAGCACCGACGGGTCACGACGCAGACACTTGATCAGTTCCACCCGTTGCCGTTCCCCGGCGGAGAGCCGGTCGACGCGGGTGGTCGGATCGACCGGCAGGCCGTACCGTTTGCCGATCGTCTCGACCTGCGCGCACGCCTCGGCCCGGTCGATCCGGCCGGAGTCGCCGAGGATGACGTTCTCCCAGACGGTCAGCGGGCCGATCAGACTGAAGTGCTGGTGGACCATGCCGAGCCCGAGGGCCATCGCCTCGTGCGGGCTGGCGATGGCGACCGGGCGGCCGTGGTGCAGGATCAGCCCGTCGTCCCGGGGGACCAGGCCGAGCAGGATCTTCATCAGCGTCGACTTGCCGGCGCCGTTCTCGCCGAGGAGGCCGTGGATCTCACCGGTGTGCACGGTGAGATCCACGGCGTCGCACGCGACGACCGGACCGTACGCCTTCCTGATGCCGCGCAGCCGGAGCGCCGGGCGTCGGGTCCCGGCCGGCTGCTCGGTCCGCTCCGTCAGCGTCATGTCAGGAGCCCAGCCGCTTCACTTCCGCCGCGACGTCGACCTTCTTGCTGCCGATGTCGGACATCAGGGTGGCCAGCTTGGCGTTCTGCTCGGCGGTGCCGTTGCAGATCTTGATGGTCGGGTACTGGTCCACGCCGAGCTGCCACTCCTTGGCCACGCCCATGGTGAGCTTGCCGTCGGCGAAGAGCTGGAGCGCGGCGGCGAAGTACTGGCCCGGGTCGAAGATCACCGAGATGTCGAACTTCGGGCTGGTGGAGGCGCACCGGTCGGTGCCCGGGGTCAGGGTGATCAGGTTGCCGGTGTTGGCCTGCGCGGTCGCCGCGTCGGTGGCGCCACCCAGGTACGGGTAGACCGCCTTGACGCCCTGGCTCATCTGCGCCTGCACGGCCTCCTTGGCCTTGGCGGAGTCGTTGAAGTCCCCGGTGAAGGTGTTCACCACCGTGGCGTTCGGCAGCACCATCCGGATGCCGGCCTTGAAGGCGGCGGCGGAGGCCTTGCTGAAGTCCGCCTCGGCACCGGTGACGAAGCCGGCCTTGGTGTCGCCCCGGGCCTGCATGAGCAGCCCGGTCGCGTAGCCGGCCGCGAGGATGCTCTGGTTCGGGTCGTCCTTGGACAGCACGATCTTCGGGGTCTGCTCGATGTTGTACGACGACGGCACGTACCAGGCGGTCTTGGCGCAGACCGCCTCCTCGGAGGCGGGGATGGCGTCCTTGAGCTCGGAGGCGCCGAGCGCCACCATGTCGACCTTCTGCTGGCAGAGGGCGCGGGCGGCGTTGAGCGCGTCGGTGACGGCCACGTTGCCCCGCTTGATGACGGTCCAGCCCTTCGAGCTGGCGAACGCCTCGGCGCCGTCGACGAAGCTCTGGTAGTAGCCCTTGTCGTTGATGTCACCGGGGCTGAGCACGCCGATGACGACCTTGCCGTCGCCGTTGACGTCCGGCTGGCCGGCCGGCACGGTACCGGCGCTGCCGCCGGCCGAACCGCTCGGCTGCGGGGTGGCGGTGGCGTCGTTGCTGGCGCAGGCGCCCAGGCCGAGCACGGTGACGGCGGCGAGCGCCCCCACCAGTGGCCGGCGGTGTCGGGAAAGGGTCATCGGGGTCGTCCTTTCGAGGGGGATGTGCAGGGGTGAAGGGGAAGCAGGGTGGCCGGTCCGTCCGGTCACGGCGACGTCCCGGGGTACCGGGCGGCCGGCACCACCGGCCACCGGTGGGGTACCTCGATGCCGGCCCGGCGCAGCAGGGCCGCCGAGCGCGCCGCCGCCTCCGTGGCGAGCGCGTCGAGGTCGACGGTGGTGACCCGCCGGTCCCGGACCACCACCGCGCCGTCGACCAGGACGTCGCGCACGGTGTGGCTGGGTGCCCCCCAGACGAGGTGGGTGGCGAGGTCGCCGGGTGGCAGCCAGGACACCTCGCGGGTGTCCAGGACGACGAGGTCGGCCGCCTTGCCGACCTCGATGGAGCCGATCAGTCCGGCCATGCCGACCGCCTCGGCGCCCCGGATGGTGGCCAGGGCGAATGCCTCGTCGGCCCGCAGGGCCCGGGTCGGGTCACCGGAGCCGTCCCGGTCGAGGGCGGCGAGCAGCCAGGCGGCCCGCAGCACGTCCGGGACGTCCCCGGCGTTGTGCGAGTCGCAACCGAGGGCGAGCCGGCCGCCCCGGCGGGCGAACTCCGCGTGCCGGCCGGCCCGGGTGTAGCCCTGACCGAGGCGCAGGTACGCCGCCGGGCAGGACACGATGGCCGTCCGGGTGTCCAGCACGGCGTCGAGTTCGGCGTCGTCGAGCCAGACGGCGTGCCCGAGCAGCAGCCGTGGCCCGAGTACGCCCAGCCGGCGGAAGTGCAGCACCGGGCGGGTGCCGGTGCGGATGGCGTACGCGGCCGGGTCGTTGTCGCCCGGTGAGATGTGCCAGGTGACGCCGACGTCGAGGCGTTCGGCGAGTTCGGCGGCGCCGACGAAGAGGTCGTCGCTGACCACGTCGTGACCGACCAGGGTGATCCAGCCGGTGACCAGGCCGTCGGCGGGGAGCGCCCGGACGGTCTCCTCCTGGGCGGCCAGGGAGTCGGCGACGGGCATCGCGTACGGCTGGCCGGGGGTGTCCCAACCCCACCGACCGACGCGGCCCCGGATCCCGGCGGTGGTCAGGCCGGCCGCCACCCGGTCCGGGTGGGCGACGGTACCCGGGTCCAGCAGGGTGGTCACGCCCCGGGTCAGCGAGTCCACCGCGGCCAGGGTCGCGGAGAGTTCGTCGTCGTCGCCGGTCAGCACCGCGTGCATCGGCACGCTCCAGCCGAAGATCGCCTCCTGGGCGCTGACGTCGTCGGGGATCGTGCTGCGGGTCAGCGGGTCGGCGGTGGTGTGCTGGTGGGCGTTGACCATGCCGGGGACGACGACGCAGCCGGTGGCGTCCAGTTCCGGGGTACCGGGGAAGCGTCGGCGCAGGTCGGCGGTGGCGCCGACGGCGGCGATCCGGCCGGCGGCGACGGCGATGGTGGCGTCGGTGACCACCGCGCGGTCGGCGGCCATGGTGACCACCGTGCCGCCGGTGACGAGCAGGTCCGCGCCGGTCGGGTCGGGCGTGGTCACGGCCGCACCACGATCTTGCCGATGGCGGTCCGGGACTCCTGGGCGCGGTACGCCTCGGGCAGGTCCTCCAGCGGGTACTCGGCGGCGCGGAGGGTGCGCAGGCCGCCCTGGCCGTAGGCGGCGATCATGGCGGTGAAGTCGGCCGGGCAGTACGCGCCGGCGCCGAGCAGTCGCAGACCCCGGTGGTAGATCTCGGCCAGGGAGAGCGAGACCTGGTCACCGCCGATGTTGCCGAAGGTGACCAGCCGGCCGCCGGGGCGCAGGCAGTCCACCGAGGTCCGCCAGGTGGCCGCGCCGATGTGGTCGAGGACCAGGTCGGCGCCGCGACCGTCGGTGACCTCGCGGACCCGGGCGACCACGTCCTCGTCGGCGCGCAGGGCGAGGTCGGCGCCGAGGTCGGCGGCGAGGGCCACCTTGGCCGGGGAGCTGGCCACCGCGACCACCCGGGCGCCGACCCGACGGGCCAGTTGCAGTGCCGCCACGCTCACCGCGCTGGCGGCGGCGTGCACGACCACCCAGTCGCCGGTCCGGGCGGCGCCGACGCAGTAGGTGGCGTGCCAGGCGGTGCTCCAGGCGGTGGGCAGGGTGACCGCGTCGTCGAGGTCGACGGCGGCGGGT
>NZ_WVUH01000224.1 GCF_017614955.1 Micromonospora echinofusca
GGCGTCCAGGTCCGTCCAGCGGAAGATGTGGATCCCGGCGGCGGCCAGCTTCGGCAGCACGTCCCCGACGAAGCAGCCGGCGTGCCGGGCCACCAGGTCGGCGGTCTTCGCCGCGATCAGGTCGAGCTGGGTCCGCAGCGGGAGCTGGTCGCCGCCGCGCATCGGCAGACCGGCCTGGAGCCGGCGCTTCAACCCGGCGATCCGCACCATGAAGAACTCGTCGAGGTTGCTGGCGAAGATGGCGAGGAACTTGGCCCGCTCCAGCAGCGGGGTGCGGGGATCCTCGGCGAGTGCCAGGACCCGGGCGTTGAAGTCGAGCCAGGACAGCTCCCGGTTGAGGAAGCGGTCCTCCGGCAGCGGTGCGGGGGGCGTCCGGTCGTCCGGCCCGCCGGCCGGGGCGGGCCGTGCGGCGTCGGCGGTGCCGGCCGGGGTGGGCGGTGCGGCCGTTGTGCCGGCCACCTCGTCGATCCCGGCGGAACCCGCCGCCCCGACCACCGCCGGGCCGGCCGGGTCGGCGGCACCCGCCGAGCCGGACACGTGGTCCGGCCGGGCGCCGTTCGTACCGGTTCCGGTGGTGGTCCTGGGCTGGCGTGGCCGGCGGCCGGCGGGGGTGCTCACCGGTCAATCATGACCCGATCCAGGTGAACGGAAACTGAACTTGCCGACCCGCGACGTGGAGCGCCCGGCGGTAGGGCGCTCTCAGCTCACGCCGGGAATGGCGACCCGGTCGACCTGGCCCGACGGGTCCCGGTGGATGGTGACCCGCTGGCCGAGCCGGAGCAGGCGGAGACCGGAGGCGTCGAACGCGGCGGCCGGGAAGGCCAGCTCCGTGCCGTCGTCGAGCAGGAGGGTGCCGGAGCGGGTCTGCTGGTCGTAGGTCGCCACGGTGCCCTGCATGCCAGCACCGTACACCGCCGCCAGCGCGCCGGTGTGCGGGCCGAGCCCGAGCACGACCGCCTCGGCCAGGTCGGCGGCGGTGTCCACGTCCCGGCGCAGGGTGGGCCAGTCGCCGGTGAGTGCGACCGCCCCGGACGCGGCGTGCGCGGTCGCCGAGTCGGCGCCGAACCGGGGGTCCAGCGGGGTGCCGGGCGCGGCGGTCAGCAGCACCGTGCCGGTGCCGGGGGCGTCGGCGACGAAGTACCGGGTGGGGCTGTCGGTGGCGTAGACCCTGGCGGGGTCCCCGGTGGCGGCGCGCAGCGCGTCGGTCAGTTCCGCCGGGCGCAGCGCCGGCAGGTCCGCGGTGAGTGCGGCCACCCGACCGCCGGCGGTACCGGCACCGGCCGCGAAGGCCGCGTTGAGCCCACCACCGGGGTCGGCCAGCACCTGTGCACCCTCGGCCCCGGCCGCCCGGGCCACCGCCGCGTCGTCGGTGACCACGGTCACCCGGGCCACCACCGGGCAGGCCAGCGCCGCCCGGATGGTGTCCCGCGCCAGGGCCAGGGCGAACATCTCGTGGGGTACGCCGGGCAGGGCGCCCCGCAACCGGCTCTTCGCGACCGGCAGGCGTTTCACGGGTACCACCACGGTCCAGTCCGGTTCACCCACGGCGCAATCCTGCCAGGCGTACCGGTACCCCTCACTGGCCGTACCCGGTGGCAGCAGGCATGATTTCGCTGCGGGCGTCGGCCGGGCGGGCGGTGCCGGCGGGGCGGCAGGCGGGTGGAGGCGAGGAGGCACTGTGACACGGCGCAGGCTGGGGTTCTGGCGGCGGTTACCCGTGGTGTTGATCAAGCCGGTGCTGACCATCTGGACCCGGCGGACCTGGCTCGGCATGGAGCACATCCCCCCGACCGGCCCCGTCATCATCGTCCCGAACCACATCTCGCACGCCGACCCGCTGGTTTCCGCGCACTTCGTCTACGACGCCGGCCGCTGGCCGCAGTACCTCGGCAAGGCCAGCGTCTTCCGGGTGCCGGTGGTCGGTTGGCTGTTGCACCGGGCCCGGCAGATCCCGGTCGAGCGTGGTTCGGTGGACGCGGCCCGGTCGCTGGACACCCTGGTCGCGGCGTTACAGGCCGGTGGTGCCGTGGTCATCTACCCGGAGGGCACCATCACCCGGGAGCCCGACCTGTGGCCGATGCGGGGCAAGACGGGTGCCGCCCGGCTCGCACTGGCCACCGGCGCCCCGGTGGTACCGCTGGCGCTGTGGGGGCCGGAGCGGATGTTCGACCCGCGGAACAACCGGTGGGATCCGCGCCCCCGGCGGCCGGTGACCGTGGTGGCCGGACCACCCGTGGACCTCAGCCGGTGGGCCGGCGCCGCACCCACGAAGGCCACCCTGGACGAGATGACCGAGGAGATCATGCTGAGCCTGCGCGACCTGCTCGCCGGTATCCGTGGCGGCACCCCACCGCCGCTCTGGGCCCGGCCGGAACGGACCGGTCCGCCGGACGTGGAGTCACCACCGGCCGGGGACGGCGCCGACCCGCAGCGGGACCAGGCGGGTGCCGCGTGACCGGACACGTCGCGGTCCTGGGCGCGGGTTCCTGGGGGAGCGCGTTCGCCAAGATCCTCGCCGACGCGGGGCGGGACGTCACCATCTGGGCCCGCCGGGAACGGGTGGCCGAGGCCATCCGGACCACCCGCACCAACCCGGAGTACCTGCCCGGCCTGCGCCTGCCGGACCGGGTCGACGCCACCAGCGACGCCGGGGAGGCGATCTCCGGGGCGGAGGTGGTGGTCCTGGCCGTCCCGTCGCAGACCCTGCGGACCAACCTCGCCGGGTGGACGGACTTCCTCGCCCCCGACTCCACGCTGGTGTCCCTGATGAAGGGCATCGAGCTGAGCACCACGAAGCGGATGAGCGAGGTGATCGTGGCGGCCGCCGGGGTCGCCCCGGACCGGGTCGTGGTGGTCTCCGGGCCCAACCTCGCTCCCGAGATCGCCCTCGAACAGCCGGCCGCCACCGTGGTCGCCTGCACCGACGTCTCCCGGGCCACCCTGGTGCAGCGCTCGATCACCACGCCCTACTTCCGGCCGTACACGAACGACGACGTGATCGGCTGCGAGCTGGGCGGTGCGGTCAAGAACGTGATCGCGTTGGCGTACGGCATGGCCTGCGCGATGGGACTGGGCGACAACACCCGCGCCATGCTGATCACCCGGGGGCTGGCCGAGACCGCCCGGCTCGGGGTGGCCCTCGGCGCCGACCCGCTCACCTTCGCCGGCCTGGCCGGCATGGGGGACCTGGTGGGTACCTGCTCGTCGCCGCTGTCGCGGAACCGGACCTTCGGCGAGCACCTGGGGCGCGGGGAGACCCTGGAGCAGGCGCAGACCGCCACCCGGCAGACCGCCGAGGGGGTGAAGAGCTGCCTGGCGATCCGGGACCTGGCCCGGGCGCACGCGGTGGAGATGCCGATCACCGAGCAGGTCGAGCGGGTCTGCCACGAGGGTGTCGACCCCCGGGTGGCGATGGCCGCCCTGATGAGCCGTACCACGAAACCGGAGTGACCGATGAGCGCTGACCTGCGACCCGGCGACGGTGACGGCACCCGGTGCGTGTACGCCGGACTGCCCGGGGCGGTACCGGGTGAGCCGTTCCTGCCCGGTCCGGTGTTCGCCGCGCCGTACCACCTCGACCCGTGGCAGGGGCCGGCGGCGAGCCCGAACGGGTACGCCCGGATGGACAGCCCGACCCGTCGCCTGCTGGAGGCGGCGATCGGGGAACTGGAGGGGGGCGACTGCCTCGCCTTCTCCACCGGTCAGGCGGCGGTCACCGCGCTGCTGCTGACCGTGCTGCGGCCGGGGGACACCGTGCTGCTCCCCACCGACGGGTACTTCGCGGTCCGGGCCTTCGCCACCGCCACCCTGGAGCCGACCGGGGTGCGGGTGCGGTACGCCCCGACGGCCGGTCCCTACCCGTCGTTCGAGGGGGTACGGCTGCTGCTGCTGGAGACCCCGGCCAATCCCGGCCTGGACGTGGCCGACGTGACCGCGCTCGCCGCCGCCGCGCACGAGGCGGGCGCGCTGGTGGCGGTGGACAACACCACCGCCACGCCGCTGGGGCAGCGTCCCCTCGACCTCGGCGCGGACGTGGTGGTGGCGTCGGGCACCAAGGCGCTCTCCGGCCACTCGGATCTGCTGCTCGGCTACCTGGCGACCCGGGACGCCGGCCTGCTCGACGCGGTGCGGGGCTGGCGGACCAGCACGGGTGCGGTACCCGGGGCGTTCGACGCCTGGTTGGCGCACCGGTCACTGGCCACCCTGGACCTGCGGTTGGCCCGGCAGTCGGCGAACGCCGCCGCGGTGACCGAGCTGCTGCTCGCCCGTCCGGACGTGCAGGGGGTGCGCTGGCCGGGCCGGCCGGGTGATCCGGCGTACCCGGTCGCGTCGGCGCAGATGAGACGCTTCCCGGGGATCGTCTCGTTCGACCTGGGTACCGCCGAACGGGTCGGTCGGTTCCTGACCGCCGCCCGGCTGGTCGCGGCGGCGACCTCCTTCGGTGGTCTGCACACCAGCGCGGACCGGCGGGCGCAGTTCGGGGACGACACGTCGCCCGGGTTCGTGCGGCTCTCCTGCGGCGTCGAGGACACCGTCGACCTGCTCGCCGACCTGACCGCCGCGCTGGACGCCTCGCTCGCCTGAACCGGCCGCGCTGGACGCCTCGCTCGCCTGAACCGACCGCGCTGGACGCCTCGCTCGGCTCAACCGACCGGGAACGGCCGACGAGGTCCACATCGAAGATGGCGGGCAGCCGTTTCCGATGTGGACCTCGTGGGTTGGCAGGCGCCTCCGGTCAGGCGACCCGTTGCCGGTCGGGTCGCGCGGCCGGGGGTGCCGCCCGGATGGGATGGTGGGGCCGGCGGCGGGGGAGACGTCGCGCCACCGGCCCCACCCGGGTACGCCCGTCGACCGGGACCGTCGACGGACGTCAGTCGGTGCCGGTCAGGACTGCGGCGGCGCGCTGGCGAACGCCGCCCACGCCGTCGGTGTGAAGAGCAGGACGGGGCCGTCCGGGTCCTTGGAGTCGCGTACCGCCACGGTCTGCGCGACGGCCGCCATCTCCACGCAGGCGCCCTGGTCGCCGCTGCGGCTGCTCTTGCGCCAGGCCGCGGTGGCCAGCGCCTCGTCGATCGTCGGTGACATGGTTCCTACCGTCCCTTCATGAGGTTGGCTATCTGGTCGCGGCTCGCCGAGGGGCTGAGTGCGACGGCTCGGAGATGTTCCATGATCTTGGCGCAGACCCGCAGCTCACCCGGCCGGTCGATGATCATCTGGCCGGCCACCGTCTCCACCGACGCGATGATCGGGTCCTCCGGGTCGGCGAACTCCAGGATGTGCAGGGAGCCCCGGGTGCCCCGGTGGTAGCCGGCCGCGAGCGGGATCACCTGGACGGTGATGTTCGGCAGGTCGGCCATCTTCAGCAGATGGGCGAGCTGGGCGTCCATCGCGGAGGCGTCGCCGACCGGGCGGAGCAGGGCACCCTCGTCGATGATGGCGTCGAAGATCGGCGGCTCGTCGGCGGTCAGCCGTTGCTGCCGGTCGAGCCGGGCCTGTACCCGCTGCTCGACCTCCTCGTCGCCGAGGGTGTGCGGCCCGCCGCGCATCACGCCCCGGATGTAGTCGGCCGTCTGGAGCATGCCCGGCACGACCGAGGGCTCGAAGTTGCTGATCGCGGTCGCCTCGGCCTCCAGGGCGATGAAGTCGATCGTCCGGCGGTCGAGCACGTACGAGTAGGAGACCCACCAGCCGGGTTTGCGGGCGTCCTTGGCCAGTTGGACGGTGGCGGCCAGCTCGTCACCGCCGACCCCGTAGAGGGTGAGCAGGGCCCGTACCGTCGCCGGACTGACCAGGGTCTGCGCGTTCTCGTACCGGGACAGGGTGCTGCGGGTGCTGTTGATCTCGTCTGCGGCCGACTCCAGGGTGTACCCCGCGGCTTCGCGGGCCTGGCGCAGCGCGATGCCGAGCCGACGGGCGCGAGCGGTCTTCGGTGCCATGCCATCGATGGTGACACACACCTGCGAGAAACCGTGCATGAGAGAACCTGGGTGAGAGTTGCATTCACGCCTTCCTGGGTGTCAATCTGTCATCGCGTCCTCACCTTCAGTGGTCGCGTCGACGGTGGAGGTGGGTGACCGGAGGGGAATGAGGCGCACGACGGTCGGGTCCCGTCCCCCGGGCCCGGCCGTCGTGTGCCTCCACCACATCGCGGACCGGAGGGAAGTCGAATGACCACGACCGGCTGCTGGCCCCGGGTGTCCCGGTGCCGCTGGTGCACACGCCCGGTGCTCCGGGACAACCTCGGCGCCTGGATCCACCTGGATCTCGCCTATGTGTGTCGGGACGTGTCCGGTGGGCTCGCCCCCACCACCGCCGAACCGGAGGTGAGCCGCCGTGGGTGACGCCTCGGCGGCCCGATGTCACGGGCGGGCAGGTGGCGCCGGATGACGCGCTTCCTGGTGGTGCTCACCGACGTCCGGCCGTTGACCCACAGCGGGCGGAACGAACGGCTCAGCCCCGAACGGCGCCGGCAGGTGGTGGGGGCCAGCAGTCGGGAGGCAGCCGACCGGATCGCCCAGGCGTTCATGGCGCTCGGCATGGTCCGGGCCGGTCGGCAGCGGGTCAAGGTGATCGCCGTCGGCCGCCGCTACGCCGGTGGTTGACCAGCTACGCCGGTGGTTGACCGGCACCGGTGGTTGACCACCTCCGCGGTCCGGCCGACGCGCTCAGAGCAGCCGGCGTCGCTTCAGATAGGCGACCAGGTCGTCGTAGACCCCACCCTCGTTGGCGAACATCGCCACGTTGCGCGCCGTGGCCAGCCACGGGCGCGTCGACGGCCGGACCTCCTTCAGCGCCCGGTCGAAGTCGGCCTGACCGATCATCCGGACCTCGCCCCGGCGTACCGAGTCGGCCATCGCGAACTCGGCCGCCGTCTCACAGAGGTGCGCCAGGTCCGCACCGGAGAAGTCCTCGGTCGCCGCGACCACCCGGCGCAGGTCGATCCGGTCGATCGGCCGCTGCCGCAGGTGGTACTCCAGGACGGCGCCCCGCGCCTCGGCGTCGGGCGGCAGCACCAGCACCATCCGGTCCAGCCGGCCCGGCCGCCGCAGCGCCGGGTCCACGTCCCACGGGGTGTTCGTCGCCGCCAGTACGAACACCCCCTCGTTGTTGCCCTCCATGCCGTCGAGTTCGGCCAGCAACTGGTTGCCCAGGGTGCGCATCGAACTGGAGTTCACCTGCGAACGCTTGTGCCCCAGGGCGTCGATCTCGTCGAGGAAGAGCACGCAGGGCGCGTTGCGCCGGGCGGCCTGGAACAGCTCGTGCAGGTTGCGCTCGGAGTTGCCGATCCACATGTCCAGCACGTCCACGATGGACAGTGAGAGGAACTTCGCCCCCATCTCACCGGCCACCGCCCGGGCCAGGAAGGTCTTGCCGCAGCCGGGCGGGCCGTAGAGCATCAGCCCACCGCGCAGGCTCTTGCCGTACAGCCGGCGCAGTTCGGGGTTGCGCAGCGGCCCGAGGAAGGCCAGCTCCAGCCGCTCCTTCACGGCCTGCATCCCACCCACGTCGGCCAGCCGCACCGTGGAGGTCTCCACGTCGAAGATCCGGTCCGCGTCCCCGGACACCGGTTCCGGCTCGTCCCCGGCCCGCACGAACCGGGGCGGCACCACGTCGGCCAGTTCCTCCTCGTACGCGGCCAACGGGTCGTCTCCCGGCGCCGGTCGGGCCGGCTGCTGCTCCGGTGCCGGTCGCGGTGCCTGCTCCGGCCGTACCTGCGTCGGCTCCGGGCCTGCCGGGGGCGGCTCCGGCCGGGTCGGGCCGTCCGTCGGCGCGGGCCGCTGTCCCGGTACGCCACCGGCGAGCGCCCGCCGCATCAGGTCCTGCGCCTCGGCGTTGCCCGGGTCACGGACCAGCGCCTGCCCCACCTGCCCGATCGCCTCGGCCTGCCGCCCCGCATCGAGCAGCAGCCCGGCGAGGTGCAGCCGCAGCGGCAGGTCGTCCGGGCGGGCCGCGACAGCCGCGCCGAGGCTGTCGATCAGGGCATCGTGGCTCATAACCGAAGCAGCGTAGTGGGTCACCCGGGTCCGGGTCCGGGCGCGTGTCACCGGTCGGGACATCCGTTACGCCCCGGAGGTTCGTCACCCTCCGTCGCGGGTAGCACCACGGGGTGCGCCGCAGCTCACCGGGGCCTTCGGGTAACAATCCGGCCGATCGCCACGCAGAGTAGGGTCACCGACGTGAGCGCCAGCGGCGAGCACGACGGTTGGCGCGCCCGTACCCGCCAGGGCACGACCGGTCACGTCCCGCAGCGGACCGGCCGGTCGCGGACGAAAGGTGACTCTGTGACCACCCCAGGTAAGACCCGTGTGGCCCTTGTCTTCGGCGGGCGCAGCCCCGAGCACGGCATCTCCTGCGTCAGCGCGGGCAGCGTGCTGTCCGCGCTCGACCCGGACGAGTTCGAGGTGGTCCCGGTGGGCATCACCCGGGCCGGGCAGTGGGTCCTCACCAACGGTGACCCGGCCACCCTCGCCATCCAGGCCCGCCGGCTACCGGAGATCACCGAGACCTCCGGCGCGGCGGTCGTCCTGCCCGCCGACCCGACCGGCAACGGGCTGCTGGTGCTCGACCCCACCGACGGGCCCCGGGCCCTGGCCGACGTGGACGTGGTCTTCCCCGTGCTGCACGGCGCGTACGGCGAGGACGGCACCATCCAGGGCATGCTGGAGATGGCCGGCATCCCGTACGTCGGGGCGAACGTCTTCGCCTCGGCCGCCGCGATGGACAAGGAGTTCACCAAGAAGCTCTGCGCCGCCGAGGGCATCCCGGTCGGCCCGTACGCCGTGCTGCGCAGCGGGGCCACGCTGAGCGAGGCGGACAAGGAACGGCTCGGGCTGCCCGTCTTCGTCAAGCCCTCCCGGGCCGGGTCGTCGTTCGGCATCACCAAGGTCGACGACTGGTCCCGGCTCGACGCGGCGGTCGCCGCCGCCCGGCAGATCGACCCGAAGGTGCTCGTCGAGGGGGCCATCGTCGGTCGGGAGATCGAGTGCGGCGTACTGGAGGGGGAGGCCGGGGGCAGCCCCGAGGCGTCCCTGCTCGCCGAGGTACGGGTCGTCGGCGACCACGACTTCTACGACTTCGAGGCGAAGTACATCGACTCGGAGTCCTCCTGCGAGTACGACATCCCGGCCGAGCTGCCCGACCGGGTGACCGCCCAGGTCCGCGAGTACGCCACCCGGGCGTTCACCGCGCTGGACTGCGCCGGCCTGGCCCGGGTGGACTTCTTCGTCACCCCCGACCTGGAGATCTACCTCAACGAGATCAACACCATGCCCGGGTTCACCCCGTCGTCGATGTTCCCGAGGATGTGGGCCGCCGCCGGTCTGGAGTACCCGAAACTGGTGAACCGGCTGATCCGGACGGCCCTGCGGCGCGGCGTCGGCCTGCACTGACCGGCATCTGTCGTTGCGGACCGGGCGGCTCAGCCCCGGCAGCCGCGCGGCGTGGCGGTCTTCGCCGACGGCACCGACGCCACCGTGGTCTCGGAGATCGGCGCCACCCACTGCAACGGCTGCTCGTAGGCCCGGGGCACGGTCACCTGCACCGGGACCTCCCGGTCGACCGTGGTCAGCACCGTTGCCTCCGGGCGCTGGGCGGCATGCCAGCAGACCCCGTTGATCACCCAGACGTCGTCGGTGGGCGGCACCTCGACCGGGGCCACCCCGCAGGCCAGGGTGAGCGCCGGATCGCCGTACGCGGCGTTCTGCTCGGCGCCGGCGGTGACCGGCCGCTGGGCCAGGTCCCGCACCGTCGGGGGGAGCTGCGACAGCAGGGCCCGGCAGACCGTGGCCTGCCGCTCGCCGAGCTGCGGTGCGGCCAGCTCGACCGGCGTCGTCGACTGCGGCCGGGCAGCCGTGGCGCTCGGCCCGGCGACCGGGGCATCCGGCGTCTCCGGGGCGTCCGGGCTGAGCCGGGCGAACGCGAAGAGCGCCACCGCTACGGTCACCGGTACCGCCACCAGGGTGGCCCAGAGCGCGGCCTGCCGGGCCGCCCGGTCACCGGACCGGCCACCGCCGGTCGGGGTACCGGCCCCGGTGGTCGCCGGCCGGTCCAGATCGACGGCCGACGGATCGTCGGTCATCGTGGCCTCGGCCCCGGCCGCCGCGCCGCTCTCGGGAGAAGTGCTGCGGTCCACCTAGAGTCGCACCACTGAACAGGTCAGCGTGCGGGTGATGCCCGGCACCATCTGCACCTTGCTGACGATCAGTTTGCCGAGCTCGTCGACGGTGTTCGCCTCGGTGAGCACCACCACGTCGTACGGCCCGGTCACGGCGTCGACCCGGACGACGCCCGCGATGTTCCCGATCTCGCCGGCCACGTCACGCGCCCTGCCGACCTCGGTCTGGATGAGGATGTACGCCTGTACCACGACCTGACTCCCGTCCGCCGCCGGTCAGGGCGGCCCGACGGTGAAACTACCTTACGAGCTGGACTGATCCCTATCGGTGGTCAGGGAGAAGCGAGGAGCGAGCGGCCATGAGCGTGTCGGGTACCGGGGAGTTCGGCCTGATCGACCGGGTCACCGCGCGGTTGACCAGCGGTCCGACCTGCCTGCTCGGACCGGGTGACGACGCCGCCGTGATCCGGTCACCGGACGGGCGGGTGGTCGCCTCCACCGACGTGCTGGTCGAGGGGCGGCACTTCCGGCGGGACTGGTCGGCCGGCGCCGACATCGGGCACCGGGCGGCGGCAGCCAACCTCGCCGACATCGCCGCGATGGGCGCGGTACCCACCGCGCTGCTGGTCGCCCTCTGCATCCCGCCGGACGTCACGGTCGACTGGGTCGAGGCACTCACCGACGGGCTGGCCGCAGAGGCGGCCCTGGTCGGGGCGAGCGTGGTCGGTGGGGACATGTCGGCCAGCCCGACCCTCACCATCGCCGTCACCGCCCTCGGTGACCTGGGCGGTCGCGCCCCGGTCGTCCGTACCGGCGCCCGGGTGGGGGACCTGGTCGCGCTGGCCGGCCGGACCGGGTACGCCGCCGCCGGGTACACCGTGCTGTCGCGGGGGTTCCGCACCCCGAAACTGCTGGTCGAGGCGTTCCGTCGACCCGAGGTGCCGTACCTGGCCGGACCGCACGCCGCCCGGCTCGGCGCCACGTCGATGATCGACGTGTCGGATGGGCTGATCGCCGACCTGGGCCACGTCGCCACCGCCAGCGGGGTCGGGATCGACCTGCACCGGGACGCCTTCGAGGTACCCCGGCAGATGCGGGACGCGGCGCAGGCCCTCGGCGTCGACCCGTACACCTGGATCCTCGGTGGCGGCGACGACCACGCGTTGGCCGCGACCTTCCCCCGGGCGGTCGCCCTGCCCGCCGAGTGGCGACCGGTCGGCCGGGTGGTCGAGGGGGCGGGCGTGACCGTGGACGGCCGACCGTTCGACGGTCCGGCCGGCTGGGACCACTTCCGGTGACCGGGGCCGCCGGAGCGCGGCCAGGGCGACGCGGCAGTGACGTACGCCCGGTCCGGGCAGGTCGGGCGGGCTGTGCACGGCGTGTGGTCGTACCCTTGCGCCCGTGACCGAGCTTGACATCCGCATGGTGCGTTTCGACTCCGAGGTGGCCCACCGGCTGGTCGGCGCCGCGCTCGCCGACCTCGCCGGACGGTACGGCGGCACCGGCGACGACACCCCGCTGGATGCCGGCCAGTTCGACCCGCCGGACGGCGCGTTCCTCGTCGGCTACCTCGCCGGTGCACCGGTCGGTTGCGGCGGTTGGCGCAGCCACGGCGACACCGGGGAGATCGCCGAACTGAAGCGGATGTACACCGTGCCGGAGGTCCGGGGCCGCGGGGTGGCCCGCCGGATGCTGGCTGCGGTGGAACGGTCCGCGCGTGACCACGGCCGCAAACGCCTGGTCCTGGAGTGCGGGGACAAGCAGCCCGAGGCGATCGCGCTCTACACCTCGGCGGGCTACGAGCGCATCCCGAACTTCGGCTACTACCGGGACCACGAGGGGTGCATCTCGTTCGGCCGGCTCCTCTGAACGCCTGCCGGGCTGGCCAGGAGGGGTCCTGCCGGCACCAGAAATGTTAAGAAGGGGCCCTTCCTCTACGGCGGTTTCTGGGGGTCGTCGCAACACCTGATGGCTTATGTGGTTGTCAGTAGATCACGCAGACGCTCGGCTGGGTTGTCCCAGCCGAGCGTCTGTCGTGGGCGGCCGTTGAGTTCCTGGGCGACGT
>NZ_WVUH01000225.1 GCF_017614955.1 Micromonospora echinofusca
ACCGCCGGGTGGCGGGCGGCCGGCGCCACCGGGCGGTGTGGTGCCGGCGGCGCGTCGGCCGGGGCGCGACGGTCGACGCGGGGCCAGTCGTCGACGGTCCAGCGCAGCGGGTGCAGGATCGCCGCCGGGTCGGGCGCCACCGGGTGCAGGGCGGCCACCGCCGGGTCGGGCGGCGGCGCCACGTGGCCGACGGGGTACGCCAGATACCAGCGGTCGTCCGGGGTGGCGACCAGGCTGCCGTGCCCGGCCCGGGGGGCCGGCCCGGTGAGCAGCGGTCCGGCCGGATCGGGCCGGTACGGACCGAGCAGGTCCCGGGCCCGGGCCACGTCCAGTCGGCGGGTGCCGTCCGGCAGACGCCCGCCGGTGACCAGGTAGTGCCAGTCTCTCCGGCGGTACAGGCGGGGGCCGCCGGTGGTCCCGGCGGTCGCCCGCAGGATCAGCCGGGCCGGGCCGACGGTCCGCCCCGCCCGTTCGTAACGCTGGATCTCGATGCCGGCGGTCCGGTTCCGGCCGGGCCGCCAGTCGGCGCGGACGGTCAGCAGCCAGGTGCTGCCGTCGTCGTCGTGGAACAGCGACGGGTCGGGGCCGTGGGCGTGCACCGGGACCGGATCGGACCACGGGCCGGTGATCCCCGGGGCGGTGAGGACGTAGTTCTGCGGGTCCCGGTACCCGCCGCCGGCACCGGGCAGGTGGGTGAAGGCCAGGTGGAACAGGTCGTCGGCCCAGGACAGGCAGGGGGACCGGACACCGCCGGAGTCCGCCACCCCGGTCAGGTCCAGCAGCCGCCGGTCGGTGAGGATCCCGCCGAGGGAGCGCCAGGTCACCAGGTCCCGGGAGTGGTGCACCCGGACGGCCGGGTACCACTCGAAGGTGGGGGTGGCGAGGTAGTAGTCGGTGCCGACGCGCAGGACCGACGGGTCCGGGTACGGGCCGGGCAGCGCCGCGTCGGTGATCGGGTACGGGACTGCGGGCCGGCCGGTGGTCCCGCGCAGCATGGGGCTCCCCTCCTGTGCACGGAACCCGGCAGTTTTCGGGGGCATTTTCGGACCAAATCAGCCTAGGGAGCCCGCCGGAGCCCGGTCAAGAGGTGAACGTCGATGGATTGTGCGCTACGGCGACCCCGGGAAACCGGCCAGCCCGCTGGCGGGCGGCGGTGTCGGTGGGTGTGCAGGGCCGGTGTCGGTGCCGGCTGCTAGCGTGCCGCCGCTGCGTCGGTCCGACCGGAGGTACCCGTGCCCGTCAACACCCACCTGTCGATGTTCGCCGGTCTGCCGGTGCACCGCTTCGTCCCCGGCGACGGCCTGCCGGACGACCCGTCGGCGGTGGCCTGGCGGCTGGAGGTGGACGACTTCGACGCCCCGCCGGAGGAGTTCGCCGAGCTGTTCGCGGCCTTCCTCGAACAGGTGCCGGCGCACACCGTACGGGCCGTGGTCGTGGGCGAGTGGGGCAGCGCGTACGAGCAGCCGCCGCCGGTCGGCCTGCTGGCCGGTGCGGCCCGACGGCTCACCGCACTGCGGGCGCTCTTCCTCGCCGACCTCGTCGGTGAACAGTGCGAGATCTCCTGGATCAACCAGGACGACGTCACCCCGCTGCTGACCGCGTACCCGCACCTGGAGGTGCTGCGGGTACGCGGCGCGCAGGACCTGCGGCTGGCGCCGGTGCGGCACGGCGGGCTACGGGAACTGGCCGTCGAGTCCGGCGGGCTGCCCGGCACGGTGGTCCGCGCCGTGGGCGGATGTGACCTGCCCGCCCTCACCCACCTGGAACTCTGGCTCGGCGTCCCCGACTACGGCTGCGACACCACCGTCGACGACCTGGCCGGCATCCTCGACGGCCGTGGCCTGCCGGCGCTGCGCCACCTGGGGCTGCGCAACGCCGCGATCGCCGACCCGGTCGCGGCGGCGGTCGCGACCGCCCCGGTGGTGCCCCGGCTGGCGGTACTCGACCTGTCGATGGGCATGCTGACCGACGACGGTGCCGCCGCGCTGCTGGCCGGGCAGCCGCTGACCCACCTGGAGCGGCTGGACCTGCACCACCACTTCCTCTCCCCCGAGCGGGCCCGACAGCTCACCGGGCGGCTGCCCGGCGTCGACGTGGACCTCTCCGGGGCCCGGGAGCCGCGCAGCTACCAGGGCCGGTCGTACCGGTACACGGCGGTCGCCGAGTAGTCGACGACGGGTCACCTGCCGGGCCGGTCAGGGCTGGAACCGGTACCCCATGCCCGGTTCGGTGACCAGGTGGCGCGGGCGCGCCGGGTCGTCCTCCAGTTTGCGGCGGAGCTGGGCCAGGTACTGGCGCAGGTAGGTGGTCTCGTTCTGGTACTCCGGTCCCCACACGTCGTGCAGGAGCTGGCGTTGGCTGACGAGTTTGCCGGGGTGGCGGAGCAGCTTCTCCAGTACGCCCCACTGGGTGGGGGTGAGCCTGACGTCGGTGCCGTCGTCGCGGGTGACCGTCCGGGCGGCCAGGTCGACGGTGTGCCGGCCGACCCGGTGGGTGGCGGTGGCCGCGTCGGCGGGGGTGCCGAGCCGTCGGGTGACCGCGCGGATCCGGGCGAGCAGTTCGTCGATGCCGAACGGCTTGGTGACGTAGTCGTCGGCTCCGGCGTCGAGGGCGGTGACCTTGTCCGCGCTGCCGGCCCGGCCGGAGAGCACGATGATCGGTACGCCGGTCCAGCCGCGTAGCCCCCGGATGACCTCGACCCCGTCGAGGTCGGGCAGGCCGAGGTCGAGCACGATCAGGTCGGGCGGGTGGCTGGCGGCCATCCGGAGCGCGGCGGCGCCGGTGTCGGCGACGTCGACGTCGTACCGGCGGGCCCGCAGGTTGATCCGGAGGGCCCGCAGGATCTGCGGTTCGTCGTCGACGACGAGGATGCGGGTCACGACGGCCGCCCTCCGGGGGTCTCGGCGGCGGGGAGCCGCAGCACCATGGTCAACCCGCCGCCGGGGGTGGTCTCGGGGGTGATGGTCCCGCCCATGGCCTCGGCCAGGCCCCGGGACAGGGCCAGGCCCAACCCGACGCCGGTCTGGTTGTCCCGGTCACCGAGCCGTTGGAAGGGCAGGAAGACATGCTCCCACTGGTCCTGGGGGATGCCGGGGCCGGTGTCGACGACCCGCAGTTCGACGAACCCGGCGTGCGCACTGGCCGTCACGGTGGGCGGCCGGTCGGGTGGGCTGTGCCGCAGCGCGTTGGCGACGACGTTGACCAGGACCCGTTCCAGCAGGCCCGGGTCGGCGAGCACGGCGGGCAGGTGGGCGGGAAGGTCGGTGGGTACGTCGGCGGCCGGTGGGCCGAGTTCGTCCAGGGCGCGGGGCACCACGTCCTCCAGTCCGACGGCCGTGGTGCGGATACCCAGGGCACCGGCCTGCAACCGGCTCATGTCCAGCAGGTTGGCCACGAGCCGGGCGAGCCGGTCGAGGGACTCCTCGGCGGTGGCGAGCAGTTCGGCCCGGTCGGCGGCGTCGAACTCGACGTCCGGGCTGCGCAGGCTGGTGACGGCGGCCTTCGCCGAGGCGAGCGGGGTACGCAGGTCGTGGCTGACCGCAGCGAGCAGCGCGGTGCGCATCCGGTCGGCTTCGGCGAGCGGACGGGCGGTGGCGGCCTCCTCGGCGAGGCGTTCCTGCCGGAGGGCGACCGCGGCCTGGGCGGCGAAGGCCTCGACGATACGCCGGTCGGCGGCCTCCAGGCGGCGGCCGGACAGCACGACGGTGAGCCGGTCGTCGACCGGTACCGCCGTCTCCCCCGCGCTCGGGCTGCCCGCCGGTGCCACGCCGACACTGGCCACGACCCGCCAGGCGGTCTCCTCACGGGCCCGGTCGGGCCGACCGTGTGCCCCGGCGACCAGCTCCAGGACGCTGACCGCCCGCAGGGCGAAGGTTTCCCGCAGCCGGTCCAGCAGCGCCGGCAGGGGCCGTTCGCCGCGCAGCACGCTGCCGGCCACGGTGGCCAGGGTCTGCGCGTCGGCGGTGGCACGGGCCGCCTCGCGGGTCCGCCGGGCAGCGACGTCGACGACCCCGCTGACCGCCACGGCGACGACCACGAACACGCCGAGGGCGAGCAGGTTGTCGACCTCGGCGATGGTCAGCGTGCGGTAGGGCGGGGTGAAGAACCAGTTCAGCAGCAGCGAGCCGCCGAGCGCGGCGACCAGCGCCGGCCACAGGCCACCGACCAAGGCGACGCCGACCACCCCGACGAGGAAGAGCAGGATGTCGTTGGTCAGGGTGAGGTCCGGCAGTGCCCGCAGCAGCAGGGTCAGCGCCGGCATGCCGAGTCCGGCCAGCGCGAAACCGAGCAGCCGGCGCCGCCGGGACAGCGCCGCCGGTACCGGGCTGCCCCGCCGTCCCCGGCCAGCCTCCGGGTGGGTGACCAGGTGCACGTCGATCGGCCCGGACAGGGCGGTGGTGGTCACCCCGACACCCCGGGAGAACAGTTGCGCGACCCGGCCCCGCCGGCTGGCGCCGAGGACGAGTTGGGTGGCGTTCACGCCCCGGGCGAAGTCGAGCAGCGCAGCCGGGATGTCGGTGCCGAGCACCTGGTGGTACGTCCCGCCGAGGCTCTCCACCAGGACCCGCTGCCGGGCCAGCCGGGCGGGGTCGGCGCCGGCCAGACCGTCGCTACGGGCCACGTGTACGGCCAGCAGGTCGGCGCCCTTGCTGCGGGCGGCGATCCGGGCGGCCCGCCGGATCAGGGTGTCGCCCTCCGGGCCGCCGGTGAGGGCGACGACGACCCGTTCGCGGGCCTCCCAGGTGTCGGAGATGCCCTGTTGGGCGCGGTAGGCGTCGAGTTGGTCGTCGACGGTGTCGGCGAGCCAGAGCAACGCCAGTTCCCGCAGGGCGGTGAGGTTGCCGACCCGGAAGTAGTTGCCCAGCGCCGCGTCGATGCGGTCCGGCCGGTAGATGTTGCCGTGCGCCATCCGGCGGCGCAGCGCCTCCGGGGTCATGTCGACGAGTTCGACCTGCCCGGCGGCACGGACGACCGCGTCCGGCACGGTCTCCCGCTGGCTGGTACCGGTGATCCGGGCGACGACGTCGTTGAGGGACTCCAGGTGCTGGATGTTGACCGTGGAGAGCACGCTGATCCCGGCGTCGAGCAGTTCCTGGACGTCCTGCCAACGCTTGTCGTGCCGGGAGCCGGGCACGTTGGTGTGGGCCAGTTCGTCGACCACGGCGACCTCGGGGCGGCGGCGCAGCAGCGCGTCGAGGTCCAGTTCGGTGAAGTCGCTGCCACGGTAGGTGACGGCGCGCCGGGGTACCTGCTCCAGGTCGCCGACCATCGCCGCCGTGTGCGGACGGCCGTGGGTCTCGACCAGGCCGATCACCACGTCGGTGCCGCGCCCGGCCCGGCGGTGGGCCTCCTCCAGCATCGCGTACGTCTTGCCGACACCGGGGGCGGCGCCCAGGTAGACGCGGAGCTCACCTCGTGCCACTCGGACATCCTCTCTGCTGACGGTGTCGCTGGTCAGCCGGGTGGGACACGTCCCGGGCCGGGATGTCGGTGCCCGACCCGGGACGGCGTTCAACGCGCCGGGAACGCCCGGTCGAGTGCCAGGTTGAGCGTCAGGACGTTCACGCCCGGCTCACCGAGGAAACCGAGGGACCGGCCGGTGGTGTGCTCCCCGACCAGGCGGCGCACCATGGCGGGGTCCGCGCCCCGCTCGCGGGCCACCCGGGCGACCTGGATCTGCGCGTACGCCGGGCTGATGTGCGGGTCGAGGCCGCTGCCACTGGCGGTGACCGCGTCGGCCGGCACGGCCGGGTCGGCCGGGGCGTCGCCGCGGACGGGGGTGATCAGGCCACCGGCGGCCACGTAGTCCCGGTCCGGTTCGGCCAACTCGACCGGCACGCCCTGCCAGACGGTGAGGAACGGGGTGGCCGGTGCGGTCTGGTTGACGCTGACCACCCGGGTGATGCGGCCGGTCAGCCCGTCGGCGCGGAACACGGCCAGCACCGCGCCCACCCCGTCGGTGGTGCAGTACGGGCGTCGCCCGTCCACGCCGTCGAGTTCTCCGACGGCCCGGCTGCGGGCGCAGACCTGGGTGAGCAGGCTCTCGGAGGTCTTCTCCGGGTCGGTGGAGATGGTGTCGACGACGCTTTCCGGGCCGAGGTTGCTGGCGGCGGTGGCGGTGGGGTCGTAGCCGTCACCGGCAGCCGAGGGCCGGGACTGGAAGTAGCGCGGGACGGGGTTGCCGTCGGCGTCGGTGAAGGACTGGCCGATCAGGGCGCTGCCGACGGTCCTGCCGTCCACGGTGAGCAGGGAGCCGTCGGCCCTGCCGGACAGGCCGGGTAGCTGCCCGACGGCGACCAGGGCGAGGGGGTAGGCCAGGCCGAGCAGCACGGTGAGGACGAGCAGCGCACGGAGCGCGGCGAGGTGGTGGGCGAGCCAGGTGGGTAGGCGCATGTCAGATCCCGGGGACGAACTGGAGGAGCAGGTCGACGAGTTTGATGCCGACGAAGGGCACGAGGATGCCGCCGAGGCCGTAGACCAGCAGGTTGCGGCTCAGGAGCTGCGATGCCGAGGCGGGCCGGTACCGGACGCCACGCAGAGCCAGCGGGATCAGCGCGACGATCACCAGGGCGTTGAAGACGACCGCCGACAGGATCGCCGACTCGGGGCTGGCCAGGCGCATGACGTTGAGCGTGTCCAGGCTCGGGTAGATGCCGGCGAACATGGCGGGGATGATCGCGAAGTACTTGGCGACGTCGTTGGCGACGGAGAACGTCGTCAGCGCGCCCCGGGTGATCAGCAACTGTTTGCCGATCTCCACGATCTCGATCAGCTTGGTCGGGTCGGAGTCGAGGTCGACCATGTTGCCGGCCTCCTTCGCCGCCGACGTACCGGTGTTCATCGCGACCCCGACGTCCGCCTGGGCGAGCGCCGGTGCGTCGTTGGTGCCGTCGCCGGTCATCGCGACCAGCCGGCCACCGGACTGCTCCTTGCGGATGAGGGCGAGTTTGTCCTCCGGGGTCGCCTCGGCGAGGAAGTCGTCCACCCCGGCCTCGTCGGCGATGGCCTTCGCGGTGCGCGGGTTGTCGCCGGTGATCATCACCGTCCGGATGCCCATCCGGCGCATCTCGTCGAACCGTTCCCGCATCCCGGCCTTCACCACGTCCTTGAGGTGGATGACCCCGAGGGCGCGGGCCGGCTGACCGTCGACGTGTTCGGCCACCACCAGCGGAGTCCCGCCGGAGGCGCTGATCGCGTCCACGATCTCCCCGACGTGGGCGGTGGGGTGCCCGCCGTTGTCGCGTACCCACTTCATCACCGCGGCGGCGGCACCTTTGCGGATCCGGCGGGCCGGGCCTTCCCCCGGACCGGCGTGCAGGTCGACGCCGCTCATCCGGGTCTGCGCGGTGAACGGTACGAAGGTGGCGTGCGGGATCAGGCCCGGCTCGCGTTCCCGCAGCCCGAACTGGTTCTTGGCGAGCACGACGACCGAGCGGCCCTCCGGTGTCTCGTCGGCGAGGCTGGACAGTTGTGCGGCGTCGGCGACGGTGGTCGCGTCGACGCCCTCGACCGGCAGGAACTCGGCGGCCTGCCGGTTGCCGAGGGTGATGGTGCCGGTCTTGTCGAGCAGCAGGGTGTTGACGTCGCCGGCGGCTTCGACGGCCCGGCCGCTCATGGCCAGCACGTTGCGTTGCACGAGCCGGTCCATGCCGGCGATACCGATCGCCGACAGCAGGGCCCCGATGGTGGTGGGGATCAGGCAGACCAGCAGCGCGACCAGGACGATGCCGCTGACGCCGGCGTCGGTGATCGCGTCGGTGTCCGGTGCGGCGGCCTGGTAGCCCTTGGCGTAGACGGCGAGGGGCTGGAGGGTGACGACCGCGAGCAGAAAGATGATCGTGAGGGCGGAGAGCAGGACGTTCAACGCGATCTCGTTCGGGGTCTTCTGCCGGTTGGCGCCCTCGACCAACGCGATCATCCGGTCGATGAAGCTCTCCCCGGGTTTCTGGGTGATCCGCACGACGATCCGGTCGGACAGCACCCGGGTGCCGCCGGTGACCGCGCTGCGGTCCCCGCCGGACTCCCGGATCACGGGGGCGGACTCGCCGGTGATGGCGGACTCGTCGACGCTGGCGATGCCCTCGACCACGTCACCGTCGCCGGGGATGATGCGGCCGGCCTCGACCAGGACGATGTCGCCCTGCTGGAGCGCGGAGGCCGCGACGGCCTCGTCCCGGTACCGGCTGGCCGGCGCGCCGGGTGTCCAGCCGACCAGCCGGGTGGCGACGGTGTCCTTCTTCGCCTGGCGCAGGGTGGCGGCCTGTGCCTTGCCGCGACCTTCGGCGACCGCCTCGGCGAGGTTGGCGAAGATCACGGTCAGCCAGAGCCACGCGGTGATGGCGAGCGCGAACACCGACGGGTCGGTCACCGCGAGGACGGTGGTGAAGGCCGCGCCGATCTCGACGATCAGCATGACCGGGTTGCGCCACAGGGTGCGCGGGTCGAGCTTGCGCACGGCCTCGGGCAGGGATCTGATCAACTGCTGGGGGTCGAGCAGGCCACCACCGATCGGGTTGCCCCGGGCGGCCGGGGTGCCGGCGGTGGCCGCGTCGGCGGTACCGTGCGGTGCCGGCGTGGACGTGGTCATGTCCTTCTCTCTCATGGTGGTCACAGCCCCTCAGCGAGGGGGCCGAGCGCGAGGGCGGGCAGGAAGGTCAACGCCACCAGGACCACCGTGACGCCGACGACCATCCCGACGAACAACGGGCGGTGGGTCGGCAGGGTGCCCTCGGAGGCGGGGGTGGGTTGCTGACGGGCCAGTGAGCCGGCCAGGGCGAGCACGAAGACGACCGGCAGGAACCGGCCGAGCAGCATGCACAGGCCGAGTGCGGTGTTCCACCAGGTGGTGTTGACGGTGATGCCGGCGAACGCGGAACCGTTGTTGTTGCTCGCCGAGGTGAACGCGTAGAGCACCTCGGACAGGCCGTGCGGGCCGACGTTCAGCGCGGTCGAGTTGTTCCCCGTGGTGAACGCCGCCGCCGTGCCGGCCAGCACCAGCGTCGGGGTGACCAGGAAGTACAGGGCGGCGAACCTGATCTCCCGGGAACCGATCTTCTTGCCGACGTACTCCGGGGTCCGGCCGACCATCAGGCCGGCGACGAACACGGTGATCACGGCCAGGACCAGCATGCCGTACAGACCCGAACCGACCCCACCGGGCGCCACCTCGCCGAGCATCATGTCGACCAGCGGGATCATGCCGCCCAGCGCGGTGTACGAGTCGTGGAACGAGTTCACCGCACCGGTGGAGGTCAACGTGGTGGCGGCGGCAAAGGTCGCCGAGTTCGACACGTCGAACCGGACCTCCTTGCCCTCCAGGGCGGCACCCACCGCCTGCGGCACGGTGCCGTTCCCGGCCAACTCGAAGACGTTGGTCAGCGCCACGCTGGCCAGCGCCAGAATCGCCATCACGGCAGCGATCGCGTACCCCTGCCGGTTCTGTCCGATCATCCGGCCGAACACCCGGGGCAGGCTGAACGGGATCAGCAGGATCAGGAAGATCTCCAGCCAGTTCGTCCACGCCGTCGGGTTCTCGAACGGGTGGGCGCTGTTGACGTTGTAGAACCCCCCGCCGTTGGTACCCAGTTCCTTGATGACCTCCTGGCTGGCAACCGGGCCGCCGGTGATGGTCTGGGTGCCGCCGGTCAGGGTGGTGACGTCGGTACCGGCGGACAGGTTCTGCACCACGCCACCCGCCATCAGGGCGAGCGCACCGAGCACCGCGACCGGCAGCAGGATCCGCACCGTGATCCGGGTCAGGTCGACCCAGAAGTTGCCCAGCCCGCCGGTCCGACTGCGGGCGAATCCCCGGACCAGGGCCACCGCCACGGCGATGCCCACGGCAGCGGAGACGAAGTTCTGCACGGCCAGGCCGGCCATCTGCACCAGGTGTCCCATGGTCGACTCACCCGAGTACCACTGCCAGTTCGTGTTGGTCACGAACGACACCGCCGTGTTCCAGGCCCCGTGCGGCACCACCGGGTCGAAACCGAGCGACAGCCACAGCCGGTCCTGCACCCGCTGGAAGCCGTAGAGGAACAGGATCGACACCGCCGAGAAGGCCAGCACGCTGCGGGCGTACGTCCCCCAGGACTGCTCCGCAGCCGGGTCCACCCCGACCAGACGGTAGATCACCCGCTCGACGCGGGCGGACCGGGTGCCGGAGACCACCCGGTACAGGTGGTCACCGAACGGCCGGTGGACGGCCACCAGCGCCACCACGAGCGAGAGGATGAACAGCACCCCGGCTGTCGTCACGGTCATCAGAAACGCTCCGGGAACAGCAGGGCGACCACCAGGAACACGGCCAGGCCGACCGCCAGTACCAGACCTACGGCGTTGACGGCGTTCACCGCTTCTCCACGCCCCGCACCACGAGGGTGAGCACGGCGAACAGTCCCACCGTCACCAGTACGAACACCACGTCAGGCACGCTGACTCCCTCCACCAGCACGACTCGGCACGACCGACGTCCGGTCGTGCCGGGCAATCACAACGCCGTAGCGGGCTGAGGGACAGGGGCCATCACGTGACCTTCACGGCGGCGACGTGTTTCTTGACGCGGTTTTCACGCCGCCGGCCGGCCGGGTGAGGCGGGTCACGGTGGACACCGCCGCAGGGGGCCGGCGGTGCCCACCGGGGCTCAGGCGTACCCGTAGCCGAGCAGGGACTCCGTCCGGTGGCCCTCGCAGTTCGACTGGGGGCTGACGAAGTGGTCGCCGTTGGCCGGGACGTAGCAGCGGTACAGCGGCACGGTCCCGGGCACCTGGGTGGTGTGGGCGTACCCGACCGGGCCGAGCGGGAACTGGTTCTCGCAGCCGGCGTGGCGGGTGAGCAGCGAGTGGTCGCCGACCTGGCACTCGAAGAGCAGCACCGTACCGGCGGCCGGGTTGCGCAGCAGCCGCCAACCGGCCTCCGGGGTGAACCCGGCCGGGAGTTGCCGGCTGCTGGCCACGTGCCCGTACCCGTTGCGCACGGCCCGGGTCAGCACGGTGTACGGCAGGTGCTCGAAGCCGCAGGAGAGCTGCGGCGGGTTCAGGTCGTTGCGGTTGGCCAGCGCCCAGGTGGCCCAGGCCGGTTTGGCGGACCCGTCGCTGCGGCGTAACCCCAGTTGCAGGCCGCCCTCGGCCGGGTGGTCCTGCATCCGGTGGTACAGGTAGCTCTCGATGTGCGGGGTGCCGAGGACGTTGCGGAAGCTCTGGCACAGGGCGCTGGCCTGGGCGGCCTCGCTGGAGCCGCTGCCGGAGTTGACGCCCTGCTCGGTGAGCTGGACCTGCCAGGCCGAGGGGGTGTCGGGGAAGGTGGCGTGCAGCCAGCCGACCAGGACGCCGATGTTGCCGAAGGTGACCTTGGGGTAGTCGCGGGCGGTGAAGGTCGGGGCGAACAGGTCCGGCGGGTACGGGTGGAAGGCGACCCGCCAGGCCCGGCCGGCGGCGTTGGCGGCGACGCCGCGCAGCACGGTCTGCCCGGACAGCAGCGCCTGGTGGGCCGCCGGTTGGTCGTACGCCGGCCCGAAGTGGTGGTCGAGGGAGACGAGCACCTTGGCGGTGGACTGCTCGGCGGTGATCCGGTCGTACGCGGCGTTGTAGTTGGCCGAGTAGACGCCGATCCACTGGTTGGTGTCGCAGGCGGTGCCCTGCCCGCAGCCGATGTCGAACCAGGCGTTGGCGTTGACCTCGTTGTGGACGACGAAGTCGGCGATCCGGCCGTTGCCCTGCAGGCCGTTGTACCGCCAGGCGAGGAAGCCGGCGAAGCGGGCGTAGTCGGCCGGGTCGTCGGGTACGCAGAAGATCTCGTACCCGGGCCCGACGGGTGAGCAGGGGCGCACCGTCCGGGCCCAGGCGGGTACCCCGTAGACGATGGCGGTGACCACCAGGCCCCGGGCGGTCCAGTCCCGGATGGCCGTGTCGACCGCCGGGGCGATCCGGAAGCACTGCCCGTCGTACTGCTGTTCGCCGGTCGTGCAGGGGGCGTACCGGCGGGCCGGTTGCCAGTCGGCCCAGACCAGGTTCATCGAGACGCCACCGGCGTTGTTGCCGGCGATCTCGGCCGGGTCGGCCCAGAAGTCCGGTTGGAGGCCCTTGATCCGATGGTCGGAGCGGGTCGGGTAGGCCAGGGCCGTGGCGGTGGGCGTGGTGGCCCGGGGG
>NZ_WVUH01000226.1 GCF_017614955.1 Micromonospora echinofusca
GACCCACCCCGCCCCACTCCGTTACGCCTCGCCTCGTTGTTCATGGAGTTACGGTGGGGGTTGTCACTCGATTCACGGCTTTTGTGGGGCACCACAACTCCATGATCCACGTGCAGGTGGGCGGGTCGGTAGGTGGTGCGGCATCATGGGAGAGTGCGACGCGGACGGGGGCGTCCGTAGACGCCGGATCCACCGCGCGGGACTGTAGTCCCAGATAGTGGAAGTGTGATCAATCCGTACTGGCCTTGCCCTGCGGACCCTAACGTAGACTCAATAGACCCATCAGGGCCGACGTCGTCCCGACCTTTGTTCCGACCTGAGTGACGACAGGAGGCCCGGTGGCCTTTCCGTACCCTCTCCAGCCGCAGTCCACCCCGCCGCTCGCCGGTGCGGGGGTGCCCGCCTCGGGTCTCTACGACCCCGCGCAGGAGCACGACGCCTGTGGGGTGGCCTTCGTCGCTGACCTGCACGGACGGCGCTCGTACGACGTGGTCGCCAAGGGCCTGGCGGCGCTCTGCCGGCTCGACCACCGTGGGGCGCGGGGCGCGGAACACAACACCGGCGACGGTGCGGGCATCATGATCCAGGTACCGGACGCGTTCCTGCGTGCGGTGGTGGACTTCCCGTTGCCCCCGGCCGGCCACTACGCCACCGGCCTGGTCTTCCTCCCCGACGACGATGGTGCCGAGGCCCGCGCCCGGACCGTGCTGGAGAAGTACGCCCTGGTCGAGGGGGCGGACGTGCTCGGCTGGCGGGACGTCCCGGTGGACCCGGCCGACCTGGGGGAGACCGCCGAGGCGGCCCGTCCCCGGATCCGGCAGCTCTTCCTCGCCGCGCACCGCCTCACCGACTCGCCCGCCGGGCCGGCGGGTTCCCCGCTGACCGGGATCGACCTGGACCGGGTGGCGTTCTGCGTCCGTAAGCAGACCGAGCGGGAGACCGCCGAGCGGGGCGTACCGGCGTACTTCCCGTCGTTGTCGTCGCGGACCATGGTCTTCAAGGGCATGCTCACCCCCGACCAGTTGCCCGCGTTCTTCCCGGACCTGCGCGACGGGCGGGTGGAGAGCGCGGTCGCCCTGGTGCACTCCCGGTTCTCCACCAACACCTTCCCGTCCTGGCCGCTGGCCCACCCGTACCGGTTCATCGCGCACAACGGTGAGATCAACACCATCCGTGGCAACCGGAACTGGATGCAGGCCAGAGAAGCGATGTTGGCCAGCGGCGCTTCCACCAGGGGCAGCGGAGCCGCCCCGCACATCCCCGGCAACCTGAAGCGGGTCTTCCCGGTCTGCACCCCGGCCGCCTCCGACTCGGCCAACTTCGACGAGGTCCTCGAACTGCTGCACCTGGCCGGCCGGAGTCTGCCGCACGCGGTGCTGATGATGATTCCCGAGGCGTGGGAGAACGACCCGGGGATGTCGGCGGAGAAGCGGGCCTTCTACCGCTTCCACGCCAGCCTGATGGAGCCGTGGGACGGCCCGGCGTCGGTGGCCTTCACCGACGGCGAGATCGTCGGGGCGGTGCTGGACCGCAACGGCCTGCGTCCGGGCCGCTGGTGGCAGACCGCCGACGGGCTGGTCGTCCTGGGCAGCGAGGCGGGTGTGCTCGACCTCGACCCGGCCGGCGTGGTCGCCAAGGGCCGGTTGCAGCCGGGCCGGATGTTCCTGGTCGACACCGTCGCCGGTCGGATCGTGCACGACGACGAGATCAAGGCCGAGTTGGCCGCCGCCGAGCCGTACGCCGACTGGCTGCACGCCGGCCTGATCGAGTTGGCGGACCTGCCGGCCCGCGAGCACATCGTCTACACCCACGACTCGGTGCAGCGCCGGCAGCAGACCTTCGGCTACACCGAGGAGGAGCTGAAGATCCTGCTCGCGCCGATGGCACGCACCGGCGTCGAGCCGATCGGCTCGATGGGTACGGACACCCCGATCGCCCCGCTGTCCACCCGGCCCCGGTTGCTCTACGACTACTTCCACCAGCTCTTCGCCCAGGTGACCAACCCGCCGTTGGACGCGATCCGGGAGGAGCTGGTCACCAGCCTGGCGTCCACCATCGGGCCGGAGGGCAACCTGCTCGATCCGGGCCCGGCGAGCTGCCGGCAGATCGTGCTGCCCTACCCGGTGATCGACAACGACGAGCTGGCCAAGATCCTCTCCATCGACGAGGACGGTGACCTGCCCGGCTTCAAAGCGGTCCGGGTCTCCGGCCTGTACCGGGTCCGGGACGGCGCGGCCGGCATCAAGGCCCGGCTGACCGAGATCTGCCGGCACGTCTCCGAGGCGATCGAGGACGGCGTGCGGATCCTGGTCCTCTCCGACCGGGACTCCAACGCCGACCTCGCCCCGATCCCGTCGCTGCTGCTCACCGCCGCCGTCCACCAGCACCTGGTACGCGAGCAGACCCGGACCCGGACGGCGCTGATCGTCGAGTCCGGCGACTGCCGGGAGGTGCACCACGCGGCGGTGCTGATCGGGTACGGCGCGGCGGCGGTCAACCCGTACCTGGCCTTCGAGTCGGTGGAGGACCTGATCGCCACGGGGACGCTGACCGGGGTGGAGCCGGCCGTCGCCGTCCGCAACTACGTCAAGGCGCTCGGCAAGGGCGTCCTGAAGATCATGTCGAAGATGGGCATCTCGACGGTCTCGTCGTACTGCGGGGCGCAGGTCTTCGAGGCGGTCGGGCTCGACGCCGACCTGGTGCAGCGCTACTTCGCCGGTACCCCGGGCCGGATCACCGGTATCGGGCTGGCCGAGATCCACGCCGAGGTCGCCGCCCGGCACGCCCGGGCCTGGCCGGTTCCGGGTGCCGAGGCGCCCCGCCGGCTGGAGGTGGGCGGCGAATACCAGTGGCGCCGCGAGGGCGAACTGCACCTGTTCAACCCGGAGACGGTCTTCCTGCTCCAGCACGCCACCCGCAGCCGGCAGTACGACGTGTTCCGCCGGTACACCGCCAGGGTCGACGAGCTGGCCGCCGAGGCGGGCTCACTGCGCGGGCTGTTCAGCCTGCGTACCGGGGTCCGCCCCCCGGTACCGCTGGACGAGGTGGAGCCGGCGTCGGAGATCGTCAGGCGGTTCTCCACCGGCGCCATGTCGTACGGCTCGATCTCGGCCGAGGCGCACGAGACCCTCGCGGTCGCGATGAACCGCCTCGGCGGCAAGTCCAACACCGGCGAGGGCGGCGAGGACGTCGAGCGTCTCTACGACCCGGTCCGCCGCTCGGCGGTCAAGCAGATCGCCAGCGGCCGGTTCGGGGTGACCAGCGAGTACCTGGTCAACGCGGACGACCTCCAGATCAAGATGGCCCAGGGCGCCAAGCCCGGTGAGGGTGGCCAGCTGCCCGGCAACAAGGTCTGGCCGTGGATCGCCCGGACCCGGCACGCCACCCCCGGCGTGGGTCTGATCTCCCCGCCGCCGCACCACGACATCTACTCGATCGAGGACCTCGCCCAGCTGGTGCACGACCTGAAGTGCGTGAACCCGGCGGCCCGGGTACACGTCAAGCTGGTCAGCGAGGTCGGCGTGGGTACGGTCGCGGCCGGGGTGGCCAAGCTCAAGGCCGACGTCATCCTGATCTCCGGGCACGACGGCGGGACCGGCGCGTCCCCGCTCAACTCGCTCAAGCACGCCGGTACGCCGTGGGAGCTGGGGCTGGCCGAGGCGCAGCAGACGCTGCTGCTCAACAAGCTCCGCGACCGGGTCACCGTGCAGGTCGACGGGCAGCTCAAGACCGGCCGGGACGTGGTGGTCGCGGCGCTGCTCGGCGCCGAGGAGTACGGCTTCGCCACCGCCCCGCTGATCGTCTCCGGCTGCATCATGATGCGGGTCTGTCACCTGGACACCTGTCCGGTCGGGATCGCCACCCAGAACCCGGTGCTGCGGGAACGCTTCACCGGCCGGCCGGAGTTCGTGGAGAACTTCTTCCTCTTCCTCGCCGAGGAGGTCCGGGAGTACCTGGCCGAGCTGGGGTTCCGCACCCTGGAGGAGGCGATCGGCGCCACCGAGCTGCTCGACTTCACCCCCGCCGTGTCGCACTGGAAGGCCGCCGGCCTCGACCTCGGCCCGGTCCTGGAGCTGCCGGAACTGCCCGAGGGCGCGGCCCGGCGCGGCATCCGGGCCCAGGACCACGGCCTGGAACTGGCGTTGGACAACGAGCTGATCGCGCTGGCCGGCCCGGCCCTGAGCGACGGCACGCCGGTCCGGGCCGAGGTGGCGGTGCGCAACGAGCACCGCAGCGTCGGCGCGATGCTCGGCGGCGAGGTGACCCGCCGGTACGCCGGGGCGGGCCTGCCCGCCGACACGATCGAGTTCGTGCTGCGCGGCACCGCCGGCCAGTCGTTCGGCGCGTTCCTGCCGCGCGGGGTGACCCTGCGGCTGCACGGTGACGCGAACGACTACGTCGGCAAGGGGCTCTCCGGCGGGCGGATCATCGTCCGGCCGGACGCCGCCGCGCCGTTCGTCAGCCCGGACGCCCCGGCCGGGGCCCGCGCCGAGGACCAGATCGTCGCCGGCAACACCATCCTGTACGGCGCCACCGCCGGTGAGCTGTTCCTGCGGGGCCGGGTCGGCGAGCGGTTCGCGGTCCGCAACTCCGGTGCGGTGACCGTGGTCGAGGGGGTCGGCGACCACGGCTGCGAGTACATGACCGGGGGCACCGTGGTGGTGCTCGGGCCCACCGGGCGCAACTTCGCCGCCGGCATGTCCGGTGGTACGGCCTTCGTGTGGCGGCTGGACACCAGTCGGGTCAACCGGGAACTGGTCGACCTGGCCCCGCCGAACGACGACGAGCGGGCCACCCTGCACAGTCTCGTGCAGCGGCACTTCGCCGAGACCGACTCGGCGGTCGCCGAGGACCTGCTCAAGCGCTGGCCGGAGGCGGTGGAGGAGTTCACCGCCGTGGTACCCCGCGACTACCGGCGGGTGATGGAGATCATGCGGGCCGCCGAAGCCGCCGGCCACGACGTCGACGATGCGGTGATGGGCGCCCTTGCCGCGCCGGCACCGACGGTGCCGGTCCGGCCCCTGCCGCGCCCGTCCCAGGAGGTGGCTCGTGCCTGACCCGAACGGTTTCCTGCGCTACGGCCGGCGGCTGCCCGCCCGGCGCCCGGTGCCGGTCCGCATCAGCGACTGGCGGGAGGTGTACCCGCCGGCCGGTGCGGAGCTGGTCCGCGAGCAGGCCACCCGGTGCATGGACTGCGGCATCCCGTTCTGCCACGACGGGTGTCCGCTGGGCAACCGGATCCCGGACTGGAACGACCTGGTCCGGACCGGCAACTGGGCGGCGGCGATCGACTCGCTGCACGCCACGAACAACTTCCCGGAGTTCACCGGGCGGCTCTGCCCGGCGCCCTGCGAGGCGGCCTGCGTGCTCGGTATCGCCGGTGGCGAACCGGTCACCATCAAGCAGGTCGAGGTCGAGATCATCGACGCGGCCTTCGACCGGGGCCTGGTCACCCCGCAGCCGGTACCGGCGCCGTCCGGCCGGCGGGTCGCGGTGGTCGGTTCGGGTCCGGCCGGGTTGGCCGCCGCCCAGCAGCTGGCCCGGGCCGGGCACGCGGTGACCGTGTACGAGCGGGACGACGAGATCGGTGGCCTGCTGCGGTACGGCATCCCCGACTTCAAGCTGGAGAAGTCGCACATCGACCGGCGACTGGCCCAGCTCGCCGCCGAGGGGGTGCAGTTCCGCACCGGCGTGAACGTCGGGGTGGACGTCACCGCCGAGCAGTTGCGCGCCGGGTACGACGCGGTACTGCTGGCCTGCGGCGCGCTCGCCGGCCGGGACACCCCGGAGACCCCGGGGCGTCAGCTGCGCGGCATCCACCAGGCGATGCCGCACCTGGTCGGGGCGAACCGGGTGGTCAACGGCCGGGCCGAGCACGCCCCGATCGACGCGGCCGGCAAGCACGTCGTGATCATCGGGGGCGGCGACACCGGGGCGGACTGCCTGGGCGTGGCCCACCGGCAGGGCGCCGCCGGCGTCCACCAGCTCGACCTGTACCCGGAGCCGCCGCGCGCCCGGGACGAGGCCCGTGACCCGTGGCCGACCTGGCCGTGGATCCTGCGCAGCTACCCGGCGCACGAGGAGGGCGGCGAGCGGGTCTTCGCCGTCGCGGTGCAGGAGTTCGTCGACGACGGTACCGGTGCGGTCCGCGCGGTCCGGGTCGCCGAGGTGACCGTCACCAAGCGGGACGGGCGCCGGATCCTGACCGTGCTGCCCGGCTCGGAGCGGGAACTGCCGGCCGACCTCGTGCTGCTGGCGATCGGTTTCGAGGGCACCGAGGAACAGCCGCTGCTGACCCAGTTCGGGGTCACCCGCAACGCCCGGGGCGCGGTCGACGCCGGCCCGGACTGGCAGACCGGGGTACCGGGGGTGTTCGTCGCCGGGGACATGCACCGGGGTGCGTCGCTGATCGTCTGGGCGATCGCCGAGGGCCGCTCGGCTGCCGCCGCGATCCACGCCCATCTCGGTGGAGCCGGCGCGCTGCCGGCGCCGGTCAGCTCCTCGGCGCAGCCGCTCGCGGCCCGCTGACCCGGGCGGCGACCCCGGCGGTCGCCGCCCGCGCAACCCCTTCCGGCGCGGGGGCCGACCCTTCGGTGCGTACGCTGTCGAGCTGCTCCGGCTGTGCCAGCAGCTCGACAGCGTCCCACCCACGGTTGAACCCAGCAGGGGTCGGTACCTCGTGCGACGACTTCCCCCGATCCATGTATTTCGATACCATTACCGCCTGGTAACAGGCCCTGGCCACGCGCGCGGCTGGCGGTTCCCCCCACCCCTGCCCCGTGGAGGTCCGTCCACCATGCACCTGCGTCCGTTGGCGCGTGCCCTCGCCGCGTCGGTCGCCACCGTTGCCACCGCGCTGGCCGCCGTCCTCGTCCCCGGCCCGGCCCAGGCCGCCGCCACCATCAACTACGTCGCGCTCGGCGACTCCTACTCCTCCGGGGTCGGCGCCGGCTCCTACGACCTCTCCACCTGCCTGCGCAGCTCCAAGTCGTACGCCTCGCTCTGGGCCGCCGCCAACGCGGTGACCAGCTTCAGCTTCCCGGCCTGCGGCGGCGCGGTCACCGCCGATGTGATCAACGAACAGCTCGGACCGCTGAGCAGCAGCACCACGATGGTCACCATCACCATCGGCGG
Organism: Micromonospora echinofusca; assembly: GCF_017614955.1. Taxonomy (GTDB): domain Bacteria; phylum Actinomycetota; class Actinomycetes; order Mycobacteriales; family Micromonosporaceae; genus Micromonospora; species Micromonospora echinofusca_A. Next base: position 7,135 of record NZ_WVUH01000226.1, read on the forward strand.
CAACGACGCCGGCTTCTCCTCCATCCTGGAGAACTGCCGGTTCGGCAGCGAGTCCGACTGCACCAACCGGGTCAACCAGGCCAAGACCTTCGCCACCACCGAACTGCCCGGCCGGCTCGACGCCACCTACGCGGCGATCCGTACCCGCGCCCCGAACGCCCGGCTGATCGTGCTCGGCTACCCCCGTCTGTTCGAGACCGGCTGGTGCGGCGTGCTGGCGATGAGCAGTTCCAAGCGGACCATCCTCAACGAGGCCGCCGACGTGCTCGCCTCGGTGACCGCCGCCCGGGCCGCCGCCGCCGGGGCGACCTTCGTGGACGCCCGCCCGTTCTTCGCCGGGCACGGCGTCTGCGCGTCCAGCCCGTGGATCAAGGACGTCACCGGGCTGATCGAGGCGTACCACCCGAACGCCGACGGGTACCGCTACGGCTACCTGCCGGCACTGAACTCGGTGACCGGCTGACCCACCCTCCGCCCACCGCGACACGGCGGCCGACGGTCCTGCCAGGACTGTCGGCCACCGCCGCGCTTCGGTTAGTGTTCTGTCGACTACGCCGGGCGTGAGTGCAGGGTTGGGGGACGGGTGGGCAGGCTCGCGACGACGTACGGGCAGGCGGTCGCCGCCCACCGGCAGGCCCGCGAGCACCTCGACACGGTCCGCAGGTTGCTGGCCGGCCCGTCCGGACCGGTCGGCCCGGACGCCGCCACCGATCTCGCCGACCGGTTGGCCCGCCTCGGTGACGCCATCGCCGCCCCGCCGCCCGGCGCCCTCGACCTGACCCGGGCCCCGGTACCGGTCCGGCTCGGGGAGGCGACCGGTCCGCACGGCGGATTCCCCGCGGTCGTACCGCTGGCCGGCGGCAACCACCTGGCCGTCGGGTCCGACGCCCGGGATCCCCGGGTGGCGGCGCTGCTGCGGGCGCTGACCCTGCGCCTGCTGGCCATGGCGCCGGCCGGTGCGGTCCGGATACTGGCCCTCGACCACGCCGCGCTCGGCGCGACCTTCCTCCCGCTGCGGCCACTGGTGGACGCCGGGGTACTGGCCCCACCGGCGACCAACGACGACGAGGTGGCCGGGGTGCTCGACGAGGCCGAGCGGCACGCCCGGGCCGCCCAGCAGGCCGCCGGCGGCGAGTTGCTGCTGCTCGTGGCCGCCTCCGCGCCGCAGGGCCGGGACCTGCACCGGCTCGCCGCGCTCACCCACGCCGGGTCCGCCGCCGCGGTCTGTGTCCTGCTCGCCGGCTACCCGGTCGCGCCGACCGGCCCGGTCGCACCGCCGCCGCTGGGCGCCACCACGCGGGTCCGGCTGGACCACTGGTACGCCTTCGTCGGCGACCCGCCCGGCCATCCGTTCAGCGCCGACGGCACCGGCCTGGCCGCCCCGGTGCAGCTCGACGGCGATCCGCCGGAGCGGACCGTCGCCGCGCTCGCCGAACACCTGGCGGCGGCGAGCCGGCGCAGCAGCGCCCTGCACCTGGGCGACCTGCTGCCCGAGCGGCGGTGGGCGGAGTCCTCGGCCAACGGGCTGCGGACCGTGATCGGCCGGGCCGGCCGGGAGCCGGCCGTGCTCGCCTTCGACGACGCCACCCCGCACTGGCTGGTCGGCGGGCGGACCGGCGCCGGTAAGACGGTCTTCCTGCTCGACGTGCTCTACGGACTGGCGACCCGCTACCCGCCGGAGGAGCTGTCGCTCTACCTGCTGGACTTCAAGGAGGGGGTCAGCTTCTCGGAGTTCGTCCCGACCGGCCGGGACCCGTCGTGGATCCCGCACGCGCGGGCGGTCGGTATCGAGTCGGACCGGGAGTACGGCGTGGCCGTGCTGCGTGAGCTGCGTCGGGAGCTGAACCGGCGGGCCGCCGCCCTGAAACGGCACGGCGTCACCAAACTCGCCGACCTGCCCCGGGACACCCCGGTGCCGCGTGTCGTGGCGGTCGTCGACGAGTTCCACGTGCTCTTCGCCGGCAACGACGCGGTGGCCCGGGAAGCCGCCGCGTTGCTGGAGGAACTGGCCCGCAAGGGGCGCTCCTACGGCATCCACCTCGTCCTGGCCAGCCAGAGCATGGCCGGCATCGAGGCGCTCTACGGCAAGGCGGAATCGATCTTCGGGCAGTTCCCGCTGCGGGTGGCGTTGCCCGGTGGGTCGGGCGTGCTCGACCCGCTCAACGACACCGCCGGTGGGCTGCCGGTCGGCTCGGCCATCGTGAACCGGTCCGCCGGTACCGTCGGCGCGAACACGGTCGTCCGGTTCCCCGACGCGCACGCCCACGCCGCCGAGATCGCCCAGCTCCGGCACGAGCTGTGGCAGTCGCGGGCCGCCGCCGCACCCGCGCCGGCCGTCTTCAAGGGGTACGAACTCGCCCACCTCGCCGACGACCCGACCGTACCCGGGTTGCGGCCGGGCGGGCGCCGACCGCTGGCCCTGGTCGGCCGGACCGTCGACGTCGATCTCACCTCGGCCTGCTTCGCCTTGGACGCCACGCCCGGCCGGCACGTCGGGGTGGTCGGTACCTCGGTGGTCGGCGCGCACGTCCTGCACGCGGCGACGGTCAGCGTGGCCCGGCAGCATGCCCCGGCCGACGCCCGGTTCCTGCTCGCCCCGCTGGTCGCCGGGGCCGACGAGATCGCCGACGACTGCGCCGCCGAGCTGACCGCCGCCGGTCACCCGGTGACCCGGCTGGACGCCGCCGGGCTGCGGGAGGCGCTGCGGACCCTGGCCACGCCGCCGGAGACCCCGGCCGGGCGCACCTACCTGGTGGTGTTCGGGATGGACGCGGCCAGCGGGGTGCTCGGCCTGCGGGACGAGACCTTCCGCTCCGGCCTGGACGACCTGCACGGGGTGCTCCGCCAGGGCCCGGCGTACGGCGTCCACCTGCTCGGCTGGTGGCGCGGGCTGCGCCGGCTGACCGAGGATCTCGGCGGTTCGCAGAACCGGGACGACCTGGCCTGCCTGGTGGCGTTGAACGTGCCCGGGCCGGAGCTGGGCCTGCACCTCGGCGTGCCGGACCTGGCCTACACCCCACGGCCCAACCGCGCGTTGCTGGTGGACCGGCACGACCAGCGGACCCGGCTGATCGTGCCGTTCGTCCGGCCCGGTTACGAGTGGGACGAGGAGCGGTAGACGGTGTCCACGTTCGAGGAGTACGCGGCGCTGGCCCGGCACCTGTCCGAGCTGCGCCGGGCGGGGGAGCGGACCGCCGCCGCCGACAGCCAGCGGCGCTCCGCCCTGCAGGGTGCGGTCGACCAGCTCGGGCACCGGCTGGCCGGGCAGGAGGTGCGGCTGCGCCAGCTGGGGCAGGTGATCGGGGAACCGGTGGTGCCCGGGGCCCCTCCCGGGCCGCCCGGTCAGCCGGTGCCGGCCGTACCGGCGGACCGGCCCGCGCCGGCCGGGGGTGCGCCGCAGCCGGCGTACCCGGAACTGCCGCGTGGTGCGGCGACGGTGGCGTTGCCGGCCAGCCCGGCCCCGACGGTGCCGGCGCCCCGGCCGCCGGTCGAGCGGGACCCGGCCGTCGAGCTGGACCGGGCCCGGCAGGCGGCGGACGCCGCCGAGGCCGCGTTGGCCCGGACGGAGTCGTTGGCCCAGCAGCCCCCGCTGCTGCCCGGCCTGTCGCCGTTGGCCCGGGCGCTCGCCGTCTACGCCGGCTGTCTGCTGGCGACCGCACCGCTGATGCTGCTGCTGGATCTCGGCTACCGGTGGGGCGCGATCGACACCTTCACCCAGCTCGCCTGGACCCTCGCCGGTCTGCCCACCGTGGCGTTCTTCGCCGGTTACCTGCTGCTCGGCCGGTACGGTCGGCCACCACTGGTGGTCGGTACCCCACCCCGCTACCGGTACCTCGGTTTCCTGGTCACCTTCATCGGCGCACCGGTGCTGTACTGCGGGTTCATCGAGCTGGCCCTGGGCGGCTGACGGCCGGTGGCGCCGTCAGCCGCCGACGGTGCCACCGCGTCAGCCGGCGAGCAGGGTGTCCAGCTTGCCGAACGAGCTGAGCCAGCCGGCGCGGGCCATGCCCTCCATCTCTGCGGTGTACGGGCCCTGGCGCAGCACCAGGCGGGTCCTGCCGTCCTCGTCGTGGAACTCGACCCGCAGGCTGAACACGGTGCCCTCCGCCACACCGGGTACGCCCTCGGCGGTTTCCGTGCCGACCAGCAACTCGTTCTCGACGACCTCGGTGAAGGTGGCGTTGACCGTCGAGGACATCGCCGGATCGTGGTCGCTGACCATGGTGAAGCGCTGGTGCCCGCCGACCCGGGCGTCGATGTCGACGGTGTCCCGGGGGACCGAGAAGCCGACCGGACCGAACCACTGGGCGAGCTGGTCGGGATCGGTGAACGCCCGGTAGACCAGCTCGCGGGGGGCGTCGAAGACGCGGGTGATGACCAGTTCGGTGGTGGCGGCGGTGTCTGCCATGGTGCTGTCCTCTCTCACTGCTGTTCGTCGTCGGGGGTGCTCTGGGGCTGTTGCAGGCGGCGCAGGTGTGCGTCGAGCCGGTCGAAGCTGGTGTCCCAGAACCGCCGGTAACGCTCCATCCAGGCCGTGGCCTCCCGCAGTGGCTCCGGGTTGAGGCTGCTGGAGCGCCACTGGGCGGTGCGGCTGCGGGTGATCAGCCCGGCCTGCTCCAGCACCTTCAGGTGCCGGGAGATCGCCGGGAGGCTGATGGAGAAGGGCTCCGCCAGCTCCGACACGGTCGCCTCGCCCTCGGCCAGGCGGGCCAGGATCGCCCGGCGGGTCGGGTCGGCCAGGGCCGCGAAGATCATGCTGAGCCGGTCGGTCGCCACCTGCTTAACCACCTCGTTAATTAACCAACGCGTTAAACATAGGGCTTCCGGCGACGCCCGTCAAGCCGCCTCCCGCGATATTGACTAACATCGAATTCTGCGGATTACTGAGTGGGCCGTCAGAAGCCGGCACCAGAACCGCAGAGGAGTCGACGTGTACCGACGCGCCTTCCGCGCCGCCCTACCGGTCGGAATCGCGGCCACCACCCTGGCCACCCTGATCGCC
>NZ_WVUH01000227.1 GCF_017614955.1 Micromonospora echinofusca
CCACCAGGGCCGCCGCGCCGCTCGCCTCGATCAGCGCCTGCTCCGGGGCGATCGCGTGCACCGGACGTTCGGTGACGGTCAGCTCCGGGTGCCGCTCCCGGACCGTGGCCGCCGCCTCGGCGAGCAGCCGGACCGACTCGGCCTGGAACGCGGCCTGGAACTCCTCGAACACCTCCGGCGGCCAGACCGCGCCCGGCACCGGGCTCACCAGCTGCCGCGAACCGTCCACCGACCAGGCGTGCACCAGCACCAGTTCGGTGCCGCGCCGGGCGGCCTCGTCGGCGGCGTACCCGACCGCGAGTGACGCCGCCTCCGAACCGTCCACCCCGACCAGCACCGGCCCGTCGACCGGGACCGACCCCTCGGCCGGGCGGACCACCAGCACCGGGCAGTGCCCGTGGCTGGCCACCTGGGTACTGACCGAGCCGAGCAGCAGCCCGGCGAAACCACCGAGCCCCCGGCTGCCGACCACCACCAGCTCCGCCCGCTTGGACTCCTCCACCAGGGTCGCCCCGGGGCCGCCGGCCACCTGGCGTACCTCGACCGTCAGCCCCGGCCACCGCTCGCGCAGCTCGGCGGCGGCCTGCTCCAGCATCTTCTGCGCCTCCTCGTTGGGCGCGGGCAACCCGACGTCGTACGGGTTGATCGGAATGCCGTACCCGAGCGGATGCAGGTAACCGTGCACCAGGTGCAGCGGACGGGAGCGCAACGTTGCCGCCTGCGCCGCGTGTTCGGCGGCGACCAGGCTGGCCGGCGATCCGTCGACGCCGGCGACGACCGGTCGGTTCATGGTTCTCTCCAGGGTGTGTGGTTCCGGCAGTGGTCGGACGGTGCGGTGGGCGGACGGTCGGGGCGGGTTCGGCCGCTCAGTGCGAACCGGTCGGCCGGACCACCACCACCGGGCAGTGTGCCTGGTGCAGCACGGCATGACTGACCGAACCGAGCAGCATCCCGGCCAGCCCGCCGTGGCCCCGCGCCCCGACCACCACCAGTTGCGCCTCGGCGGACTCCTGCACCAGTACCCGCTTCGGTGCGCCCCGGACCAGCCGCTGCTCCACCGTCAGTTGCGGGTACCGCTCCGCCAGGCCGGCCACCGCCTCGGCGAGTACCCGCTCCTCCTCCGACCGGAGGGCGTCGACGTCGTAGACCAGCGGCAGGACGTCACCGGGCCCCACCGGCGCCGGATTGAGCCAGGCGTGTACGGCCACCAGCCGGGTCTGCCGGCGGGCCGCCTCCTCGGCGGCGAACGCCACGGCCAGCTCGGAAAGCTCCGAGCCGTCCACCCCGACCACCACCGGACCGTCGGTCCGCTCCTCGCCCCGCACCACCAGCACCGGCCCGTCGGCGTACTCGGCGACCTGGGTCGAGGTGGAACCGAGCAGCAGGCCACCGAAGCCGCCGAGCCCCCGGTTGCCGAGCACGGTCAGCGCCGCGTCGCGGGCCGCAGCGAGCAGCACCGGCGTTGACGCCCCGTCGACCACCTCACCGGTCACCGTCAGCCCGGGAACCGCCTTCTCCGCCTCGGCGACCGCCTCCGCGACGATCCGCTCCGCCTGGTTGCGCAGCCCGCCCTCGGGCGGACCGAAGGCGGACGGACCCAGCGGCACGTTCATCAGCGGCCAGATGAAGGCGTGCACCACCTTGAGGGGCCGTTGCCGCAGCGCCGCCTCCCGGGCAGCGAGCCGGACCGCGTCCAGGGCCGTAGTCGAACCGTCCACGCCGACCACGACCGGGGCGCCGGTGTTGCTGTTCATGACCTGCTCCTTTCGGTGTCTCCAGCATGCGTCGCCGAACCGCTGTTGATCAAATGCGCGTCCGGTTCCGGTTCCCGCTCCGGGCCGGCTCCGCGACGGAACCGGCGCGTCAGGACCAGCACCAGCCCGGGCAGGACGCTGACCAGGGCGCAGCCGAGCAGCTCGGCGGCCGTCAACGCCTCGGTGCCGAGCAGGTGCCGCAACGGCGGCAGCAGCACCCCGGCCAGTTGCAGTGCCGCCGACAACGCCACCGCGGCCAGCAGCGCCCGGTTGCCCCCGGTCGCCCCCGCCGGGCGCGGTGCGCGTACCGCCAACGCCACGCCGAGCTGCGCCAACCCGAGGACGACGAAGACCATCGACTGCCACGGGCGGTCGAACCGGGCGGCGACCACCCCGGCCGCCAGCACCACGGCGGCGATCAGACCGCCGGTGAGCAGGATGTCCCGGGCCAGCCCGGCGCCGAGCACCGACTCCTGCGGCGACCGGGGCGGCCGACGCAGCGTGCCCTCCTCGGCCGGTTCGGCACCCAGCGCCACCCCGGGCAGGCCGTGGGTGAGCAGGTTCACCCAGAGGATCTGCGCCGGCAGCAGCGGCACCGGCAACCCGAACAGCGGGCCCAGCAGCATCACCGCCACCTCGGCGACCCCACCGGCGAGCGCGTACCGCAGGAACCGGCGGATGTTGTCGTAGATCCGGCGTCCCTCGCCGATCGCGGCGGCCACGGTACCCAGGTTGTCGTCGACGAGCACCAGGTCGGCGGCCTGCCGGGCGACCTCGGTGCCCCCGCCCATCGCCACCCCGATGTCGGCCCGGCGCAGGGCCGGGGCGTCGTTCACCCCGTCACCGGTCATCGCCACCACGTGACCGCGCGACTGCAACGCCGCGATGATGTCCAGCTTCTGTTCCGGCTGGGTACGGGCGAAGACCCGGGCGGTGTCGGCGTGCTCCGGGACGGCCGCGCCGTCACCGTGCACCACCGGGTCCCCGTCCCGCCACAGCCCGAGCCGCCCGGCGATCGCGGTGGCCGTGGCCGGGTGGTCCCCGGTGATCAGGACCAGCCGGACCCCGGCGTCGTCGAAGTGCCCGGCGATCACCGGCGCGCCCTCCCGCAGCGGGTCACCGACCCCGACCAGCCCGACCGGCCGCAACCCGACCGGCGCCGCCGGGTCGGGAGCCTGCCCGGTCAGCGCGGTCGCCACGGCCAGCACCCGCAGCCCCTGGGCGGCCAGTTCCTGCGCCCGGACCCGCCACCGGGCCAGTTCCTCGTCGGTGGCCTCCACCACCGGCGCGACCAGGACGTTCTCCGGGGCGCCCTTGCAGACCACCAGGTACCCGCCGGCGCAGGCCCGGTGCACCGTGGTCATCCGCCGGTTGGCCTGGTCGAACGGATGCTCGGCGACCCGGGGCCAGGCGGCCCGGGTGGCCGTCGGGTCGAGCCCGCAGCGGGCCGCGAACGCCAGCAGCCCGGCCTCCAGCGGATCACCGACCGCACCCCACCCGGGTCGGTCGTCGTCCGGCGGGGTCAACGCGGCGTCGTTGCAGAGCAGCACCGCCCGTGCCAACCGGCGCAGCTCGTCCGGGACGACCGGGGTACCCCCCTGCGGGGCGTCGGCCCGGCGGACCTCGCCCTGCGGGTCGTACCCGACCCCGGTGACCGCCCACCGCACGTCGTCGGCGGTGACCGCCTGCTGCACCGCCATCCGGCCCTCGGTCAGGGTGCCGGTCTTGTCCGAGGCGATCACCGTCACCGAGCCGAGGGTCTCCACCGCGTGCAGCCGGCGAGGGATCGCCCGGGACGCGGCCATCCGACGGGCACCGAGCGCCAACGCCAGCGTCACCACCGCCGGCAGGGACTCCGGTACCGCCGCCACCACCAGGCTGACCGCGGTCACCGCCATCTCCACCACCGGCTGCCCACCGAGCACACCGATGGTGAACACCAGCGCGGAGAGCGTCACGGCGGCGAGGCCCAGCACCCGGCCCAGCCCCGACAACCGGCGTTGCAGCGGGGTCGGGCCGGGGCGGGTGCTGCCGACCAGGGCGGTGATCCGGCCCAGGGCGCTGTCCGCGCCGGTGCGCCGCACCGTCCCGGTACCCCGGCCGGTGGTCACCACCGTGCCGGCCGCGGCCTCGTCACCGGTGTCCCGGCCCACCGGCACCGACTCGCCGGTCAGCGCCGACTCGTCGAGCTGGAGCCGGCTGGCGTCGGTGAGCAGCAGGTCGGCGGGGACCACGTCACCGGCCTCGATCCGGACCAGGTCGTCGCGGACCAGTTCGGCGGCGGGTACCACCAGGTCGACCCCGTCCCGGACCACCCGGGCGGTCGGCGCGGCCAACCCGTCCAGCGCGGCGATCGCCCGGTCGGCCCGGATCTCCTGGACCACCCCGATCACCGTGTTGACCAGCACCACCAGCACGATCACCGCGGTGTCCGGGTAGTCGCCGAGCACGGTGGTCACCACGGCGGCGGCGAGCAGCAGCGCCACCAGGGGGTCGGTGAGCTGGCGCAGGACCCGCACCGCCAGGTGCCGGCGGACCGGGGCGCTGACCGCGTTGGGCCCGTCGACCCGCAACCGCGCGGCGGCCTCGGCGGCGCTCAGCCCCGCCGGCCGGACGAGGGTGTCAGTGTCCACCGGTACGCCCGCCCCCGATCCCTGCCTGCCAGCCGATCACCGTTACCTCCGTTCCCGGCGGAACCGTTACACCCCGTCGTGCCGGTCCTACGCCCCTCCGCTCCCAGTCTGCCCGCGTCCCGGTGTCCCGGGCAGGGCCGTCGCACCCGCCCGATCCGGGACCAACGGCCCTGACGGTGCCGGCTCCGGCGCGGTCGGATGGAGGCAGGACACACCGACAGGGAGGTCGAGATGTCCACCATGATGAAGCTGCGGGGCACCGCCACCGCACCGTTCGACTGGCCGAACCTCTCCTGGTTCCCGCTGCTCGGGCCGAGCATCCGGGTCGAGGAGTACCGCGAGGGCGACCGGTACGTCGTCCGGGCCGAGCTGCCCGGTGTCGACCCGACGAAGGACGTGCGGATCACCGTGACCGAGGGCACCCTCCGGTTGGACGTGGTGCGTAAGGAGTCCCACGCCGACCCCGGTCACTCGGAGTTCCACTACGGCACGTTCTCCCGGGTCGTCCCGCTGCCGGCGGGCCTGCGGGAGGAGACCCTCACCGCCCGGTACACCGACGGCATCCTGGAGATCACCGCGACCGTCGGTGAGCTGCCACAGACCGTCCGCGAGGTCCCGGTGACCGTCGACGCGGGCAAGCAGGACCCCGGCCGGGGCGGCAAGGTTCCCGAGCCGGGCAGGAAACACTGAGATGAGCGGTGGGGTCCGGCGCGGGGGTGCCGGACCCCACCGGTCGGAAAGGCCGCCGCCGGTGACCACGCTGGATCTGCTCCGTACCCATCCGTTCCTCGTCGGGCTGCCCGAGCCGTGGCTGGCCCGCCTGGCCGCGCACGCCCGTCCGGTGGTGCGGCACCCCGGCACCCGGCTGTTCCGCGCCGACCGGCCCGCCGAGCGGTTCTGGTTGCTGCGCGACGGGCAGGTCGGGCTGGACTTCCCGGTGCCGCACCGTGGCGACGTGCAGATCGACCTGATCGGCCCCGGCCAGGTCCTCGGCTGGTCCTGGCTGCGTCCGCCGTACCGGTGGCAGTTCGGTGCGGTCGCCACCGACCGGACCGTCGCGATCGAGTTCGACGCGGCGGCCGTACGGCGGCTGATCACGGCCGACGACGCGTTCGGCCGGCAGTTCACCGAGCGGTTCATGGGTGTGGCGCTGGAGCGTCTCCAGGCCACCCGGATCCGCCTGCTCGACCTGTACGCCTACCCGGTGCACGCATCCGGGGTCGACCCGGTCCGGTAGCCTGGCCTGCCGCCCGGCGGGCCGGCACCGTTTGCTGGACCACCGCCGTTCAGTGGACCGTGAGCCCGTGCGCGGCGAACTGACCGCGTACCCGGGCCAGCAGCGCCGCGTCCGGCGGCGCGGTGTCCGCCAGCGGGAACGACAACCCCAGCTCGGTGTACTTGTGCGCGCCGAGCCGGTGGAACGGCAGCACCTCCACCCGCTGCACGGTGGCCAACCCGGCCACGAACGACGCGATCCCGGCCACGTTCGCCTCGTCGTCGGTGAGCCCCGGCACCAGCACGAACCGGATCCACACCGGGGTGCCGCGGTCGGCCAGCCGACGCGCGAAGCGCAGCGTCGGCGTGACCCGGCCGGTCCGGGTCACCCGCCGGTACGTCGCCGGATCCCACGACTTGATGTCGAGCAGCACCAGGTCGGTGGCGTCCAGCAGCGCGTCGTCGGCCCGGTCACCGAGGAAACCCGAGGTGTCCAGGGCGGTGTGCAGCCCGTCGGCGTGGCAGCGGCGCAGCACCTCCCCGGTGAACGCCGGCTGCATCAGCGGCTCACCGCCGCTGATGGTCACCCCACCACCGGCCACCGTGACGAACCGCCGGTACTTCGCCACCTCGGCCATCAACTGGTCGACGGTGTGCTCCCGTCCGCTGCGCCGGTACCAGGTGTCCGGGCTGTGGCAGAACCGGCAGCGCAGCGGGCAGCCGGCGAGGAACGCCACGAACCGGGTACCCGGGCCGTCCACCCCGGTCGACAGGTCGTACGAGTGTACGGCGCCGACGAGCGGCCGGCCGTCGGCCGCACCCGGTGGGGTACGGCCGGCGGCCGGCAGCGGGCCGGTCACAGCGCACCGTGGAAGGTGCGCGAGATCACGTCCCGCTGCTGTTCCGGGGTGAGCCGGACGAAGTTCACCGCGTACCCGGAGACCCGGATGGTGAGCTGCGGGTACCGCTCCGGGTGCGCCATCGCGTCGGTCAGGGTGGCCCGGTCCAGCACGTTCACGTTGAGGTGGAAACCACCCGCGTCGGTGTACCCGTCGAGTACCCCGACCAGGTTGCCGATCTGCTCGTCCCGGGTCCGGCCCAACCCGTCCGGGGTGACCGTGCTGGTCAACGAGATCCCGTCCCGGGCCAGGTCGTACGGCAGCTTCGCCACCGACAGCGCGGCGGCGACCAGCCCGTGGGTGTCCCGGCCGTTCATCGGGTTCGCCCCCGGCGCGAACGGTTCGCCGGCCCGCCGCCCGTCCGGGGTGTTGCCGGTGTGCCGGCCGTACACCACGTTCGAGGTGATGGTCAGCACCGACAGGGTGTGCTCGGCGTTGCGGTAGGCGCGCTGCCGGCGCAGCTTCGCCAGGAACGTCCCCACCAGCCAGACCGCGATCTCGTCGACCCGGTCGTCGTTGTTGCCGAAGCAGGGGAAGTCCCCCTCGACCAGGTAGTCGGTGGCCAGGCCGGTCTCGTCGCGCAGCACCTTCACCCGGGCGTGCTTGATCGCCGAGAGGCTGTCCACCGCCACCGACAGTCCGGCGATCCCGGTGGCCAGGAAGCGGTGCACCGGGTAGTCGTGCAGCGCCATCTCCAGCCGCTCGTAGGCGTACCGGTCGTGCATCGTGTGGATGACGTTCAGCGCGCTCACGTACGTCGCGGCCAGCCAGTCCAGCATCCGGTCGTACGCGTCGAGCACCTCGGCGTAGTCGAGCACCTCCCCGCCGACCGCCGGCATCGGCGGGCTGACCTGGTCGCCGGTCAGCTCGTCCCGGCCGCCGTTGATCGCGTACAGCAGTGCCTTGGCGAGGTTGGCCCGCGCCCCGAAGAACTGCATGTCCTTGCCGACCCGCATCGCCGACACGCAGCAGGCGATCGCCGCGTCGTCGTCGAAGCGGGGGCGGATCAGCTCGTCGTTCTCGTACTGGATGGCGCTGGTGTCCAGCGACACCTGGGCGCAGAACCGTTTGAACCCCTCGGGCAGCCGGGGCGACCAGAGCACGGTCAGGTTCGGCTCTGGCGCCGGACCCAGGTTGTAGAGGGTCTGGAGGTACCGGAAACTGGTCCGGGTGACCAGTGGCCGGCCGTCGTTGCCCATCCCGCCGATGCTCTCGGTCACCCAGGTCGGGTCGCCGGAGAAGAGCTGGTCGTACTCGGGGGTGCGCAGGAACCGGACGATTCGCAACTTGATCACGAAGTCGTCGACCAGTTCCTGCGCGTCGATCTCGGTCAGCCGCCCCTCGGCCAGGTCCCGCTCCAGGTAGACGTCGACGAACCCGGCGGTACGCCCCAGCGACATCGCCGCGCCGTTCTGCTCCTTCGTGGCGGCCAGGTAGGCGAAGTACAGCCACTGGATCGCCTCCCGGGCGGTGCCGGCCGGGCCGGAGATGTCGTACCCGTAGCCGGCGGCCATCTCCTTCAGCTCACCGAGGGCCCGGATCTGCTCGGCCAGTTCCTCCCGGTCCCGGATCACCGCGTCGGTCGACGGCTGCGTGTCGAGCGCCACCCGGTGCGCCCGCCGCTCGGCCACCAGCCGGTCCACCCCGTAGAGCGCCACCCGGCGGTAGTCGCCGATGATCCGGCCCCGCCCGTACGCGTCGGGCAGCCCGGTGATGATGTGCGAGCGCCGGGCGGCCAGCACGTCGGCCGGGTACGCGTCGAAGACCGCGTCGTTGTGCGTCTTGCGGTACCGGGTGAAGATCTGCCGCACCGTCGGGTCCAGCTCGTAGCCGTACGCCTTCAGCGCGGTCTCCACCATCCGCAGCCCACCGGCCGGCATGATGGCCCGGCGCAGCGGCGCGTCGGTCTGCAGACCGACGATCAGTTCCCGGTCCCGGTCGATGTACCCGGGCCGGTGGGCGGTGATGCCGGACGGGGTGGCGGCGTCCACGTCGTAGACGCCCCGGCGGCGTTCCTCGACGAACATCTGCCGCAGCAGTCCCCAGACCTCCAGCGTGCGGCAGGTGGCGCCGGTGAGGAACGACGCGTCACCGGTGTACGGCCGGTGGTTGTGCCGGATGAAGTCCGCCACGTCGATGGTGTCCTGCCAGGCGCCGCCGCTGAAGCCGCGCCACGGGTCCACCACGGTTCGGGTGCCGGTCATGGTGTCGTCCTTCCGGGGGTCAGGTCGCCGGGCCGAGGTCAGGGCTGGAGCACCAGTCGGGCGGTCACCCGGCTGGCCAGGACGTCGGCGATCGCGTCGTTGATCTCGTCGAGCTTGCGGACCTCGTGGACCACCCGGGTCCGGCCGGCCGCGTGCAGGCGGAACACCTCGGCCAGGTCGGCGCGGGTACCGACGATCGAGCCGAGCACGGTGATGCCCTTGAGGACGGTCTCGAAGACCGGTAGGGGCACGGTGTTCTCCTTCGGCAGCGAGACCAGCACCAGCCGGCCGCCGCGCCGCAGGCAGGCGTGCGCCTGGGCGATCACCCGGGGGCTGGCGGCCAGGACGATCGCCACGTCCACGCCACCGAGACCGGTGATCTCCTCGACCGGGTCGGTGGTGGCGGCGTCGACCAGGTGGGTCGCGCCGAGCGACCGGGCCAGTTCCAGCTTCTCGGCGGTGACGTCGACCGCGACGGTCTCCCCACCGAAGAGTTGCGCGTACTGCTGGGCGAGGTGCCCCAGCCCGCCGATGCCGAAGATCGCCACCCGCTCGCCGGGGCGTACCGCCGCGACCTTGACCGCCTTGTAGGTGGTGACACCGGCGCAGGTCAGCGGGGCGGCCTCGACCGGGTCGACGCCGTCGGGCACCCGCACGACGTACCGGGCGGCGGCCACCGCGTACTCGGCGTGCCCGCCGTCGATGGCGTACCCGGTGTTGCGCTGCGACTCGCAGAGCGTCTCCCAACCGCTGACGCAGTAGTCGCAGGTGCCGCAGGCCCAGCCGAGCCACGGGATGGCCACCCGGTCGCCGACGGCGTGTTCGGTGACACCGGGGCCGACCCGCTCGACGATGCCGACGCCCTCGTGCCCGGGGACGAACGGCGGGGTCGGCTTGACCGGCCAGTCGCCCCGCGCGGCGTGGATGTCGGTGTGGCAGAGGCCGCTGGCCTCGATCCGGACCAGCACCTCACCGGGGCCGGGCTCCGGGACGGGCCGCTCCTGCACCTCGAGCGGCTGGTCGAACGCGGTGACGACGGTGGCGCGCATCGGGGGCCTCCCTTTCCGTTGCTGTCTGCACCATCAGCGTCGTCCGGTTGCCGGTCCGTCGGCAGGGGCACAAGCCCGCACCGACCCGGGACCTCCGGCCCGGGTCCCGGGTCGGGCTCCACCGCTGACGTCCGTCCACCGCTGACGTCCGTCCATCGCTGACGTCCGTCCACCGTCGGTTTCCGTCCACCGTCGGGTACTGGTCCGACCGGCGGCCCGGTCCACTACCGACCGTGATGCCGGCTCGCCCTGTCCGGCCACCACATTCGCCCTTTGCTCTGCTTCACTCCCGGCAACACCAGCGTCGGCCTGCGGGTCTGCGGTCCTGAGCAGACAAAGCGGAACAAGCGCGCCACTACGCTCCGTCAGGATCGCGGGGGCGTAAGGCCAGGTGTTGCCGGGACTGAAGCAGAGCAAAGCGTCCGATCGGGCCTGTCCGGGGCCCGCCGCGACCAACCCGACCGTCCCGGTCGCCGGAGCACGGCGGTGCCGCGCCGGACCATCGGCCCGGCGCGGCACCCGTGCGGTCCAGCCCCGGTTCAGCGCTGCACGACCAGCCGGTCGGCCCGCAGCAGCCGGGCCCACCACGGGCGGGCGGCCCGGGGCGCCGAGGTGGGCAGCCCCCGCAGGCTCACCCAGCCGCCCGGCCCCATGGTGAGCGCGCCGATCGCCGGCGGGCGGCGCCGCCCGACCGCCACGGCGCCGGCCACCAGGGCGGCCACGGTGAGCGCACCGGCTGCGGCGGCGAGCACCTGGTCGGCGTTGACCACCGGCCGGTACCGCAGCCGGTCGCCGGAGAGCAGGAACGCCCCGACCGGGCGTCCCTGCCGGGTCACCGGCACCACCGCCGCCGGCCGGGTGCCGGGCAGGGCCAGCACCGGACCGAAGGCGGCCTCCGCCGGCGCCCCGACGTCGACGGCGTCGACCGGAGCCGGCGCCCGGACCGGAGCGGGAGCCGCCGGCAGGGCAGCACCCGCACCCGGAGCGGGTGCAGCGCCCGCACCCGGGAGTGGCACGGCGCCCGGGACAGGCGCCGGAGCCGGGCCGGTCGCGTTCAGGATGGCGATCATCTCTGGTACCCCCTAACGGGTTTCGGACGTGTCCGTCGCGCTGACCGCGGCCCGACCCGCGGCCAGCCGGGCAACCGGGATCCGGTACGGCGAGCAGGACACGTAGTCCAGTCCCGCCCCGGCGAAGAACGCCACCGAGTCGGGGTCCCCGCCGTGCTCCCCGCAGACCCCCACGGTCAGGTCCGGCCGGGTGGCCCGACCCTCGGCGACCGCCCACCGGACCAGTCGACCCACCCCGCGTTCGTCGATCGTCTCGAACGGCGACACCGGCAGGATCCCCGCCGACAGGTACCCGGGCAGGAACGATCCCTCCACGTCGTCCCGGGAGAACGCCCAGGTGGTCTGGGTCAGGTCGTTGGTACCGAAGGAGAAGAACTCCGCCTCGGCGGCGATCTCCCCGGCGGTCAGCGCGGCCCGGGGCACCTCGATCATCGTGCCGACCGGGATCACCGGGGCGTCGGCCACGGTGGCCAGGACCGCCTCCGCCTCGGCACGTACCGTGGCCAGTTCCCGCGCGTCCCCGACCAGCGGCACCATGATCTCCGGCCGGGGGTCCCCACCGGCGCGGACCCGCCGGGCGGCGGCCTCGGCGACCGCGCGGACCTGCATGGCGAACAGCCCCGGCACCGCCAGGCCCAGCCGCACGCCGCGTAGCCCGAGCATCGGGTTCGTCTCGTGCATCCGGCGCACCGCGGCCAGCAGCGTCGCGTCCCGGCCCGGGTCGACCCCGAGTGCCTCGGCGCGGGCCACCCGCGCGGTCAGCTCCGGCAACGGGGGCAGGAACTCGTGCAGTGGCGGATCGAGCAACCGGATGGTCACCGGCAGCCCGTCCATCTCGGTGAGGATCGCCTCGAAGTCGGCGCGTTGCAGCGGCAGCAGCGCGTCCAGCGCGGCGGTCACCTCGGTCGGGTCGTCCGCCAGGATCAGCCGCTCCAGCAGCACCCGCCGGTCACCGAGGAACATGTGCTCGGTGCGGCAGAGCCCGATCCCCGCCGCGCCGAGCCGGCGGGCCAGGGCGGCGTCGGCGGCGTTGTCCGCGTTGGCCCGGACCCCGAGCCGGCGGACCGCGTCGGCGTGGCCGAGCAGCCGGTGCACCGCCCCGACCAGCTGGTCCTCGGTCGGCGCCAGCTCACCGGCCAGGTACCGGCTCACCGGCGAAGGCTGCACCGGCACCGCACCGGCGTGCACCTCGCCGGTCGTCCCGTCGATGGAGATCACCTCCCCGGCCCGCACGACCCGCCCGCCGACGGTGAACTCGCCCCGCTCGGTGTCGACGAC
>NZ_WVUH01000228.1 GCF_017614955.1 Micromonospora echinofusca
CTCCTCCGCCGCCTCCCGCCGGACCGCCTCCTCCAGGCTCTCCCCGATCTCGACGAAGCCGGCGAGCAGCGAGTAGGCGTCCTCAGCCGACCCGTGGTGCCGGGCGAGCAGGCACCGTCGGGGCGTACCGGCGGACTCGACGAGCATGATGACCGCCGGTTCGATCCGGGGGAAGAGCAACCGGCCGCAGTCCGCCCCCGGGCACGCGCGCAGCGCGCCACCGTCGCGGGGCGCGGTCGGCGCTCCACAGGTACCGCAGAAGGCCTGGTGCCGGTGCCAGTGCAGGATGCCGCGCGCGTACGCCTGTACCGCCGCCTCGGCCGGGTCGAGCCGGCCCACACAGGACCGGACATCCATCGTCCGGTCCGCGCCGGTCAGTGCCACCGCCTGCTCCTCGGCCAGCTCCGACAGGTCCACCGCGAAGACCCCGGTCGTCCCGTCCAGGCCCAGGAAGACCGCCTCCCGGTCGGTGAACCCGGTGCCGGGGCCGGCCACGGTCAGGTGTACCGGTACCGCCGGTTCGCCGGTGACCGGGCAACGGTCCCGCCACACCGGGACGAGCCGGGTGTCCGGCTCGGCGCGGAGCGTGGCGAGGCGGGCCGGATCGGTGCGTACCCCGGCGGCCCGGTCCAGCCGCCCGCCGGTGTAGTCGATCGGTCTCGGTGTCATGCGACTCCTCCTCGCACCGGTCCGGTGTCATCCCGGATCATGGCGCATCCTTGACGCCTTCTTCCGCGCGGCACTACGGTCACGCGCGGCCGGCGGGCGGCCGACGGGAGGCAGGACTGTGATCTTCGAGGCGGGTCAGCGGATCGTCTTCATCGGGGACAGCATCACCGACTGCGGCCGGCGGGACGTCGCCGCGCCGTACGGCTCCGGCTACGTCAGCCTGGTCCGCGCCCTCGTCACCGCCGCCCACCCGCAGACCCGGCTGACCTGGGTCAACCGGGGGATCAGCGGCGACACCGTGCGGGACCTGCGGAAACGGTGGGAGACCGACGCGATCGGCGAACGCCCGGACTGGCTCTGCGTGATGATCGGCATCAACGACGTGTGGCGCGGCTTCACCGGCCGGGAGGACGAAGCGGTGCCGGTCGACGAGTACGAGTCGACGCTGCGGGACCTGCTGACCGGGGCGGTCACCGCCACCGGCTGCCGGTTGGTGCTGGGCGACCCGTACCTCATCGAGCCGGACCGGACCGAACCGCAGCGGGCCATGTCCGACCGGTACGGCGCGGTGGTGCGCCGGCTCGCCGTCGAGTTCGACGCGGTGCACGTACCCACCCAGGAGGCGTTCGACCGGGCCCTGGCGCACACCACTCCGACGGACTGGGCCGACGACCGGGTGCACCCGAACCTGCCCGGTCACGCCCTCCTCGCCCAGGCGTACCTGACCGCGCTGGGCTGGCAGCCGGACGCCTGACGGAGGCGTACCCCCACCCCGCCGGGGTCCGTGGCGACCGGTCCGGCGGGGTGGGAGCGCGGTGTCAGCCGACGGTGATCCGGCCGTCCGACGACCGGACACAGGCCACCGCCCGGTTACCGGTGCTCGCCGCGCCGGTGAGGCACTGGCCGAGTACCCCGTGCCCGGCCACGTTCGGGTGCCAGGACTCCTGGCAGGTCTGGAAGTACGTGCCGCAGGTGTTCGCGATGCGCTGGATGTCCAGCTTGTCGTACCCGGAGAGGCTGGTCACGAAGACCCCGGTCGGCCCGTCCTGGAGCCGGATCGGGGTGGCCAGCGCGCCGGTCGGGCTGGTCGACTGCTCGCAGAGCCGGGCGCCGTCGAAGGCCCGCTGCACGTTCAGGTAGACCAGGTCGTCGCCGGGGAACTCGGCGGACATGGTGGTGTGCACCGACTTCACGATGTTGCCCAGTTCCTGGGAGAAGAAGTGCCCGGGGGCGAGGCTGGCCCGGTGGATGGGGCAGCCGCCCGCGTACCGCTCGGCGCCGAGCGCCCGGAACTTGTCCCGGGTGTCGCTGCGGCTGTCCTCCTCGTGGAACTTGACCTCCAGGTCGAGCGGGAGCGGGTTGGTGTAGTCCTGGAAGACGATCCGGTGCTGCCCGTCGGCGTCGATCTGGTCGAGGGTGGCGAGCAGCTGCCGGACCGCGTTCGTGGTCTCGGTGGTCGCCGCCGCGAGCTGCGCGGAGGTGGCGAGGTCGGTGGTGGTGCAGGGCTCCTGCGGAACGGGGCCACCGAGGTAGGCCCAGAACTCCCACCAGCCGGTCCAGGCGTCGGCGATGAACCGGTTGGCGCACTTCTCGGCCACCGAGCCGAAGGTGAAGGAGCTGTTGTTCGAGCCGAGACCGACGAGTACCAGATCGATGTCGTGGGTCTGGGCCACCGCGCGGAGCTGGTCGAGCTGCGCCTTGACCTGCCGGCCGTTGGTCCGGGCGGCGGAGGCGGCGGCGATGTCGTGCGGCTGGCCGCCGGAGCAGGCCAGGTTGAACCGGGCCTGGATGCCGGGCAGGTCGGCCCGGTGCAGCGAGGCGTTGGCCGAGCGGTGGCAGAAGAACGCGTTGCTGTTCGGGGCGGACCAGCCGGGGAAGGACTGGGCCACCCCGTTGAGGTCGCTCACCGGGGTGTACGACCCGGCGCCTTCGCCGCTGATGAAGCTGTCGCCGAGCGCGACCGCGGCGGTGGGCAGGCTGGCGACCTCGACCAGGGGTTGGGCCGCGACCGGTGGTGCGCCGAGCGCTCCCACGGTGAGGGCCATCGCCGCGACAACCGCGGTACGACGGAACACGGACATCGCTGTCTCCGATCCATCCATGGAAATGTGAAAGTTTCTAATGGATCGTGATCAGACCACGTGTCGGCTCAGAGGTCAACGATCGACCACCCCCGATCGGCTGGTCGACTGCCGGTGCCGGGTCGGCTCAGACCGGGCGGGCCAGGTGCGCCCGGATCCGTTCGTGGCGGAACTCGTACCTGGCGCCGGCCTGGCGCAGTACGCCCCGGGCATGCGCGTCGGCCAGGAACGCCATGGCCGACCAGGGCAGCTCGCCCCGGACCGCCAGGGCGACCCGGGCGACCAGGAACGCACCCCAGGCCCGGCGCAGCACGTTGATCAACGCGAAGCAGGCGGCCGTGACGACCCCGACCACGACGGCCGCCCACGCGCCCTGCCGGGGCCAGAGCAGCCCACCGAGGATCAGGCCGGTGATCGGCCCGGAGGTCAGCGCGGTCAGCAACGTGGTCCGCCGGTCGGCGGCCAGCACTCGCTGCGGTGTCGTCACCCCCGCCGGGTCGACCGGGTCGATGCCCCCGACCAGCAGCACGAACAGCGCCGCGACCACGGTGGCGGTGACCGCGAGCAGGGTCCTGGCCGACGGCGGCAGGTCCCGGTCGTAGCCGAGCGCGGCGACCAGCGGGAACCCGAGCACGATGCCGACCAGCACGGCGACGCCGACCAGCCGGGCGGTGACCGGGCCGCGCAGGTACGGCTCCCTGATGTCCCCCTTGACGTTGAGCAGCAGGGTGAGCCCGAAAGCCACGGCCACCGGACCCGCCGCCGGTGGACCACCGACCGCGTACGCCACGGCCACCGCCGACAGCGAGGCCAGGAACGCCGTGTACAGCGACACGTTGCGCACCCATCCGGGTGGGCAGGCCCCGGCGAGCTGCCACCAGCCGAACTGCCGGAACTCCGAGCCGGCGACCCGGGCCAGGAAGCCGAGCCAGCGACGGGCGGTACGGGCGTCGCGGGGCTGGCCACGCCGTCGTGGCGCGCCGGGGCGCTGCCGGTAGACCGCCGGTACGTACGCGTCCAGCAGGTCGTCGACGAGCTGTCCGGCGGTGCCGGTGTCGGCGGTCAGCCCGGCCGGGTCGACCGCCGGGTCGGCGTAGACCTGCCGTACCAACCCGATCAGCAGGGGCTGGGCCAGCACCGTGGCCACCGGACCGGCGGGCTGCTCGGCGACCCGGGCGCCGACTGCGGACCAACGCCGTCGGGGTGACTGTGGACCGGCGCCGGGCGCCGCTGCGCCCAGGTAGTGCAGCGCCGCGTCCGGGGCGACCGGTTGCAGTTCGACCACGAGGGCGTTGCTCAGACCACGGCTGTTGGCGGTGACCGCGGTGGCGTACTCCTCGGGTCGACTGGTGGCCACCAGCGGCAACCGGGCGCCGGCTTCGTTGAGTGCGCCCAGCACGGCGGAGCGGCCCGCTGCCGGGATCTCGTCCAACCCGTCCAGTACCGGCAGGATCAGTCCGTTGTCGACCAGTTGCCGGGCCAGGGTGTGGTTGCCCCCGGTGGCCAGCTCGACCGTCGCACCGAGGCCCGGATGGTCGTTGGTCAACCGCTCGACGAGCCAGTCGTCCAACGACTGCCGGTCGGCCCGCCAATCCGCCGGGGAGACCAGCACCGGCACGGGTTCACCGGCGGACCGGGCCGCCAGCAGGTCCGCGCAGAGCCGCATGGCGAAGACCGTCTTGCCGGAGCCGGCGGCACCGAGCACCACCAGCCGCCGGGAGGGTACCCGGCTGAAGAACCGCCCCGGGTCGGCGTCCGGATCGACGTCGGGGGTGTCGACGCGTACCCCGCGCATCGCCTTCCTGGCCCGGCGGCTCAGCCGCCAGCCGACCGGCAGGGGCGCCGGATCCTCGACGCCCTGCCTGCGGAGTTCGCCGTCGATCCCGGCCCGGATCACCCCGGCGAGCTGATCGGCGGCCTGGGGCAGGTCGACGGTGCCGACCGCTGCGGCCCGCGCCCGACGGACCGCCCAGACCACCACGCCGCAGCCGGCTACGGTGACCGCGAGCAGGAACGAGAAGCTGCTCGCGTACTGGTCGGCGTTCGCCCGGCCCTGACCGGTCAGGAAGACGGCGGCACCGCCCAGGACGGCGAGGCCGGCCGCAGCCAGAAGGACCGCCAGCAGTACCCGGAACCGCTTCGCTGTCCGCATCGGTAGAGGATGTCGGATCGCCGGGCGGTGGACTGTCGGCCGGAGGACAGCGGTGGTCCTTCCGGGAGCAGTCGGGCCGGCGACCGGTCGACACCCCGGCGACCTGACACCGTCTTTCGCACACCTGTCGGGTAGGTTCGTCTGCTGATCGGCAGAAACCCACCCCGATAGGAGAAGTCCCGCGCATGGGTAAGAAGACCGTCCACGTCTCCGACTTCAGCGGCCAGGTCATCGCGCCCGAGGACGAGGTGGTCAAGATCGTCGTACTCGAACACCCCGACCTGGTCGCCGGGCCGGTACGCCTGGACGCGCGGCCGGTGGAGGTGGAGAGCATCGACGACGCCGCGCTGGACGTCGCGGTGGTGGAGATCCACGACCAGTCCGACGACGAGCCGCGCCGGGTGGTGCTGACCGCCAGCGAGTTCGACTCCCTCGCCACCGACACGCCGATGGCCCAGCTGCTGCGGACCGCCGAGCGGGTCCGACCGGCCAAGTCCACCCGGAAGTCGACCGAGAAGATCGACTACGGGACCCTGGAGTACGCCGGCCGACCGCACCGGGGCCGGGTCACCGACGAGGAGGCCCGGCTGGTCCGTGAGCACCTCGACGAGGTGAACAAGCGGCTCGCCGACGCGGGTCTGCGGCAGATCGACCCGGCCGACCCGGAGCACGCCGCCCGGTACGCCTTCCCGATGGCCGGCGAGCCCACCGTGGCCGGGAATCCCGGCGAGCCCACCGTGGCCGGGCGGGACGTCGTCGCCGCCGGGGCCGTACCACCGTCCGCCTGAGCCGGCTCACCGTCCGGCCGGATGGCCCCGACCACCGGCCGGACGGGCGCCCGCCGCGCGCCCGTCGGCGCTGTGCCGTGCCAGCGGATCAGAGACTGCCGAGGAGCCGGCTGACGGTGATCTCGATGACCACCCGCTCCGGGTTCGGGCGGGGCGGCCGGTACCGGACGGCGTAGCGACGTTCCGCCTCGGCGACGGCTGCCGGGTCGGCCCGGACCACCGCCCGTCCCTCCACGGTCACCCAGCGCCGACCGTCCACCTGGCACACCGCGACCGGCGCGCCCGCCGCCCCGGCCGCCGCGACGTGCCGGGCCTTCCGGGAGCCCGCCGAGGTGATCACCCGGGCCAGGCCGGTCTCCGGGTCGAAGGTGACCCCGACCGGTACGACATGCGGTGACCCGTCCGCCCGCAGGGTGGTGAGGGTGCCGAGGTGCCGCTCCGCGAAGAAGTCGGCCAGCCGTTCGTCCCGCCGGTCCAGCCGGTGGTCGACCCGTCCCTGCCGCATGCCGGCCCCCTTCCACGTCGCCCCGATCATCGCACCCGGACGCGGGCCGGGTGGGCGGTCCCCGCGCCGTTCCGGCTAGGGTGGCCGCCCATGGGCCCGATCCAGTCGCTTCGCCAGAGTCCCGACGAGACGACCGCGGCAGCGGCACCGGTGGGTACCCGCCGCAGCAACCTGCCCTCACTGACCGGTCTGCGGTGGATCGCGGCGATGCTGGTCTTCGGCTTCCACGTGGGGACCATGCGGATCATCGCCGAGCCCGACTACCAGGCCGTGGTCGGCTGGCTGTTCACCCTCGGCCTCTCCGGCGTGCAGTTCTTCTTCGTCCTCAGTGGCTTCGTGCTGGTCTGGTCGGCCCGCCCGGGGGAGCGGCGCCGGGACTTCTGGCGTCGCCGGCTGGCCAAGATCTACCCCAACCACCTGGTGCTCTGGGCGGCCGTCCTGCTCCTCTGGACGTACCTGGCCATCGAGATCAACTGGAAGGTCGCGCTGGCGAACCTCTTCCTGGTCCAGGCCTGGTTCCCGCAGGGCGGCTACTTCTACAGCGTCAACACGGTGAGCTGGTCGCTCTCCTGCGAGCTGTTCTTCTACCTCTGCCTGCCGCTGGTGCTGCCGCTGCTCCGGCGGGTACGCGTCGGGGTGCTGGTCGGCGTCGTCGTCGCCGTGCCGCTGCTCATCCTGGCCCTGTGGCCCGGCCAGGAACTGGTGCCCGAGCAGAGCCGCTGGTGGTTCACCCAGGTGTTCCCGCTGGTCCGGTCGCTGGAGTTCTGGATGGGGGTGGCCGCCGCCGAGCTGATGATCCGGGGCCGGTGGCGCGGCCCGGGTCTGCCGGTGGCCAGCGTCGTCTTCGTGGTGACCTGGGTGGCGGCGAGCACCTGGATCCCGGCCCAGTTCTGGGCCGCCCTGCTGGCGCCGGTGTACGTGCTGGTGATCGCCGCCGCCGCCGACGCCGACGTCCGGGGCAGTTGGTCACCGTGGCGGTCCCGGCGGATGGTCTGGCTCGGTGAGGTCTCCTTCGCGTACTACCTGCTGCACGTGTTCGTGATCTCCACCGTGCTCCAGTTCGCCGGTCGTACCCAGGGTCTGCCGGGCTGGCAGGGGCCGGTCGCCGCGGTCGGCTTCCTGCTGCTCAACCTCCTGCTCGCCGGGTTGCTGCACCGGTTCGTGGAGACGCCGATGATGCGGGTGCTCGCGCCCCGCCGCCGGACCGCGCCCGCCCCACCGTCCGCCCCGGCGCCGGTCCGGGCCGGTGCCGGGAGGTAGCGGCGCCACCATCCACCCGGCATGGCGGTATTTCCATCCCTCACTGTGCGACCGGGTCGCGGTGCGGGGTAGGTTGTACGGGTGATCCCCGTTGCGCCCGTCCGCCCGTCATGGTGGATGGTGTGCCGTTCGGCGCGTCTCGTCGCGGCCCTGGCGCTCGCCTGGGTGATCTTCGCCGTCGGTGCCGGCACCGCACCGTTCCCGGGCGTCAGCAAGGCCGCCGTGCCGTCGGTGGCGGCCGGCTCCCCGGCGTACACCGTGCCGGTCGACGGTGCGGTGGCCGACGGTGCGGTGGCCGACGGAGCGTCCGGAGCGGCCGAGCGTCCGGCGGCGGATCCCGACGACGACCCGACGCTGCCCGACCGGTCTTCCGCGGTCCCGGCAGCGGTCGCGAGGTCGACGGCGACGTCCACCGTTCCGGTCGTGCCGACCGGCGCCCGCTGTGCCGTCGACTCCGGTCCGCGCCCGGTCCGGGGCCAGCGGGCCCCGCCGCTCGGTTGCCCGTCGGCCGACCCCGCCCGGTCGGTCTGACCGCCGCGCGCGCCGCCTGCCGCGGCGCGACCCCGGCCGGCGCCGTGCCCCGCTGCACCTGACGCCCCGGCCGGGTCTCCGAGTCGCGTTGACCAGCCCCGAGGTGTCGAGATGATGCACGCTCTGCTCTACCACTTCCTGCGTGACGTGCCGCAGGCGGTGGCGATCTGGTCGGCCCTGACCGTGCTGGCGATGGTGGTGATCGCCACGCTGGTCGGGCGACGCGGTCCGGTACCGGAGCCACCCCCGGAGCCGGTACCGGAGGCCGCCGGGACGCCCGTCGGCGCGGCCCCGGAGGACCTGCGGCGCTACGCCGGGGAGGTGGCGGTGGCCGCCGACCGGGCCGCCGCCACCGCCCGTCGGCGTCGCGCCGAGTGGCTCGCCGTGCAGGACGCGGTCGAGTCGACCGGGCGTCAACTCGACGAGGCCGACGCCGAGGTGCGTCGCCTGGTCCGGGCCACCGCGTTCGGTGTCCCCCGGACCCCGCGCACCCCGGCCGAGTACGCCGACCGGGAGCGTTTCCTGCACCGGGCGGCGATGGCCGCGTACTGGCGTCGGGAGCTGTCGGTGGCCGAGTTGAGCGACGTCTTCACCCACCGCAACGGCTGGGACCCGCGCCGCCACCCGGTCGAACAGGAACTCGTGCTGCGAACGGTGGTGCGGGACCGGCTGCACGCCCGGCACCGGGCGGCGGTCCAGCGGGAGCGGGACGCGTGGCGGGCGGCGGAACTGTCCGCCGTGGCGGCCCGCAGCCTCCGCGAGGAGGCGTTCGCGGCGGCGGTCCGGGCCCACCGGGCGTACTCCGTGCCGGTACCCGGTCCGGCCCCGGACCGCACCATCACCGCCCCGGTGCGCCGGTGGTGGGCGGGCACCCGGTGGCGTACCGTCCGGGCTGGCTGAGACACTCGTCGTAACCCCGACCACACCCTGGGTAGATGCTCGGCCATAATGGACGGATGGTCGCCTGGGAGTACGCACTGTTGGTCCGTCGTCGCGAGGTCTCCGGACAGGCCTGGCGGCTCACCTACCACTGGTACGGCCCGGACGGGTCGCGCCGGGACGTCACCGACTACGCCGACACGGCCATCGCCCACCTGAACCGGGCCGGGGCCGAGGGCTGGGAGCTGGTCACCGCCGAGGAGGACGTGAACAACCTCCAGGGCAGCACCGAGGTGCACCGCTACCACCTGAAGCGGCAGATCGGTTGACGACGGGGTGACGTGGTGGCGGGACGGGGCAGCCCGTTCCGCCCGGTCCGTTCGGTGTCATCCTCGCCCGGTCGATCCCGGGCCATCCGGTCTCGGTACGATCCGGTGGTGCGTCACCCACGCGCGCCAGGCGGCCCAGGGCGGCAGGACCCCGCCAGCCGGGGCCGGCGGAGCGCGGCGGCCGACCCGGGCCGCCGGCGGTTCCCCGACGGGAGCGGCCCTGCCGTGCCCGTGCCGCCCACCGGGAGCGAGTCGCCGAACGACCAGCCAGTGATGAGGACCGCGTGACCCAGACCTCGGACAATCCCGTCTCCGCGGCGTCGACGCCGCTCTCCGCCCAGTCCGGTCCCTACTTCGGGCGGTTCGGTGGCCGGTTCGTACCGGAGGCCCTGGTCGCGGCCCTTGAGGAGTTGGACGCCGCCTACCGGGCCGCGATCGTCGACCCCGCCTTCACCGCCCGGCTCGCGGAACTGCACCGGACCTACTCGGGGCGGCCGAGCATCCTCACTGAGGTGCCCCGGTTCGCCCGGCATGCCGGCGGCGCGCGGATCATCCTCAAGCGTGAGGACCTGAACCACACCGGCTCGCACAAGATCAACAACGTGCTCGGTCAGGCCCTGCTCACCGTGCAGATGGGCAAGAGCCGGGTGATCGCCGAGACCGGCGCCGGCCAGCACGGCGTGGCCACCGCCACCGCCGCCGCCCTGCTCGGCCTGGAAGCCGTGATCTACATGGGCGAGGAGGACACCCGCCGGCAGGCGCTCAACGTCGCCCGGATGCGGCTGCTCGGCGCCGAGGTCATCCCGGTGACCGCCGGGTCGCGCACCCTCAAGGACGCGATGAACGAGGCGATGCGGGACTGGGTGACCAACGTCGCGGACACCCACTACCTGATCGGTACGGTGGCCGGTCCGCACCCGTTCCCGTCCATGGTCGGCGACTTCCAGCGGATCATCGGCGAGGAGGCCCGCCAACAGGTGCTCGACCTCGTCGGCCGGCTGCCCGACGTGGTCTGCGCCTGCGTCGGCGGCGGCTCCAACGCGATCGGCATCTTCCACGCGTTCCTCGACGACGACGGCGTCGACCTGCTCGGCCTGGAAGCCGGCGGGGACGGCGTGGAGACCGGTCGGCACGCCGCCTCGATCACCGGCGGCGGCTCCGGCGTCCTGCACGGCAGCCGCAGCCTCATCCTCCAGGACGCCGACGGCCAGACCATCGAGAGCCACTCCATCTCCGCCGGCCTCGACTACCCGGGCGTCGGCCCGGCCCACGCCTGGCTGCACGACATCGGCCGGGGGCGGTACGAACCGGTCACCGACGCCGAGGCGATGGAGGCGTTCCTCCTGCTCTGCCGCACCGAGGGCATCATCCCGGCGATCGAGAGTTCCCACGCGCTCGCCGGCGCGATCCGGGAGGGCCGCCGGCTCGGCCCGGACGGTGTGATCCTGGTCAGCCTGTCCGGCCGGGGTGACAAGGACGTCGACACGGCCAGCCGGTACTTCGGGCTGCTGGACGACAACGGTGCGGCAGTGGTGAGAGAGGAACAGGCCAAGTGAGCGTCCGCGACACCATCGAGCAGGCCCGTGCCGAGGGCCGGGCCGCCCTGATCGGCTACCTGCCGGTCGGGTTCCCCGACGTGGAGACCTCGGTCGCGGCGATGCGCGCCATGGTCGCCGCCGGGGTGGACATCGTCGAGGTCGGGATCCCGTACTCCGACCCGCTGATGGACGGCCCGGTGATCCAGCGGGCCACCGAGATCGCGTTGGCCGGCGGTACCCGTACCGCCGACGCCCTCACCGCCGTACGCGGGGTCGTCGACGAGGGCGCACCGGCGCTGGTCATGACGTACTGGAACCTGATCGACCGGTACGGGGTCGACCGGTTCGCCGCCGACCTGGCCGCCGCGGGCGGGTCCGGTCTGATCACCCCCGACCTGATCCCCGACGAGGGCGCGCAGTGGCGGGCCGCCTCCGACGCCCACGAACTGGACCGGGTGTACCTGGTCGCGCCGAGTTCGACCCCGGAACGGATCGCGATGACCGTCGCCGAGTCGCGGGGCTTCGTCTACGCGGCCTCCCTGATGGGGGTCACCGGTGAGCGGGGTGCGGTCGGTTCCGGCGCCCGGGACCTGGTCTCCCGGGTACGCGCGGCCGGGGACCTGCCGGTCTGCGTCGGGCTCGGGGTCAGCAACGGGGCGCAGGCCGCCCAGGTGGCCGCCTTCGCCGACGGGGTGATCGTCGGGTCCGCCTTCGTCCGCGCGATGCTGGACGCCCCGGACCGACGCGCCGCCGTCGAGGCGGTCGCCGCCGTCGCTGCGGATCTCGCCGCCGGGGTCCGGTCGGCCCAGCCCGCCGTCGCCTGACTGTCGCACCCCACCGGCCGCCGTCGCCTGACTGTCGCACCCCACCGGCCCTCGGTAGCTCCGGCTGCCGGGGGCCGGTGTCGTTCCGGCGACGCCCGTTGGCCGTGCCGTCCCCGGGGACGGGGTGTTAACAGGGGGCCCTTCCTCTACCGAAAGCGATAAGAAGGGGCCCTTCCTTACGGTTGTGCACCTTCGGGTCCGCCCGTGCCCACTGATCCCCGTCACGGTCACAATGCGTCACCAGATGTCGGCCGGGCTGATGTTTTACCAGGTCAGAGGGGTTGGCAGCAGGGGAACCGGCCAGTAGTGTCGGCCCGGTCCGGTGTGGTTGCCGGTCGCCGAGGGGCGACGCTGCGCCGGACCCGCTGAGTCGTGTACGCACGAGCCGGGGACCCACCGCACTCTGGGGTGAATCCGTGGAGCACAACGCTCACGGTAGGGCCAGACTTCCCGCCCGAACCCGTCAGCTAACCCGGTAGGCGGCATCGGAAGGAGTTTGTACCGTGCAGCACCACCCCCCGCCGCTTTCCGGCC
>NZ_WVUH01000229.1 GCF_017614955.1 Micromonospora echinofusca
GGGGTGACCGGCGGTGCGGGCAGCGCCCCGCCCCGGGCGAGGAAGCCGAGCCTCCGCGCGAACAGCGTGGCGTCGAGTGCCGGTGGCCGGGCCTGGTCGGCCGGCAGCGCCGACCAGACGTTGTCGCAGCGCATCCGGGGCATGTCCCGGTCGGGGGTGTCGCCCAGCATGGCCATCAGCGGGGCGAGGGTGTTCGACGTCTCGTCCGCCTCGATCTGTTCGGTGAGCTGGTGGCGCCACCGCTGCCAGTCCACGCTGGGCACCCGGTACCCGTACGCCCGCAGGTGGGCGAAGATGTCGTCCCAGTCCAGCGGTTCGGGGTTGACGGTGTGGAAGGTACGACCGAGGGTCTCCGGGCGCAGCGACAGCGCGACCACGGTACGCGCGACGTAGTCGACGCTGGCGGCGGCGAACGCGTACCGGCGGGCGGGGGCCAACCCGAGGTCGACGCAGCCCTGGATGACCTTGGTGACGTAGTCCTCCCGGTTGGTCGCCCCGGTGCGGCTGTCTCCGAGTACGGCGCCGGCCCGGTAGACCGACACGGGGAGGCCGCGTTCCCGGGCGAGGTCGACGAGCCCTTCGGCGACCCACTTGCTCTGGCTGTAGGCGGTGTCGTGGCCGACCGGCGGCGGAAGCGGGTCGTCCTCGTGGACCTGACCGGCGCCGCCGGCCACGGCTCCGGCGAGGACGGCCAGGGTGGAGATGTGGTGCACCGGGGTGGGTCGGCCCTGGCCGGCCAGCCGCAGGATCTCCTCGGTGCCCCGGACGTTGGTGGCCTTCAGGGAGCGGTAGGGGCGGACGAAGTTGACCCAGGCGCCGCAGTGGTAGATCGCGTCGACCTCGTCGGCGAGCGCGTCGAAGTCGGCCGGGGTCAGGCCCAGCCGGGGCCGGGCCAGGTCGGCGGGGACGACCCGCAGCCGGTGCGCGGGGGGCAGCGGCAGGCCGTACGAGGTCAGGGCGGCGTGCAGCCGGTCGGTGCCCTCGTCGGGGTCGGCGGCCCGGACCAGGCAGACGATCTCGGCGCCGGTCTGCCGGGCCAGTTCGGCGCAGAGGAACGCGCCGACGAAACCGGTGGCGCCGGTGAGCAGGACCACCCGGGGCGGTCCGGTGCGGGCCGGCGCCTGCGGGTCGGGCCGCACCGCCGGGTCGAGGACGACCTCGGCGGCCAGGTCGGGCCCGCTGGCCTGCACCTCGATCAGGGGCCGCCCGGTCACGGTGGCCTCGATCAGGGCGGCCAGCCCGGCGACGGTGGGACTGGCCAGGACGTCCCGGGCGGTGAGCTGGGGAGCGCCGAGCCGGCGCAGTTCCCGGGCGGCCTGCGTGATCATCAGCGAGTGGGCGCCGCAGTCGAAGAGGTCGTCGGTGACCCCGATCCGGTCCACCCCGAGCAGGTCGCACCACACCTGCGCGACCTGACGTTCCCGCTCGGTACGCGGCCCGAGGTGGCCGTCGGCCGGCTCGTCGGCGTCCGCCGGGCCGTCCGTCCCGGCGGCAGCGCCGACCGGGGTGCCGACCGCGTCGTCCGGACCGTCGGCGTCGGGGACACCGGTGGTCACCCCGGGCTCCACCCAGTACCGGCGCCGCTGGAACGGGTAGCCGGGCAGGCTGACCCGCCGGGCCGGCCGCGCGGTGTGCAGTGCCGGCCAGTCCACGGTCACCCCGGCCTGCCAGAGCCGGCCCGCCGCGGCCATCAGGTGCGCGGTGTCCGGCAACCGGTCCCGGGGGTGGCCCAGCGAGGCGACCGCGGTGGGGGTGGGGGCGAGCCGCTGGCCGGGTACCAGCGCGGTCAGCGCCCGGCCGGGCCCGACCTCCAGCAGTACCCGGTCGGGGTCGGCCAGGACGGTACGCAGCGCGTCGGCGAAGCGCACCGTCTGGCGCAGGTGCCGGGCCCAGTAGTGCGGGTCGGTGGCCTCCTCGGCGCGGATCCAGGTGCCGGTGACGCAGGACACGAACGGGCTGCGTGGTGGCCGCAGGTCGCACTCCTTGACCCGGGCGGTGAACTCGTCGAGCACCGGCTCGACCAGCCAGGAGTGGCTCGCCACCGGCACGTTGATCCGGCCGCACTCCACCCCCCGGTCGGTCAGCAGCCGGTCCAGCGCGGCGATGTCCTCGTCCGGGCCGGCCACCACGGTCAGCTCGGGGGCGTTCACCGCCGCGATCGACAGCCGGTCGTCGAGCAGGTCCGCGACCTTCGCCTCCGACAGCGGTACGGCGAGCATCCGGCCGGGGACCAGCCGGGCGAACAGCTCACCCCGGGCGTACGTGACGGCGAGCGCGTCGCCGAGGGTGAACACCCCGGACAGGCAGGCGGCGACGTACTCGCCGAGGCTGTGGCCGAGCATGGCGACCGGCTGCACACCCCAGGACATCCAGAGTTTCGCCAGCGCGTACTCCACGGCGAACAGGGCGGTGACCACGCCCGGCCCCTCGACGCGGCCGAGCGCGCGGCCCCGTTTCGACCCGCCGTCGGCGGGGACCAGCAGCGCGGCGAGGTCGACGCCGAGGCGTTCGCGTACCAGTTCCGTGCAGCGGTCGATCTCCGCCCGGAACACCGGCTGACTGCGGTAGAGGTCGGCCCCCATGTCGCGGTGCTGGTTGCCGCCGCCGGGGAAGAGGAACACCGCCCGGCGGCCGGTGTCCGGGGCGGTCCGGGTGACCAGCCGGTGCGGGTCCTCCCCGCGCAGCACGGCCACCAGGTCGGGCAGGTCGGCGCAGGCGGCGAAACGGCGGACCGGGAAGCTGCGCCGGCCGTCCTGGAGGGTGAAGGCCACGTCGGCCAGGTCGAGGTCCGGGTGGGCCTCCAGGTGGTCGGCGAGCCGCCGGGTGGCCGCGTCGACGGCGGTCCGGCTGCGCCCCGACAGCGGTACCAGGTGCCATCCGGTGGACGGCGGGGTGCCCGGGTCGGCGGTCGACGGTGGCTGTTCCAGGACCACGTGGGCGTTGGTGCCGCCGACACCGAAGGCGCTCACCCCGGCGCGGCGCGGCCCGGTGCCGGCCGGCCAGTCGGTGGCCCGGGTGGGTACGAAGAACGGAGAGGTGTCCAGGTCGAGCCCGGGGTTGGGGGAGCGGAAGTTGACCGTCGGCGGGATCTGTCCCCGCCCGACGGCGAGGGCGGCCCGCATCAGGCCGGCGGCCCCGGCGGCGGCGTCGAGGTGGCCGATGTTCGCCTTGACCGAGCCGAGCGCGCAGAAACCGCGCCGGGCGGTACCGGCGCGGAACGCCTGGGTGAGCGCGGCGACCTCGATCGGGTCGCCGACCTGGGTGGCGGTGCCGTGTGCCTCCAGGTAGCCGATGCTGCCGGGGGAGACCGCCGCCAGGGCGTGCGCGGCGCTGACCACGCGCGCCTGCCCGTCGACGCTCGGCGCGGTGAAACCGGCCTTGACCGCGCCGTCGTTGTTGACCGCGCTGGCCCGGATCACCGCGTAGACGTGGTCCCGGTCGGCCAGCGCGTCGGTGAGCCGGCGCAGTACCAGGACCACGGCACCGTTGCCGGGTACCGTCCCGGCGGCGTCGGCGTCGAACGGCCGGCACCGCCCGTCGGGGCTGAACACCCCGCCGTAGGCGTGCGGGTAGCCGGCCTGCAACGGCAGGTTGATCGCCACCCCGCCGGCCAGCGCCAGATCCGACTCGTAGGTCAGCAGGGACTGGCAGGCCAGGTGGGTGGCGACCAGCGAGGTCGAGCAGGCGGTCTGCACGGTCAACGCCGGCCCGTCCAGGTCGAGCAGGTACGCCACCCGGGTGGCCAGGAAGTCCTTGTCGTTGAAGATCCGGGCCAGCGGGGCCATCGCGGAACGCTGGAACCGGGGGTTGGTGGCGAGGTTCGCGGTCAGGTACTTGTTCATGAACATGCCGGCGAAGACGCCGATGGCGCCGTCGGTGCGTTCCGGGGTGTGGCCGCTGTCCTCCAGGGCGGCCCAGGCGGTCTCGCAGAAGACCCGCTGCTGCGGGTCCAGCGTCTCGGCCTCGGCGGCGTTGTAGCCGAAGAACTCCGCGTCGAAGTGGTCGGCGTCCGCGATCACCGCGCCGGCCGGGACGTACTCGGGGTCGGCGAGCAGGCGCGGGTCCACGCCGGCGGCGCGCAGCTCCGCGTCGGTGAACCGGCTGATCGAGGTGACCCCGTCGAGCATGTTGGTCCAGAACCCGTCCACCGTGTCGGCGCCGGGTACCCGGCAGGCCATGCCGACGATGGCGATCGGTTCGATCCCGCCGGTCGGGTCGGCCTCCGGGGTGCTGCCGGTGCTGTCCAGGTACGCGGTCACGGCCGGTCAGCTCCTTCGTCCCCGGCGCGGGCCGGCGGCGGTGAGGGCGGCGGCGCGCCGTCCGGCGGCCTGCCGGGTACCGGCCAGCGCGTCGGGACGCTCGCCGGGGGTGGCGCAGGCGGCGGCGAGGGTACGCACCGACGGATAGCGGAACAGGTCCACCAGGGACACCCCGGTGACGTCCCGGGCCAGCAGCCGGGACCGGGCCTGCACCGCCAGCAGCGAGTTGCCGCCGAGTTCGAAGAAGTTGTCGTCGAGACCGACCCGCTCCCGGCCGAGCAACTGCGCCCACACCTCGGCGATGGTCTGCTCCACCTCGGTGCGGGGTGCCAGATAGCGGGCGGGTTCGGGGCGGCGCGGGTCGGGCAGCCCGCTCCGGTCGACCTTGCCGTTCGGGGTGAGCGGCAACTCGTCGAGGAGGGTCACGGTGGCCGGCACCATGTAGTCGGGCAGTACCCGGGCCAGGGCGGTACGCAGTGCGGCCGGGGTGGGCGCCGGGGTGCCGGTCCGGGCCGGGCAGCAGTACGCGGCCAGGCTGCGGTGCGCGCCCGTGCCCCGCACCACCACGACGGCGGCGCGTACCCCGTCCTGCGCGGCCAGCACACTCTCGATCTCGCCGAGTTCGATCCGATGGCCGTGGATCTTGACCTGGTGGTCGAGCCGGCCGAGGAACTCCAGCGTGCCGTCGGCCCGCCAGCGGGCCAGGTCACCGGTGCGGTAGAGCCGGGAACCGTCGGCGGTGAACGGGTCGGGCACGAACCGGTCCGCGGTCAGGGCGGGTCGACCGTGGTAGCCGCGGGTCACGCCGGGGCCGCCGAGCAGCAGCTCGCCGGGTACGCCCACCGGGGTGGGGCGCAGGTCGGTGTCGACGACGTACGCGCGCACGTCGGCCAGCGGCCGGCCGAGCGGGACGGTACCGCCGGGCGGCGGGTCACCGTCGACCCGGTGGCTGCTCGCCCAGACCGTCGCCTCGGTCGGCCCGTACATGTTGTGCACGGCGCCGACCAGGCCGGCGAGGTCGGCGCCGAGCGCGGCGGGCAGCGCCTCCCCGCCGACGAGCAGCCGGCGCAGGTCGCCCAGCGCGGCGCGGGTGTCGGGGTCCTCGGCGAGTACCCCGGCCAGCGACGGGGTGCACTGGAGGTGGGTGACCCGGTGCCGGCGCAGCTGCGCGGCGACGGGTTCGTCGGCCAGCGCCACCCGGCGGCGTTCCTCGCTGAGGTCCCGGGCGGCACGCAGGTGCGGCAGCGCGGCCAGCACCTCGTCGTGGTCGACACCGAAGTCGATCAGGCAGGCCACCTCGTCCACCTCGATCGCCTTGAGCCGGTCCACCAGGTCGGCGGCGGCCTCGGGGGTGCCCAGCAGGGCGGCGGTGTCGAAGAACCGGTCGAAGGCCTGCCGGACCAGCGCGTCGAGTTCCTCCTCGGGCAGGTTGCGGAAGTCGCTGCTGCTGCCGGAGACCGCGCCGAGCCCGGAGAGCAGGTCGAAGGAGCTCTTCAGGTACCCGCAGAGCGGCTCGCGGACCCGCTCGCGGACCTGCTCGGTGTCGGTGCCGAGGAAGGTGTGCAGCATCAGGGTGACGTGCCCGGTACCGGCGTGACCGGCCTCGCGCCAGGCCCGGCGGTAGATGTCGATCTTCTCGCCGAGCTGCTCGACCGAGTGGCCGAGCAGGTGGGTGAGCAGCCCGGCGCCGATCTCCCCGGCCATCCGGAAGGTCTCCGGGCTGCGCGCGCTGGTGACCCAGACCGGCAGGTCGGGCTGCACCGGTGGCGGGTACACCCGGACGTCGACCCGGTCCCCACCGGGACGCGGGCGGCTGACCGTCCCGCCGCGCCACAGCCGGCGTACCTCGGCGATGCCGTCCAGCATCAACTGCTTGCGGTCGGCGTACCGGTCCGGCGCGAGGACGAAGTCGGTGGGCTGCCAGCCGGAGGCGACCGACAGGCCGACCCGCCCGCCGGAGAGGTTGTCCACCACCGCCCACTCCTCCGCGACCCGGATCGGGTCGTGCAGCGGTACGACCACACTGCCGGCCCGGATCTGCACCCGTTCGGTGATGGTGGCGATGGCGGCGGCGGTGACCGACGGGTTCGGGTAGAGCCCACCGAAGTCGTGGAAGTGCCGTTCCGGGGTCCACACGGCGGTGAAGCCGTGCCGGTCGGCGAAGCGGGCCCCCTCGACGAGCAGCCGGTACCGGTCGTCGGCGGCCCCGCCCCGGTCACCGCCGAAGTAGAACAGGCTGAAGTCCATCGGCCGGGCCTGCACCTCGGCGGGCACCGGGGCGCCGGTGGCGGTCGCGGCCCCGGAGGTGGGTTCGTCACCCCGGATCACCACCTCGAAACCCCGGGTCAGGGTCCACAGCAGTTCCAGTACCGAGATGTCGAAGGAGGCGCTGGTCACCGCCAACCAGGTCGGCGCGCTGGCGTCGGTGTCGTCCGGTGGCCCGGCCGTGTCCGGGTCGCCGGCCGTGTCCGGGCCGAATTCGCGGTCCATCCCGGCGAAGAAGGTGCCCACGTTGCGGTGGGTGACCAGGACGCCCTTGGGTCGTCCGGTGGAGCCGGAGGTGTAGATGACGTAGGCCAGGTCGTCGGCGTGCACCGACCGGCCCGCCGGCACCACGGCTGCCGGGTCGTCCGGTGCCGGTGCGTCGGGGGCGACGGTGGTGACCGGCAGGCCGTCCAGCCGGCCGGCGAGGTGCGGGGTGGTCACCACCAGCCGGGCACCGGAGTCGGTGACCAGGTAGCCGAGCCGGTCGGCGGGCAGGGCCGGGTCCAGCGGCAGGTACGCCCCGCCGGCCTTGAGGATGGCCAGCAGGGCCACCGCCAGGTCGGTACCCCGGGGCAGCAGGACCCCCACCGGGGTGTCCGGGCCGACGCCGTGACCGCGCAGCGTGGCGGCGAACCGGTCGGCCCGCGCGTCGAGTTCGCGGTAGGTCAACCCGTCCCGGAGGCCCGGTCCGGCGTCCCGGACCGCGACCCGGTCGGGGGTACGCCGGGCCTGCGCGGCGACGAGGTCGTGCACGAGCACGTCGCTGCGGCGGGTGACACCGGTGCCGGTCCACTCGGTGAGCAGCAGGTGACGTTCGTCCGGGGTGAGGACGTCCAGCCCGTCGACCGGGCGGTCCGGGTCGGCCAGGGCGGCGGTGAGGACCTGCCGGAAACGGGCGGCCATCCGTTCGGCGCTGTCGGCGTCGAACAGGTCGGTGCCGTACTCCAGCCGGGCGGTCAGCTCCGCCCCGCGCCGGGTGAGCGACAGGGTCAGGTCGAACTTCGCGGTGGCCGTGTCGCCGGGGACCGGGGTGACCGTGCAGCCGGGCAGGGCCAGCCCGGCGGCGTCGGTGTCGTGGTAGCTGAACAGCACCTGGAACAGCGGGTTGTGGGCCAGGTCCCGGCTTGGGTGCAGCTCCTCGACGAGCTTCTCGAACGGCAGGTCCTGGTGGGCCAGGGCGTCCCGGGTCTCGTCGCGGGTCCGCTCGACCAGTTGCCGGAACGTCGGCGCACCGGTCAGGTCCACCCGCTGCACCAGGGTGTTGGCGAAGAAACCGATCAGCGGCTGGACCTCGGCGCGCTGCCGGCCGGCCACCGGCGAGCCGACGACGACCTGCGGGGTACCGGTGTGCGCCTGCACGACGACCGCGAACGCGGCCAGCAGCACCGCGAACGGGGTCGCGGCGGCCTGCCGGGCCAACCCGGTCACCTGCGCGGTGACGTCCGCGCCGAGACGCAGGTCCAGGTGGGCGCCCCGGTAGGTCTGCGTCGGCGGTCGGGGCCGGTCGGTGGGCAGGCTGGCCAGCAGCGGTACGTCGGCCAGCCGGTCCCGCCAGTGGCCCACCAGCCGGTCGAGGGTGTCGCCGGTCAGGTGCGTGTGCTGCCACTCGGCAAAGTCGGCGTACTGCACGGGCAGGTCGGGCAGCTGCCGGCCGGCGTACGCCGCGCCCAGTTCCCGCTCCAGGATGGCCAGGGACCAGCCGTCGCAGACGATGTGGTGCACGGTCAGGCACAACCAGTGGTCCGTCGGGCCCAGCCGCAGCAGGGTGGCCCGCAGCACCGGGCCGTCCGCCAGGTCGAACCGGGTACGCGCCTCGGCCTCGGCCAGCGCCGTCGCCTCGGCGGTGCCGGCCACGTCGACCACCCTCAGTGGCACCTCGGTGGGCGGCAGGACGACCTGGCGTGGCTGGCCGTCGACGGCCCGGAACACGGTACGCAGTGCCTCGTGCCGCCGGACCACCGTGCTCAGGGCGCGGTGCAGGGCGTCGACGTCGAGCGGGCCATGGATGCGGTAGCCCAGCGGGATGTTGTAGACCGGGTTGTCGGGGTTGAGCTGGTCGAGGAACCACAGCCGCTGCTGCGGGTAGGACAGCGGGTGGCTGCGGTGGGCCAGCCGCTGGGCCAGCTGCCGGGCCAGCAGGGCCCGCCGGGCGTCCGTACCGGGGTCGCTCATCGTTCCGCCTCGTTGTCCGCGAAGTCGTGCAGCAGCTGGTCGACCTGTTCGGGGGTGAGCTGGTCGATGTGCTGCAACAGGTGCTCCATCTGCTGCCAACCGCCGGCGGCGATACCGCCGGAAGCGGCCGGTTCCCCGGGCGACCCGCCGGCCGGTGTGCCGCTGTCCAGGGCGGTGACCAGGCAGGCGACGGTGGGGGTACGCAGGAAGCGAGCCAGGGGCACCTCGGCGCCGAAGGTCTCGTTGACCCGGGCCACCAGCCGCATGGCGAGCAGCGAGTGCCCGCCGAGGGCGAAGAAGTCGTCGTCCAGACCGACCTGGTCGAGCCCGATCAGGTCGGCGCAGATCGCGGCGACGGCCCGTTCGGTGTCGCTCCGGGGTGCCCGGTAGGCGACCGTCAGGTCGGGGCGTTCCGCTTCGGCGGCCGGCAGGGCGGCCCGGTCGAGTTTGCCGTGTTCGGTGAGCGGCAGGGCGGCCAGCGACACGTACGCGGCGGGCACCAGGTAGGGCGGCAGCCGCTCGGTCAGCCAGGCGCGCAGTTGCGTACCGGTCGGTGCGGGTTGCCCGGTCGCGGGTACGACGTAGCCGACCAGGCGCCGACCGGTCGGGGCGTCGTCGACGACCACCGCCGCGCCGGCCACCGCCGGGTGGTCGAGCAGGGTGTTCTCCACCTCGCCCGGTTCGATCCGGAAACCGGAGATCTTCACCTGGTCGTCGCTGCGGCCGAGGAACTCCAGCACCCCGTCGCTGCGCCAGCGCACCACGTCACCGGTGTGGTAGAGCCGGGAACCGTCGGCGGCGAAGGGGTCGGGGACGAACCGCTGCGCGGTCAGCGCCGGTCGACCGGCGTACCCCCGGGCCACCCCGGGACCACCGAGGTAGAGCTGCCCGGGTACGCCCTCGGGGACCGGGTGCAGTTCGTCGTCGAGCACGTACGCGGTGGTGTTGGCGATGGGCCGGCCGATCGGGACCGAGGTGGCCCCGTCGGGCAGGTCGGTGATGTGGTGCACCACGGCGAAGGTGGTGGTCTCGGTGGGGCCGTACCCGTTGAGCAGCCGGGCCGGGGCGTGCGGGCCGCGCAGCAGCTGGCGGATCCGGACCGGGTTGAGCGCGTCGCCGCCGACGAGCAGGTTGGTCATGGTGGCGAAGCTGTCCGGGCGGTGCGCCATCACCTCGTTGAACAGCGCCGAGGTGAGGAACATGCTGGTCACCGCCGACCGGCGGAGCTGCTCGCCGAGGGCGCCGGGGCTGAGTACGGTGTCGCGGGGGATGACGCAGACGGTCCCGCCGTGCAGCAGGGCACCCCACACCTCGAAGGTGATCGCGTCGAAGGACGCGTCGGCGACCTGGGCGATCCGTTCCTGGGGGCCGAACCGCACGAAGTCGGTACCGCAGACCAGGCGCAGGATCGCCCGGTGGGCGACCACCACCCCCTTGGGGCGTCCGGTGGAGCCGGAGGTGTAGAGGACGTAGGCGGCGCTGTCCGGGCGGGCGGCGGGTGCCGGTTCCGGGGCGGCGGGTGCCGGAACGGCGACGGACCCGTTCCCGTCCCCGGTCGGCGGGTCGTCGGCGGTGACCACGGCCACCCCGTCGGCGGGGAGCAGACCGGCCAGGTCGGCCCGGGTCACCACCAGCCGGGCCCCGGAGTCGGCGAGCAGCCAGCGCAGTCGTTCCCCGGGGTAGCCGGGATCGAGGGGCACGTAGGCGCCGCCGGCCTTCAGCACGGCCAGGAACGCGGTGACCAGTTCGCTGCCGCGTTCGAACAGGACCCCGACCGGGGTGTCGCAGCCGACCCCGCGTTCGCGGAGCAGCCGGGCCAACGCCTCGGCCTGGACGTCCAGGTCGGCGTAGCTGAGGGTCCGCCCGTCGTACTCGACGGCCGGGGCGTGCGGGTGCCGGGCCACCTGCTCGGCGAACAGTTCGGGCACCGTACGGTCGGCGGGGAAGGGCACGGTGGTGCGGTTGTACGTGCCGACGATCCGGGCCCGCTCCTCGGCACCGAGCAGCGGCAGCCGGCCGACCGGCTGGTCGGGGTCGGTCAGTGCCGCGGCCAGCAGCCGGGTGTAGTGCGCGGTCATCCGCCGCATCGTCTGCTCGTCGAACAGGGCGGTGGCGTACTCCCAGATCAGGGTGATCGGGGCGGCGTCGTCGCGGTGGCCGTGCCCGGCGTGCTGTTCGGCGCGCGGCAGCACCACGATGTTCAGGTCGGTCTTGGCGGTGCCGTTGTGCCGTTCCAGGACGCTGCCGGTCAACCCGGCGAAGGCCAGCTGCGGCATCGGCGAGTCGTGGAAGCTGAACATGGTCTGGAACAGCGGGTTGCGGGCCGGGTCGCGGACCGGTTCGAGGGCGTCCACCAGTCGGTCCAGCGGCACGTCGGCCCACTCGTACGCGGTCGCGGCGCGGGTGTGCACCCGGCGGACCAACTCGGTGAAACCGGGTCGGCCGGACAGGTCGACCCGCAGCGGCAGGGTGTTGACGACCATGCCGATCAGGCGCTCGGTCTCGGCGAGCCGGCGGTTCGCCACCCCGCTGCCGATGATCATGTCGTCCTGCCGGGCGTACCGGCCGAGCAGGGTGGCGAAGCCGGCGAGCATGGTGGCGTAGAGGGTGACCCCGTGCCGGCGGCTGTACGCGCGCAGCCGCCGGCACAGCTCGCCGGGCAGCTCGACGCGCAGCGCCGCGCCGGTGAAACTCTGGGTCAGCGGGCGGGGCCGGTCCAGCGGCAGGGCGAGTTCGTGCGGCGCGCCGGCCAGTTCCCGGGTCCAGTGCGCCAGGTGCCGGTCGAGCGCCTCGCCCTGCATCCAGTGCCGCTGCCAGAGGGTGAAGTCGCGGTAGCGGCAGGCCGGCGGCGGCAGGTCCGGTTCCCGGCCGGCGGCGTAGCTGCCGTACAGGCGGGTGAGTTCGTCGACGAAGACGGCGAAGGACCAACCGTCGTGGACCAGGTGGTGTTCGACGTGGACCAGCGTGTGGTCGTTGTCGGCGTGGCGGATCAGCGCCCACCGGGCCAGGGGCGGCTCGGCCAGGTCGAACGGTTCGCGCAGGTACCCGGTCACGGTCTCCTCGGCGCGCCGGCTGCGTTCGGGCTCGGCCAGCATGGACACGTCGACCAGTGGAAGGTCGACGGCACGGTGGGCGGCGATGCGCTGCTCCGGGCCGTGCGGGCCGGCGACGAAGCCGGTGCGGAAGATGTCGTGGCGGCGGACGATCTCGTCGAGGGCGGCCCGCAGCACCGTCGGGTCGAGCGGTCCGCGCAGCCGGATGGTGGCCTGGGCGTGGTAGGCCCGGTTGCCCGGGTCGAGCTGGTCGAGGAACCAGATCCGTTCCTGCGGCAGGGACAGCGGCACGACCGCGTCGGGGTCGGCC